>WFYI01000045.1 GCA_015490155.1 Aquificaceae bacterium | reverse complement strand
TACATAAAGTATCAGCAAAAATCGAAGGTTACATCCTTTGCTCTTCCCGTGTCCAACGCATGTGCAAAGGACATAATAGCTTACTGTATAGCTAACGTGTCAGACAGCGCTGTAACTTTGGATATAACTTCCCTTAATCTAAAGAATTGTGCGGATACCACGGTTCCGGACTACAACCTTACCATAACCATAAGCGGAACCTTTACCTGTGAAACGGATGGAACTGTATCCGGTGGAACTGTAGACGCATCGCTCGGAGGAATAACGGCGTATAAAGCAAGGTGTATCCTTGGTTATAAAGGTGTAAAGTGTGAGGTAATCTCAACCTAAATGTTCCTTGCTCCCTTCCTATTTATAACCCTTGTATATACGCTGTTTTTTTATCCCGTTATATCTACGGGCGATGGAGGTGGATTGGCTACAGCTTCTCAAACCCTCGGTATAGCTCACCCTCCGGGTTGTCCCCTTTATTTGGAAGTAAACAAGCTCCTTTCTTTCCTGCCTGTAGGTAATATCTCGGAAAGAATGATTTTTGGCTCTGTTCTGTTTTCAATCCTAAGCCTTTTTTTACTTTTTAAGATTGTTAAAGCTTTAACCGAAAGCAGCACTGTTGCTCTGTTTGGCGTTGTATATGTAGCCTTTACATACTCCTTTATGGGGCAATCCGTTGTTCTGAAGTTCTATCCCTTGAACCTGTTTTTAATAACGTTTTTGCTGTATATGGGGGTTTTAGCCTCTTTGAAAGGCTATAAAAAGGAGTACATTTACACCTCTGCCCTAATCCTCGGTTTGAGTTCGGGGAATCATCACACCGCTCTATTTATGTTAGTCCCTTTAGCCTTACTGTTCCTAAGCTTTGGTAAAAGAGCCGTAGTTGACGGTTTGAAAAGTATCCCTTTGTTCCTGTTGGGGTTTACCGTAAACCTGCATGCTATAGTAAGAAGTTACTCGGAAAGTGCCTTTCTCTTTATGCCCACAAAAGACCTAAGTTCTTTCATCTACATGTTTCTTAGAAAGCCTTACGGCAAAGCGTCTTCCTTAGAAGCCGTGGAGAGTGGTTTTGGCTTTTTAGAAGGCTACGTTATTGCAATAAAAAACCTAACCTTTATTTTGGTTAAAAACTTTACCTTTGTAGGTGTATTTCTTTTCTTGTTGGGATTATTCTTACTATTTAAAAAGTCCAAAAGGGCATTCGCATTCATACTAACCTCCTTTTTTATGTTCGGAATATTCCTTGCCAAAATAACTCTGGCAAGGGAAGAACTTGATATTGGACACCTTTACATAGTTGCACACCAGTATTACATGCCTGCATTTTTGCTCTTTGCCCTGCTGTGTAGTTTACCTCTAACCGTGATATATGAGTTTTTCAAAAAGAAAAATATGGAGCTTGCTTACAGAGTTGTACCTCTGGTGGTGCTGACATTTCCCCTTCTATTTCTATTTGATAGAGCGTTAGACCAGAACTTTAGCAGAAATTACGTTCCATACAGCTACATGAAAACCACGCTTACCACGATGCCCGGTTACAGCTTCTTCATAACGCGGGGAGATAACGCTATTTTCCTGTCTTGGTATTTAAAAAGCCTTATGGGGTTCAGGAACGATATATGTAACGTTGAGATTCCTCCGGAGGAAAACTCTATATACCTGAGAGGCTGTCAGCCTTCAGACCTCTACAAAGCTACCCATAAGGAGTTCTTCGGAGGGGACTTGTTAGACCTTGCAAGGGATAACAGGCTCTTTTCCTCGGGACACATAGACAAGAGCATATTCCTGAGTGATGCTCTCAGTTCAAAGTTTTACCTCGTTTACTACAAACTCGTTCCGAAGGGAGAAGAAGATAAACACAAGAGATGGATAGAGGATAACTTCTTATACTTCCAGAAGTTTATGTTTACACCCTACAGGGATTGTATATCCCACAAAAGCGATGACTACTTCACGGTTAACCTGTGTAAATTTGTATCTTACAACTTCGCCATGGCATCAAAAATTCTGGAAAAGAAGACTCTTTTTACCCTCTCCAACCCTAATGAGGAAATAGATACATTTATGAATATGTATTTTCAAATAGCTCAGCATAATGACCTTTCAAAGAACTTTTACTACATCGAGGGAGAGAAAAAACATGACGAACGCTAAGGTGTTTGTGCCTATTATTTTCATGCTTACCTTTGTGTTTTTCATATATAAAAACATAGACCTTCAAAGAGATTTTTTGAAGGAAGCTAAGAAAATGGAAAGGCAAAGGGATTTCGTGTCCGCTGTGGACTATTACGAAAAGGTTATACTTGCTCACGTTCCATTTTTGGGATACTCCGAAAAGGCAGTTGAAAAGTTAAAAAAACTATGTGAGGAGAAACTTCAGACCTTTGACGAAAAACTCCACTGTTACGAAACTCTAAGAGCAGCGGTAAGGCAGGTGGAGAGCTTTTACTCTCCTTTTAAAGATGTGGAAATCTTTGCCACAGAAAAGATAATAGGCTTAAAGCTATCTTATCTAAAGCAAAAACACGGAAATTTGAGCGAAGAGCTTAAAAGTGCGGTCTTAGAACAGGAAACCTACAGGAGAAAGACGCATGCGGTATGGGGCTTTTTGGTTCCTTTTTCGTTACTCCTATGGGTCGGAAGCACGATTGCATGGATATGGCTTAGGAGCAGGAGGTTTATAGTATCCGGCGTTTTGGGATACCTGCTCTGGCTTGTCTCCTTATACTTAGCATGAGGGGAAAGGTTCTTATACTCAACCGCAGATGTCCGTGGCATCCCCAGAGCGGTGGAGCGGAGAGGTACACCTTAGAGCTTGCAAGGTTCCTCGTAGATAAAGGATACGGTGTAGTTTGGTTTTCCTCCCGTGCAGATGGCTTAAAAAGTAAAGAGGCAAAGAACAATATACTTTTCATGAGAAAAGGAAACGAGCTTACGACACACCTTTACGGATTTTTACATCTATTAAAGAATAAAGAGCTTTACTCCCTCGTTATAGACGAGTTCAACGGAACGGGCTATTTTTCCTTTTGGCACGAAAGCTCCGTGGTGTTGTTTCACCAGCTCTATCAGGAGTTTTTTAATGCGGAGTTCGGCGTAATGGGTTATCCTCTCAGATACATAGAGAAGTTCCTTGCGCGTCTTTACAGGAAAACACCCTGTCTAACGGTTTCAGAATCCACGAAGGAAGACCTCCTTAATCTTGGATTTGAGAGAGTTAGCGTTATAAACCCACCTCTGAGTTACAGTGTACTTTCCGAACCCCCTGCCAAGGAGAAAACCCTAACCCTCGTGTATTTAGGAAGACTTAAGAAAACAAAAAACCCGGAGGATGCCTTAAAGAGCTTTGCCCTTGTTAAGGAAAAGGTTAAAGACGCAAGGATGATTGTAGTCGGTGACGGTCCCTTGCGTAATTACCTTGAGAACAGGTATAGGATTGATGGGCTGATATTTACGGGGTTTATTCCGGAAAGTAAAAAGCTTGAGATTCTTAAAAAATCTCATTTCTTGCTCGTTCCTTCTATAAGGGAAGGTTGGGGAATGGTAGTTATAGAAGCTAACTCACACGGAACGCCTGCAATTGGCTATAAGGTTCATGGGCTAAGGGACAGTATAAGGGACGGTATAACCGGTGCATTGGTAAGCAACTACAAAGAGATGGCTGATAGAGTTTTAGAGCTTTGGCAGGATAGGGACAGCTATTTACTTATATCAAGGCGCTGTCTTGAGTGGGCAAAGCGGTTTACGGCAGAGGCTTTCAGAAGTAAGGTTGCAAAATTCGTCGGAGATTATGCAAAAATAACTTAATATGGATTGCAAATTAGAACTTGAAACCCTTTACGAGGTAAGTAAACTCCTTGCAGGCTCTTTGAACCTTGAGGCAACTGTTCCGTATGTGTTTAGGTTACTTAGGAAGCTCACGGGGTTTGAGAGGATTACGCTTACCATATACGACCCCTCAACAGACCAGATAGTCGTAAAAGCCACCTCGTCGGGAAATTTTCCCAGAGAGGGTTTTAAGAAGGGAGAGGGAATTACGGGTAAGGTTTGGAAGCACGGAGTACCGATAGTTATACCCGACATCTCTAAGGAGCCTGAGTTCCTCAACAAGCTATGGAAAAGGAAGAGTGTAAAAAACAAGAGAATTGCCTTTATAGCTGTTCCAATAAAGAGCGGGGGCAGAGTTATAGGGGTTTTGAGTGCGGATAGGGTAATCTCCGGCAGGGAATCCTTGGACGAGCTTACGAAGTTTTTGAACATGGTGGCTACGCTTATATCCAGCAGTTTTTCTCTTGAGAAAAAGGTTCAGGAAGAGAAAAGCGCCCTCGAAAGTGAAAAGAGAGCCTTGGAAGTTGAAATAAAGAGACTTTACAAGGATTTAAAGGTTGAGGGCATAGTGGGAAGGAGCAAGCACATAATAGATGTTCTGGATGTAGTTCACAGGGTAGCCCCTACCAACGCAACGGTTTTGCTTAGGGGAGAAAGTGGCGTGGGAAAAGAGGTATTTGCGAGGGCTATACACTTCCTAAGTCCACGGGCAAATAAGCCCTTTATAACTGTGAACTGTGCGGCAATACCGGAAAATCTTTTGGAAGCAGAGCTTTTCGGATACGAGAAAGGAGCTTTTACAGGAGCGTACACCTCTAAGAAGGGAAAGTTCGAGCTTGCTGACGGGGGAACTATATTCCTCGACGAGATAGGCGATATTTCCCTTGCACTTCAGGTAAAACTCCTAAGAGTCCTTCAGGAGAAGGAGATAGAGAGGCTAGGTTCAGGTAAACCTGTAAAGGTAGACGTTCGAATAGTCGCAGCCACAAATAGGGAGCTTGAGAGTTTAATGGAGGAGGGAAAGTTCAGGGAAGACCTGTACTACCGACTGAACGTTGTTCCCATATACATACCCCCTCTCAGGGATAGAAGGGAAGACATTCCTATTCTCGTAAATCATTTTGTCGAGAGCTTCTCGAGGGAATACGGGAAGAGCGTAAACATATCTCAGGAGGTTATGGAGGCATTTATGTCTTACGAGTGGAAGGGAAACGTTAGAGAACTTCAGAACGTCATAGAGAGAATGATAATCCTCGATACAGATGGAGTCCTTACCTCCAAAGACCTTCCTCCGGAGTTAAAGACCAAAAAGAGTGTGACCCACCGGGTAAAGGAAGAGCCTGTAAAACAGCCCGACAAAGGTTCTATATGGGAGATTGAAAGGAAGCTGATAGAAGAAGCTCTGAGGGAGAACGACTTTGTTATAAAAAAGGCCGCCGAGAAACTGGGAATGACCCCCAGACAGGTGAGCTACAGAATACAGAAATACGGCATAAAGATACCCAGATGAGTGCGGGTGTGAAGGTCTATAAAATCCGAGTGTATCCCATAAAGGGGCTTGACCCCGTAGATGTGGAAAGTACGCAGACAGTAAAAAAAGGCTCGCTAAAGCACGATAGGGAGTTCGCCATATTTGACGAGGAGGGAAACGCCATCAGCGGAAAAAGGGAAAAGAATATACACAGGATAAGGGCTTTCTACGACCTAAAAGCAGGCACGGTAAAGCTGGAATTCAAAAATCAATCGGAGAGTTTTGTACTGGAGGAGACCAAAAAGATAAGCGACTGGCTATCAGAAGTTTTGGGATACAGAGTTTTCCTTAAACGCTCAAAGGATGGAGGCTTTCCCGACGATAAGAAGGCTCACGGCCCTACGGTTATATCCCTCGGAAGTATAAGAAGAGTATCTGTCCTGTTCGGAGTATCGGAGGAAAATGTAAGGAGAAGGTTCAGGGCAAATATAGAGCTTGATGTGGATATCCCATTTTGGGAAGACAGATTGGTGGGCAGAGAATTCAGATTGGGAGGGGTGGTTTTCAGAGGAGAAGGAATCTCAAAGAGATGCCCCGTACCCACGAGAGACCCCTTTACTGCGGAAGTTTACTCCGGGTTTGTGAACAAGTTTGTAGATATGCGCCGAGAGGAACTGCCTCGGTGGGCTGACAAAACCCTTTTTGAGGACACATATTACAGGTTGTCAATTAACACGAATACTTTAAGTGGCGGGAAGATGAGTGTGGGAGACGAGCTTTATCTCCTATAATATCAGGTATGGCTAAAGGAGTTAAGTTAGAGGTAAACGGCAAGGAGGTTAGACTAAAAGACTTTCCCATGAGGGCTTTAAAGAATACGGTTGCAGGGTACATAAAAAGCCTAAATCTTGAGGAAAAACCAAAAGAGATTAAAATTCACATAATCCTTGATGAGGAAGATAAAGGAGGAAGTTAATCTTACCGTATCCTCCGAGCTTTCCGGAAAGAGGCTTGACCTTTTCCTATCCATAAGCTACGGAGAGCTATCGAGAAGCTATATTAAAAAACTGATAGAGGAAGGATACGTATTCGTGGAGGGGAAACTCTCCAACAAACCCTCGAGAAAGGTTAGGGAAGGAGAGAGAGTAAGTCTCCTAATCCCCGAGCCGGAAAGCCTTGAAGTTCAGCCCCAAAACATACCCTTGGAAGTAATTTACGAAGATAAAGACATTCTTGTGGTAATAAAGCCCTGCGGGCTTGTAGTTCACCCTTCCCCCGGATACACTACCGGAACTCTCGTAAACGCTCTACTTTACCATGTAAAAAGCCTATCCTCCATAGGTGGTGTGGAAAGACCTGGTATCGTCCACAGACTTGATAAAGACACCGCCGGGCTTATGGTTGTAGCAAAAAACGACGAGGCTCATAGGAGCCTCGTAACTCAATTTCAGGAAAGGAAGACAGAAAAGTTCTACATGGCGTTAGTTAAAGGGATACCGTCGCAGAGATACGCCCTAATAAACTTACCCATAGGAAGACACCCCGTTGATAGAAAGCGCTTTGCCGTGAGGCAGGAGCAGTCGAAGGAAGCTATAACGGAGTTCTGGCTCGAGGAGGTATTCCATTCCGTAGGGGCTTCCCTTCTGAAGCTCAAGATACACACCGGTAGAACACACCAGATAAGGGTACACCTTTCCTCTATGGGACTTCCCATACTGGGAGACATCACTTACGGTTTTAAGAGAAACTCCGTTCCCAAGGAAGTGAACCTCATGCTTGAAGACTGTAATATGCTCGTAGCTTACAAGCTGGGATTTTACCACCCCTCCGCCGGCAAATGGCTTAGCTTCGAGATAGAACTACCCTCTCCATTCAAAGATGTATTGGGATACTTACGCAAGTACAAGTGAGGCCTATAATTTAACTATGGCGGTTAAAGTCTATTCTAAAGAAGCCTTAGCACCTGATTACCAAACCATGGTATTGGAGTTTGAGAACGCACCCTTTGACCTGCAAAAACAGAGGGAGCTTATATACGAGTATGGTGTGGAGGATAATGAGACGGTAAGGTTTGCAGACCAATATCTACTTGACAACTTAACTGACTTCATAGAAAACTCCCCCGAGTGGCACGGCTTTGAAGTGCAGGACGACCCCAGCCAACCCCTTGAAAAGTGGTGGTGGCACTTGAACAAGATTGCCAAAGGTGAGTATCCCATAGACAACCTACCCGAACACCTTAGGGAGATATACAAGGAGGAGTATTGTAGTGGGCATAAGGATTAGTGACCTTTACCTGATATTTAGGTATAGCTAATTGCTCGGCTATCTTATGAACTTCTACAAGTATGGCAAGTGCAGTTGGACTTCTCTAAAATCTTCTTATGAGCATACCAGACATACTTGAGCAGTTCGTCCTTAAATTTTTGAGCTATACGGCAGAGATACTGCCTTATTTCCTATTGGCTACCTTGGTAGGAGCCTTCATTCAGACTTATGTGAGCTTCGGTTCCGTAAAGAGGCTTTTAAATAGGCGGCTCTTTTCCCCTTTTATAACCTCCGTGTTCGGCTCGTCAATACCCGTGTGTTCCTGCTCCATGATACCCTTAGCCCAGTCCATAAACTCCCTATCCAAAAGCTACGCGCCCGCCGTGGCTTTCCTAATCTCCGCACCCATTCTATCGCCCGTGATTCTTTTGCTCATGTTGGGTGTGTTCGGTTGGGAGCTTACCCTCTTCAGATTTGCGTTCGGCATAGCCTTTGCGGTGGTATCCGCTTACATAGCAGACCTGCTTTTCAGAAAGCCTCCCTCTCTACCGCTTTTGGCTTCCGAAAGGAGAGAGGAAAACAGGTGGCAGGGTTTTAAAGTAGCCTTCAAAGATACCTTTATAGGAACGGGGAAATACGTCCTTTTAGGACTGCTGATAGCCTCTCTCGTTTCAGTCCTCATTCCGCCTTCCACGGTGGCAAAATTCGCAGAGTTTCCCCTCGCATACCCCGTCATAGCTCTCGTATCCATACCCGTTTACGTATGCTCCGGCGAGGAAGTCCCTATAGCCAAGTCCTTCTTGGAGCTTGGCTTGACACAGGGACAAGCTCTTACCTTCATGCTGGCATCAAGCGGTATATGCGTCCCCACCATAATGGCTACGATAAACTTCTTCCCCAGAAAGTTAGTTTTCTTCTACGTTAGTCTGTGGTTTATAGGCTCAATACTGGGTGGAGTGCTTTTTGACTTTGTGGTCTCTTAGCCCCTAATCAGCTCCAGTATCTCCTTATCCATAAACTCCCTGTTCTCTCTGTCCAGCTCTATGAGAACCGTGTCCGGCAGACGTCTTATTTCAGCCACGAGAGGGTGAACGTCCCGAAGGGGAATCGTCAGGATTAGGTCTCTGTCGGGCTGATGCACTAAAGCTTCTACCAAGCCCCTGAACCTTTTGGAAAACAACTCCATCTTGCCCACCTCGTCTATGACCGCCACGCTCCTCTTGGATTTGAGAGCCTTCTCCAGCACCGGCAACGCTACCTTCTCAAACCTCTCCACGTTCACTCCGTAAGAGCCTACCAGCTTCTTAGACCTGAAGAACTTGCTCGCAAAAAGCTCCGAGTTGCCCTCGGTGGACACCACCTTAAAGCCCGTTCTCTTTTTGCTCTTTTTGTCCCTCACCTCCTCCGTCCAGAAGCCTACCGCTTTATCGCCCAAGTGCTGAACGAGCTTCTTCACGAGGGTGGTCTTGCCCACTCCCGGCTCCGAGGTTATAACCACCTTCATAGCTTGAGCTTCCCCTTGAACTCCCTCTCCAGTTCCCTCTTCATAGCTCTCTCCTTTAGCTCCTGCCTTCTGTCGTGGAGCTTTTTACCCTTCACGAGAGCAATCTCCACCTTAACCTTGCCGTTTTTAAAGTAAAGCCTCGTGGGTATGAGGGTAAGCCCCTTCTCCTGAACCTTGCCGTAGAGACGAAGTATCTCCCTCTTGTGAAGCAGGAGCTTGCGTTTTCTAAGGGGGTCTGGCGGTTTTATGGAGGCGTAGCGGTAGGGAGCGATGTAGAGGTTATGAAGCCACGCCTCGCCCTCCTCTATACGCACGAAGCTGTCTTTAAAGGATACGTTAACCTTGTTTCTCAGAGCCTTAACCTCCGAGCCTTCAAGGACTATCCCCGCCTCAAGCCTTTCAAGGATTTCGTATTTAGCCTTAGCCTCCCTGTTTTCGGCTATAGGCACTATCTTAGAACCCTTCATACCAGCTCCGATATGTAGCTCTCAAAGTTCATAGATAACGAGTGGTCGTCCTCTACCTCAAGGAACCTTTCCACCTTTACCTCTTTAACGAATGCGTAAGTGTCCTCTATGGGAACCACCTCGTCAAACTTTCCGTGAACTATGAAAATCTCAACGGGTGGGTCTTTTGGAAAGTTCACTTTACCCTTTTGCAGAACCTCGTAGTCCTTCTCAATAATGTCCCGTGCGAACTCGGGAATAACCTCTATCTCTATATCGCCCTCCAAAAGTTTGAGGGGTTCTTTACCTTCCAGCCAAGGCTTTGCCTTTTCCTGCCCAACCTCTTCAAGTATCAAACCAAGTGTCCTAAAAGAGGGAGCTAAGAGAACAAGCCTCTTTAGGTTGCAAAGCTCTCTGAACCTTACGTAGTTTGCGGACACGTAAGCTCCGTGGGAGCTTCCGCACATGACTATATCCTTATACCTCCTTGAGAATCCGCAAACCAAAGCCTCAAGGGTCTCAAGAACCTGCGAGGTGGTGTGGGTGTGGTAATCCATGTCCATGGCAAAGAAGGAGTAGCTTTTCTCCTTCTTAAAGCGCTCTCTCAGCAGAGCTATCTTGCTACCGCTCACGTCGGTGGCAAAGCCGTGCAGGTGTATCCAGAGTTTCTGCGAACCGTTATCGTCGTAAAAGAACATTAGATTGATTATAACCTCTGCCATGATAAAATTAATGGCGGTATGAAGACAAGGATAGAAACTTCAGATGCTCCCACTCCGGTGGGACCCTATTCTCAAGCCGTTCAGGTTAAGGATACTCTGTACCTGTCCGGACAGATAGGTATAGACCCGGCTACGAATAAGCTCGTAGATGGGTTTAGAAACCAAGTAATTCAATCACTGAGAAACGTTGATGCGGTTTTGAACGCAGCCGGTTTTGACAGGGATAACGTGGTAAAGGTTGTGGTTTATTTAAAAGACATATCCAAGTTCAAAGAGTTCAACTCCATATACGAGGAGTTCTTTAAGGATGTTAGTATAAAACCCGCAAGGGTGGCTGTAGGTGTAGATGCCCTACCGCTCGGCTCTGAAATTGAGATAGAGGTCGTGGCGGTTAAGCTATCGTAGGCTCTCCAAAGACTTCCCTGTAAAGCTCCGAGTTCAATCTCCTTACCTTGTGTCTTTCCTTGGGTACATCTTCAACCTCAACAAAGTAAAGGCAATTCGTTATACACTTTGAAACACAAGAGGGAAGAAGCCCCTTATCTATCCTACCGTAGCAGTAATCACACTTTTCAACCTTTTGAGTTTCTGGATTAAAGGTTATAGCCCCGTAAGGGCAGGCGATTATACAGGCTTTACAACCTATACAGAAATTCTGTTCAACGTAAACTACTCCGTCCCCTTCCCTTTTCCTCATGGCAGAGGTGGGGCATGCTATAACGCAAGGTGCAGGGGTACAGTGAAAGCAGTTCATCGGCAGGAAGAAGCCGTCGGGCTTATCCGAAACTCCCTCAATACGAAAAACCCTCATAGGACGAATAAAGAGGTTTTCTATGCCCTTTTCCTGAACGCAGGCAACTTCACAAGACAGGCAACCTATGCACCTGTCCAAGTCTATGAGCATTACGGGACGCTTCATTTACCTACCCACGACAATTCTATCGATGATGATAAGTATGAAGATAAGTATCATGGGGGATATGTCTATACCTCCCAGAGTTGGGACTACTTGTCTTATGGGTCTGAGCATAGGCTCAATTATCCTGTCTAAATACCAGTAAAACTTACTTTCTCTGAGTTGAGGAAACCACGAGCCTATCGCATGAACGAAGACAAGTATTATTAGAAGCTCTATGAGCAGGTGAATGAGCTTAAAGAGCATTACTCAACCCACTCTATTATGCAAAGCTCAGCTCCGTCACCTCTTCTTTTGTCATGGAGCTTGAGTATCCTCGTGTATCCTCCGTTTCTGTCCTCAAATCTCGGTGCTATCTCATCAAAGAGTTTCCTAACAGCCTCTTTGTCGGGAAGTAGCTCTAAAGCCCTTCTCCTTGAAGCCAAGTCCCCCTGCTTTCCGAGGGTTACCAGCTTCTCAACAAAGCCCCTGAGAGCCTTTGCCCTCTGGAGACTCGTCTTTATCCTTTCCTCAAGTATCAAAGCCCTCGCAAGGCTCCTGTATAGGGCTAATCTCTGCTCCTTAGTCCTGTCAAACTTCTTCTTCTTTACCCTGTGTCTCATGTCTCATCACCCCTTGTTTTCTACACCCATACCGAGATACATACCCATGTTCTTAAGGGCTTCCTTTATCTCGGCGAGGGCTTTACGCCCTATGTTCTTGGTACTTTTAAGCTCCTCTTCGGACATCTGAACCAGCTCGCCTATGGTGGTTATGCCTATTCTCTTCAGGGAGTTGAGCGCCCTCTGGGATATGTCAAGCTCCTCTATGGATAGGGAAAGCCTTTCGGAAAGCTCATCTACGACGACCGGTTCCTCTATCACAGGCAGTTCAGAAGAGATATTCTCAAGGATGGAGAGATGTTTCTGGAGAATAGTTATAGCCTCTTTGACGCACTCCTCGGGAGTCTTTATACCGTTGGTGTGAAGCTCTACTATCAGCTTTTCGTAGTCCGTTTTGTCTCCTACCCTCGTTTGCTCAATCCTGAAGGTAGCCAGCTTTACGGGGGAAAAGTCCGCATCAACGAGAATCCATCCCGTTTCACCTATGGTTTCCATCTCCTCCGCCAAGACGTATCCTTTGCCGTTTTCCACCCTTATCTCCGCGTGGAATTCAACCTCGGGGTCGCTTATCGTGCATATATGCTCTTCGGGGTTGTTCAGCTCCACGTTGGGGGGAAGGGTTATGTCTCCCGCTTTAACGTCACCTTCGCCTTTCTTTTTAAGGTATAGAACCTCCACGTCAGAGTCTTTTAACCTGAAGTTTACCTTCTTAAGGTTGGCTATTATCTCTACGACATCCTCAACTATACCCTCTATACTTGAAAATTCATGATAAACTCCGTAAATCTTCACTGCGGTAATCGCAGTTCCGCTTATGGAAGACAGAAGCGTCCTCCTTATCGAGTTGCCGAAGGTTGTTCCGAATCCCCTCTCTAAAGGCTCGGCTACGAACCTCCCGTAGATATCTTTCTTTTCCTCCCAATAGACCTTACTGGGGTAAATAAACTCGTTCAACATACGCCAACCTCCGATTATACCTTTGAATAAAACTCAATGATGTACTGCAGATTTATGGGTATCTCTAAGTAATCCTCAACGTTCTCCGGAAACTTTATAACTTTTCCGCGGAAGTTATCCTTGTCCAACTCAAGCCACTCCGGAACGCTGCGGGGGTCTATGTTTTCCACATTCTCTTTTATAAAGGGAATGTTTCTTGACTTCTCTCTGACCTCAATTATGTCCTCGGGGTCAACCAAGTAAGATGGGATATTTACCTTCTTTCCGTTTACGAGTATGTGTCCGTGGGATACGAACTGCCGTGCCTGTCTTCTCGTTGAGGCTATACCGAGCCTGTAAACCACGTTGTCAAGCCTTCTCTCAAGCAGTTGGAGAAGAACCTGTCCCGTGTTCTCCTTTGATTTTGCAGCCATGTCAAAGTATCTCTTAAACTGCTTTTCCCTCAAACCACCGTAAAGGTACTTGAGCTTCTGTTTCTCTATCAGACGGACGGCGTATTCGCTCTGCTTCTTTCTTCTGCCCCAAGTCCTTCCGTGTTGTCCGGGGGGGTAGTTCCTTTTTTGGAGTATTCTCGGTGCAGACTTCTTACCGGAGACTACGGCTCCGAACCTTCTATCCAACTTGACCATAGGTCCAAGGTGCCTTCCCATCAGACTCTCCTCCTTGCAGGGGGTCTGCAGCCGTTATGAGGTATGGGAGTAACGTCCCTTATAGAGTTAACCTTTACACCGGAGGATATGATAGCCCTGAGAGCTGACTCTCTACCGGCTCCGGGACCTTTAACCCATATCTCAACTTCCTGAAGACCGTACTCGTTCATGGCTTTCTTCATCGCTTTCTGAGCTGCAAGCTGTGCAGCGTAGGGGGTGCTTTTTCTCGTTCCCTTAAATCCTACCGTTCCGCCGCTTTCCCAAGTTAGTGTGTTTCCGTTTGTATCGGTTACGGTTATAACAGTGTTGTTAAAGGTAGTGTGTATGTGGACTATGCCTTTGCTAACCTTTTTCTTCTCTTTTTTCTTGCCCTTCTTAGCCATACTTGAACCTCCGATTACTTCCTCTTCATTATTCCTCTACCGCGTCTTCCCTTACGCGTCTTTGCGTTAGTCCTCGTGTTCTGTCCCCTAACGGGTAGCCCCCTCGTGTGCCTTATTCCTCTGTATGTTCCCATATCTACGAGCTTTTTGACGTTCAGCTGAACCTCTCTTCTGAGGTCTCCCTCGACCTTGTAGTTCTCGTCTATAAACTTCCTTAGCTTTGCAAGTTCTTCGGGAGATAACTCTCCCAGCCTCTTAGTGCCGGGGATACCGACGCTTTCACAAATCTCCTTGGCCCTTGACCAGCCTATTCCGTATATGTAGGTGAGTGCCACCTCGAGCTTCTTTCCGTCAGGTATATCAACTCCAGCTATCCTCGCCATAACTTACCTCCGATTACCCTTGCCTCTGTTTGTGCTTTGGATTCTCACATATAACCATAACCCTGCCTTTCCTTCTTATAACCTTGCACTTGGCACACATCTTCTTGACAGAGGGCTTTACCTTCACAACAAAACCTCCTTAAGAACACACTGAACTAATTATTTTACCACGAAATAAAACCAAATTCAGGAATTCAAAGCCTGTACGTTATCCTTCCCCTCGTCAGGTCGTAAGGTGAAAGCTCTACCCTGACCTTGTCCCCGGGCAATATCCTTATGAAGTGGATTCGCATCTTCCCGGATATGTGGGCTAAAATCTCGTGTCCGCTCTCAAGCTGGACTCTAAACATACCGTTGGGCAGTGTTTCCACCACCTCGCCCTCAACGACTATGCCCTTTTCCTGCGGCTGTTTGTCTTTCTTCTTTCTTTTCTTTGCCATATTTATAACTCCGTAAGAACCATAGGTCCCTTTTTAGTTATAGCTACCGTATGCTCAAAGTGGGCTGAGAAACTGCCGTCTTTGGTCTTGACAGTCCAGCCGTCCCCGTCCGCCACGGTCTCTTCAGTTCCCAAGGAGAACATCGGCTCTATGGCTATCACCATACCTTGCCTGAGCTTTATATCCTTTTTCCCCATGTCCTTCCTGTTGTTGGGAACGAAAGGCTCCTCGTGAACCTTCCTGCCTATCCCGTGTCCTCCGTACCTCTGAACCGGATAAACTCTGTACTCCTCAGCCGTGGAGTGAACCGCCTCAACTATCTGACTTAGCCAATTGCCCGCGGTACATAGCTCCACAGCCCTGTCCAACGCCAGCTTTGTAGCCTTTAGTAGCCTTTTCTTTTCTTCGTCCACCTCTCCAACCGGAACGGTTATGGCGGAGTCACCCGCATATCCCTTGTAAACAACGCCGAAGTCCAAGCTAACGAGGTCGCCTTCCTTTATAACCCTTTCCTTTTTGGGAAGCCCGTGAACCACCTCCTCGTTTACGGAGACGCACAACGCCGCCGGAAACCTTCTATTGCTGAAGGGGGGCTTGTAGTTGTAAAAGGCAGCCTTTGCTCCCCTTTTCTTAACCTCCTCTCTGGCTATCATTTCCAAGTCCCACGCTGTTACGCCGGGCTTTATGTTCTCGGCCACCCTTTGGAGGACTTCCGCAACAATCTGCGATGCAGCCTTTATCTTATCTATCTCCTTAAAAGAATAAAGCTCTAATCCCATGATTACCTTAACAAGCTCAAAAGCTCTCCGTACACCTCTTCAATACCCTTAGAGGCGTTTAGCTTAACTAATATACTTCTTTTCTCGTAATATTCAATAAGGGGTGCGGTCTGCTTCCTGTAAACCTCAAGCCTTTTTCTGACCACCTCTTCCTTATCGTCCTCCCTTTGAATCAGCTTAGTCCCACACCTATCACATATCTCGTCTTCTTTGGGAGGATTAAACTTTACGTGGAAAACCGCTCCGCAGGAGGGACAGGTTCTCCTGCCCGAAAGTCTCTGAACTATATCCTCGTCCGGGGCGTCAAAGAGAATGACCCTGTCTATCTTCAGAGACTTTTTATCAAAAAGCTCGTCAAGAGCTTCAGCCTGTTTTATAGTCCTCGGAAAGCCGTCAAGTATGACGCCGCCGCCTTCGGGCATAACCTCTTCTATCAGTGCTATTATCAGCTCGTCGGGGACAAGCTCTCCCCTGTCCATGTACTCCTTTGCCTTCATTCCGAGGGGAGTTTGGCTTTTGACCGCGTCCCTGAGAATATCGCCCGTTGAGATGTGTTTGAGGTCAAACTCCTTTGCAAGCCTCTTAGCCTGAGTTCCCTTACCTGCTCCCGGAGGTCCAAGAAATATAAGGTTCATGACTGAGTTATTATACTACCTTCTCTTCTTTCTAACAAAGCCCTTGTACTTCCTCGTAAGGAGATTGGACTCTATCTGCTTCAGGGTATCAAGGGCAACGCCTACCACTATCAGAGCTGTGGTTCCCCCGAAGTAGAAGGGGATGTTGAGCTGGAAGCTGATTATCAAAGGTATTATGGCTACCACCGAGAGGAATATAGCGCCTATGAACACGAGCCTGTTTATTATGGTCTCCATGTACTTCTGCGTCTCAAGCCCCGGTCTTACGCCGGGTATGAACGCTCCCCCTTTACGTAAGTTGTCCGTAAGCTCCACGGGATTTATTATCACCGCGGTGTAGAAGTAAGTGAAAAAGACTATCAGCATAACGTAGAAGAGGTTGTAAAGGGGTGCCATTGGGTTAAAGGCGTCGTGCAATACCTGGGCTATCGGGTGGTTTATGAAGGAAAGCACGCTTGAGGGTATTATGAGCAATGCCTGAGCGAAGATTATAGGAATAACCCCTGCGGGGTTTATCTTTATGGGTAAGTAAGTTGAACCTCCCCGGTATTCCTGCCTGCCTACCTGCCTGCGAGGGTACTGAATAGGTATCCGTCTCTCCGCTTCCTGTATGTAAACGATACCTACGATTATAAGAAGCACCATAGCGAGGACTCCCGCTACCGTAAAGGGCGATATCTCCCCGTTTCTAATCATGTCAAAGAACCTTATGGACGCGTTCGGGAAGCCCGCTACTATACCTGCGAATATCAGCAGGGACATACCGTTTCCTATACCCTTCTCGGAAATCCTCTCACCTATCCACACCAAGAACATAGTTCCCGCAACGAGGGTAATGACCGATATAGCTATAAAGCCTATACCTCCCTGCGGGACGACGAGAAGTCCCCTCGGGGATACCTGATTCTGAAGCCATATAGATATGCCTATGGACTGTATAAACGCAACAAAGAGGGTTAAGTACTTCGTGTATTCGTTAATCTTGTACCTACCATAATCACCCTCTTCCTTGGCGAGCTGTTGGAGTCTTGGAACTGCCACGGTAAGCAATTGCATCATTATGGAGGCTGATATGTAGGGCATAACCCCTAAGGCAAATACGGTCATCCTGCCCAGGTTCCCCCCGGAGAATATGTCGTAGAGGTTAAAAAGCGTTCCTTGAAAGGACTGTAAAAAGTCGTTTAGCGCCGCGGTGTCTATTCCCGGCAGGGGTATGTGACTGCCGAGCCTGTATATGGCGAACATAAAAAGGGTGAAAAAGAACCTCTTCCTTAAATCCTTTATCTCAAATATGTTTTTGAGGTAAGCTATCACCCCTGAACTACCTCGCAGGAGCCTCCGGCTTTCTCAATTTTCTCCTTTGCACTTTTAGAAAAGGCGTGAGCCTTTACGGTAAACTTCTTCGTCAGCTCACCGTCACCCAAAACCTTTACGGGCTTGCCTTTGGGACACACACCCTTCTGAACGAGAACCTCCGGAGTAATCTGCTCACCGTCTTCAAAGAGCTTCTCGAGGGTTTTCACGTTCACCGTGGCGTAGCACTTCTTAAATACGTTAACAAAGCCCCTTTTGGGTATCCTCTGGTGCAGGGGTGTCTGTCCGCCCTCAAAGAAAGCGGGAAGGGTTCTATCACCAGACCTTGAGGTCTGTCCCTTATGCCCTTTACCGGCGGTCTTACCCTGACCTGCGGCTATGCCTCTTCCTACTCTCTTCTTACTTCTCGTAGCGCCTTCGTTGGGTGCAAGCTCGTGAAGTTTCATTCTTCAATCTCCTCCACACTTACAAGGTGTCTCGCCTTTTGGATGTTTCCCCTTACCATGGGGTTATCCTCAAGTACTCTCGTCTGTCTTACTTTCTTAAGCCCGAGGCTTCTTACAGCCTGTATGTGCTCCTTCCTCTTTCCAGCCAAACCTCTAACGAGGGTTACCTTTAACTTCTTAGCCATAGATACCCCTCCAAGGGTAGTAAGTCTTAACCTTCAACTTAGGTGTAGCGTAAAGGTTATACCTGCTCTGAAGCTCCTCAACGGGAATGCCCCTTTCCTTAGCGACCTCTTCAAGGGTCTTCAACTGAAGGAAGGCGTCAAAAACCGCCCTGACCACGTTGTTGGGGTTTGTGCTTCCCACAATCTTCGTAAGAACGTCCGTGTACCCTGCCAGTTCAAAGGTGGGTTTTGCCGCTCCACCTGCGACAACACCGGTTCCCCTTCTTGCGGGCATGACGAATATCTTCGTCGGTCCGAACTTGCCTATAACGTCGTGGGGGACAGTTCCGTTAATTATGGGAACCCTTATGATTTTCTTTTTCGCCTGTTCTATAGCCTTTGCTATGGATAGGGGAACCTCCTTAGCCTTTCCGTGTCCGAATCCCACGAAACCACGCCTGTCACCGATTATAACCATGGAGCTAAAGCCGAACCTTCTACCGCCCTTAGTGACCCTTGCAGTCCTTCTCGCGTATAGAAGCCTTTCCTCAAGCTGAAGGTCGTCAACCATCTCGGCTATACCGAGTTCCCTTCTCCTTTTGTCAATTAGAGCGTCTATGTTCTTACCACCCATGAAAAACCTCCTTAAAACTCCAGTCCCAGCTCTCTACACTTGTCCGCAAAAGCCTTGATTTTCCCGTGATACTTAAAACCGCCCCTGTCAAACACGACACGCTTTATTCCCTTTTCCGTAGCCTTTTTAACTAGAACCTCCGCAAGGTACTGAGCTGCCTCAATGGACTTGCCGCCCCTTTTGCCCGCGAGTTTTTCGTAGTCCTTATCAAGAGTAGATGCGGATACGAGCGTATGCCCCTGCAGGTCGTCCACTATTTGCGCTCTGAGGTGGTTCAAGCTCCTATGTATGCAGAGCCTCGGTCTTTCAGGGGTTCCGGAAATCTTCTTTCTGATTCTTTTATGCCTTCTTTCCCTTTTTAAGTGTCTATCAAGCTTAGCCATGTCTATCCTCCTTACTTCTTACCCGCGGCTTTTCCGGGCTTGAGTTTGAGAGATTCTCCTTTGTACCTTATACCTTTACCTTTGTAGGGGTCAGGCTTTCTAAGGTGCCTTATCTCGGCGGCCACCTGTCCAACTCTTTGCTTGTCTATTCCGCTTATGTGTATCTCGTTTCCTTTCACCTCTATCTTTATACCTTCTGGAACCGGGTATATGTCCGGATGGGATTTGCCGAGGTTAAGCTCAAGGGCGTTTCCCTTCATGGAAGCCCTGTACCCGAGACCATGAAGCTCAAGAACCTTCGTAAATCCTTCGGATACGCCTTTGACCATGTTCCTGATTAGGGCTGCGGTTGTGCCGTGTAAAGCCTTGTGGTGAGACCTCTCCGTTGGTCTGGACACTCTTATAACCTTTTCCTTATCGTCCACCTCAACCTTCATGTCCGGGTGTATCTCCATAGAGAGCTTTCCTTTTGGACCCTCGACGGACACCGTATTCCCGCTCAGGTTTACTTTCACACCGTCGGGTATAGGTATGGGGTTCTTTCCAATCCTTGACATTGTTACCTCCTCACCATACGAAAGCTATGACCTCTCCGCCCTTTTTGAGCTTTCTTGCCTCGTGGTCTGTTATAACACCTCTGTCCGTAGACAAAATAGCCACACCCAATCCCCTTTTGACGTAGGGAACGGTTCTGTTGGGAGAGTAAACCCTTTTACCGGGCTTTGATACCTTTACAAGTCCCGTTAATGCGCTCTTTTCCTTCCTCGCATCAAGGTACTTAAAATGTATCCTGAGCGTGTACTGAGTTCCTTTGGTGTGATTCTCGTCCTGTAACCTTTCCCAATCCTTTATGAAGCCTTCCTTTTTCAGGACTTCAAGGATATTCTCCTTTAGCTTTGAAGACGGAACATCAACGTAATCCTTTCTACGCATTATGGCGTTTTTCATCGCCGAGAACATGTCTGCTACGGGGTCCATACCTTATACCTCCAATTACCAGCTGGATTTCCTAACTCCGGGCAGCTCACCCCTGAGCGCCCTCTCTCTAAAACAGAGCCTACACATGTTGAAGTACCTTAAGAACCCTCTCGGTCTTCCGCATATGGGACATCTGTTTTTCTTCCTTGAAGTGAACTTGGGATAGTACTTAAGGTCTTTAGCTATCTTACCTTTCTTCGGCATAATTACCTCCTCAAAACGCTCTTATAGGCAAACCTAAGAGGGACAGGAGCCACAGAGCCTCCTCGTCCGTCTCGGCTGTGGTGTTTATGGCTATGTCCAGTCCCCTTATCCTGTCCACCTTGTCGTAGTCTATCTCCGGGAAAACAATCTGCTCAGATATTCCGAAGGCGTAGTTACCCCTTCCGTCAAAGGAACGGGGGTTTAGCCCCTTAAAGTCCTTAACCCTCGGCAGGGCTACGGATATAACCCTATCAAGGAAGTCCCACATCCTCTCTTTCCTCAGCGTCACCTTGGCACCCACGGGCATACCCTTTCTGAGCTTAAAACCCGCTTCCGATTTCTTAGCTCTTCTGATTACAGGTTGCTGTCCCGTTATCAGCTTCAGGTCTTCCATAGCTCTCTCAAGGAGTTTGATGTCCTGAACAGCTTCTCCGACACCCATGTTTACGACTATCTTCACGAGCTTGGGAACTTCCATCGGGTTTTCGTAGCCGAACTTCTGAACGAGTCTCGGGACTACCTCATCGGTATATTTCTTGTAAAGTCTGGGAACGTACTTTGTCTCAACCGCTGTAGCCATAACTCTTAACCTCTCTTCTCTTTCTCACTCACAAGGTCTATGTTTTCGTTACATTTCTTACAATACCTGTACTTTCTGATGACTTTCTTCTCTTCCACTATCCTAAAACCCACTCTTGTGGGTTCGTTACAGTTGGGGCATACGAGCATAACGTTGCTCACGTGAAGGGGAGCCTCGACCTCGTATATACCACCCTCGCGAACATTGGGAATCTCCTTGAGGTGCTTCTTGACTATGTTTAGCCCTTCCACTACGACTCTGCTTCTGTCCTTTGTCACTTCCAGAACCTTGCCCGTGTAACCCTTGTTCGTTTTCTTACCTCTTACAACCATTACCGTATCGCCTTTCTTTATCTTAGCTGCCATTAAACTACCTCCGGTGCCAAGGAAGCTATCTTGGTGAAGCCTCTGTTCCTAACTTCCCTCGCTATGGGACCGAGAATACGCGTTCCCAGAGGCTCTCCGTACTGATTCAGGAGGACTACCGCGTTATCGTCAAACTTTATGTAACTTCCGTCCTCTCTCCTAACTTCCTTTGCGGTTCTAACCACAACAGCCCTGTAAATCTTACCCTTCTTTGCCGCACCGTTGGGCATAGCGTCCTTAACGGTCACGGTAACCACATCTCCCAGCGTTGCGTACTTTCTCGGGGCGTAAGGTATCCCTATAATCCTAACCTTCTTTGCCCCCGAGTTGTCGGCAACGTTCGTATAGCCTTGCCTTTGTATCATAATTAATCACCCCGAAAGTTCTTGTTCCTTTAAAGAGACAAAACATTATGATAACATCTAAACTTTCCTAAATCAAGCCGAATATCTGCTTCCTGTGAATAGGGGTCAGTAAAGCCCTTGTTTGTGTAGTGTGGCTATGTGTGAACACCTTATTTGAACGGCGAACGAGAAAAGCTTTAGAATTTATAAACTGTGAGATGAAAACTTTCTTCCTCAAACTCGGAAGCGAGAGCTGTCCCCTTAAAGAAGACCTGGAGGCTTTGAACAGCCTCGACATAGATACAGCCATAACCGTAGGTAACTTCGACGGATTTCATCTGGGACATAAGTACCTCGTGGACAAGCTCAAAGACAACGCCCACAAAAGGGGACTTAAGAGCCTCGTTCTTACTTTCTGCCCTCACCCTCTAAAGGTTATAGCTCCAAAGCTCCTAACCTGTGAGCTTTCTGATATAGACGAAAAGGTGGAGCTTGTCGAAAGGGAGGAGATAGATTACTTTTCCTTCGTGAAGTTTGACGAAAAATTCTCAAAGATTTCCGCAAGAGACTTCCTTGAAGAGATACTTTACGAAAAGCTCAGGTGCAGATACCTTTTGGTGGGATACGATTGGAGGTTCGGGTACAGGAGAGAGGGAGAGATAGAGCTTGCGAGGGAAATCGGAGAGAAATTGGGATTTGAGGTGGATACCGTAGCACCTTTCCAGATAGAGGGGCATATCGTAAGCAGTACCCTTATCAGGAGGCTTCTGCACGAAGGCAGGCTCAGGGAGGTCAAGACTTTTTTAGGTAGAAACTACTTTATAAAACGCAAAGTGGTATCAGGAGACGGAAGAGGCTCTAAGATAGGTTTTCCTACTGCCAATCTAAAGGGGACGGATAACCTGTGTTTAAGGGAAGGAGTTTACGCGGTTAGGGTGAACGAAACCTACAAAGGTGTTGCAAATTACGGAATAAGACCCACCTTCGGCGGAGATAAAAGGGTTCTCGAGGTTCACATACTTGACTTCGACGAAAACATAAGGGGGAGGAAAATCAAGGTAGAGTTTTTGGAGTTTATCAGACCTGAGATGAAGTTCAACAGCGTTGAGGAACTCAAGAGGCAGATAAACAAAGATATAGAAATCGCAAGGAAGGTAGCTATATAGAGGCTATGTCTATGCTCCCCTCGTAGATGGCTTTGCCCACCACCACGCCGTCAACTATCTCGTAAAGCCGTTTTATGTCCTCAAGAGAGGATACACCTCCGGAGGCGAGAACCGGCTTATCTACAACCTCCTTAATCTCCCTGTAAGGGTTTTCGTCCACGCCCTCAAGGCTGCCATCTCTCTCTATTATGGTGTACAGGTAACCCCATACGGGTTTATCCTCGTACCTAACCGCCAGTTCCTCCGGAGATAAAGCGCTTTCCTCTTTCCACCCACCTACTGCAACCTTCCCGTACCTCGAGTCTATAGAGAGTATCACCCTGTCGGGATACCTTTCTAAGATTTTCTCAAACTCGTCAGGTCTCTTGATAGCCAAAGTTCCTATAACTATGTAGTCTATGCCCTCTTCAAATAAGAGCTTTGCTGTCTCGTAACTCCTTATCCCTCCGCCGAACTCAATCTCGCGGGAGAATACCTTTCTTATGGCAAGTATCTTGTCCAGATTTTTCGGCTTTCCTCCTTCCGCACCGTCGAGGTCTACCAGGTGTAGTCTCTTAAAGCCCATGTCGTTGAACCACGTAGCGGTCTCTATCAGGTCTTTATCGTACTCCTTGAGCTTGCTAAACTCCCCCCTGTAAAGCCTTACGAGTTTACCCTCTTTTATGTCTATTGCGGGTATTACGAAGCTCCTCAAATCCATCTTACCTGATATAGATTATATTGCGAACCTTAGTTCAATTATAATTTAACCTTATGGGATTAAAATAAAATGTTAAACTTTGAATTCCTCATAAAGTCTCTTGAGGTGAGGGATGTATACACAAGAGGTCATACGGAGAGGGGTGTACATTACGCCATGCAGATAGCCATGGCTATGGGACTTACTGAGAAGGAACTCCACGGCTTGTACATAGGGGGCTTAATCCACGACATAGGCAAGATAGGTATCCCAGACGTTATACTCCTAAAACCCGCAAAGCTTACCAAAGAGGAGTTTGAGATAATGAAGCTCCACGTTAAAATAGGCTACGAGCTTATAAAGGATAATGAAATACCCCCGGAGTGCTTAGACGTGCTTTTGTATCATCAGGAAAAGTACGACGGTAGCGGTTATCCTTTCGGTAAGAAGGGTAATGATATTCCCATCCTCGCAAGGGTTTACACGGTAGCGGATTCCTTCGAGGCTATGACAGCCCGCCGTATATACAAAAAGAGTAAAACCTGGGAAGAGGCTTTTCAAGAGTTGGAGGAGCTTGCAGGTAAGCACTTTGACCCGGATATAGTTCCCTACGCCATAAAGGTTCTTTCCAACTTAAAGTCAGTTCCTTGGCATACGAGTTTTACATCTCAAGATGTTGAAAAGATACGATGGAGTTTTTACTTTATAGACTCCACAGGCGCCATAAAGGGAGACCTTTTCCTGCCCACGCTGAACGCGTTCATAGAACAGAGAGAGGAGTTCTGTCTCACCGTCTTTGATATAAAGAACCTATCGAAGATAAACCTCGAGAAGGGCTGGACTAAGGGGAACGAGGCTTTAGCACTCCTCGTGAGAGCTATAAATATGGAATGCTGTTCTATGCACGACCTTAAAGATACGATAGTGAAGCTCATGAAGGAGGACGTGTTGGACATAGATAGCCCCCTTATATTCCGTATCGGCGGTGATGAGTTTGCGGTTATAGCCCCTTTTATCCCTCCTCCGGAAAAGGTAAAGCACGTTGTAGCCTTTATGAAGGAACAGGGTGTAGAGGTGTCCTACCTCCAGAACAACTATCCGAGAGATTTTAAGAGCGCAAAGGAGATACTTGAGATGATTATGCGATTTAGCAGGAGAAGGGCATTTACCCTCGAACTCGACCTTTTGTTCTCCGAATAAGCTCCGTAGCAATTAAAATTACAGAGATGGAGATAGATGTTCCCGCCACCACCACGAACTTTGGAGCGGGCTTTGATACCTTCGGGTTAGCCCTTGAGCTTTACAACGTTTTTGAGGTAAGGCACTCGGACAGCTACAGGGTTCAGATTTTCGGAAACGAAGGAAAGAGCTTACCTGCGGACGAAAGCAACCTGTTCATACGCGTTTACAAAAGGGTATGTGAGATTTTGGGAGTAAGGGAAACCCCTTTGGAGCTAAAGCAGTTTAACTCTGTTCCCGTGGCTCGCGGTCTCGGTTCATCTGCAACCGCTATAGTTGGAGGTATAGAGTGCGCCCTGCGACTAACCGGTGTTAACCTCTCCGTGGAGGATAAGCTAAAGCTTGCCTTTGAGTTTGAACCTCATCCCGATAATCTATTGCCTGCGTTGGTGGGAGGCTTTACCGTAAGTGCGGTAGACGGAGATAAGGTGTTCTACTCCAGATTTGACTTTCCCTCTGAACTTAAGCTGGTTTTCGTGATACCGGACTTCGAACTTTCCACCGAAAGGGCGAGGAATGCCCTAAAAAAGAGGTTCAGCAGGGAAGAGGTAGTCTTTAATGTCCAGAGGGCAAGTTTATTTATCGCTGCGCTTCTCGGTAGAGAATACGGGCTTATAAAAGAGGCGGTCAGAGACAAACTACACCAGCCCAAAAGGGCAGCTCTTGTAAAGGGCTTTAACGAAGTCCTATCGGCCGGATACGAAGCGGGGGCTTACGGGGTATTCCTGAGCGGAGCGGGTCCAACTGTGTGCGCTATATGTGAGTCTGAAGAAGACAAGGTGGGTTCGGAGATGGTAAGGGCGTTTCAGGACGAGGGTGTAAGTGCGAGATATAAGATACTCAAAGCCAGTTCCGAAGGATGCAAGGTAAAATACTGACCCTCGATGTTGGGAATACCACCGTAGATGTCTGCCTATGGGAGGGGAATGAGCTTATTAAGAGAGATAAAATTCCCCACGGGAAGGTAAGTTCTTTAACCGGAAGTTACGAAAAAGTCCTGTGCGTGAGCGTAAAGCCGAGCCTGAGAGGGCTACTTACCCAGACATTCGGAGAGATAAGGTTTTTGACCTTGGAAGACATACCTATAGGGATTGATTACAGAACTAAGGAAAGCTTAGGTATAGATAGAGTTATAAACGCCTTCGGCGTTAGAGAGATTTATTCTGACAGCGCGGTAGTCGTCAGTTGCGGAACAGCCGTGGTCGTAGACTTGCTCGAAAAAGGTGTTTTTAAAGGGGGGTTTATAACAGCCGGAGTTAGTCTCAAGTTGAAAGCTCTGTCTCAGTCCACAGAGGGCATCCCACTTCTGAAGCCAAAATCCTTAGAGGTAAACTACGGCAGGACTACCGAGGAAGCCGTCTTAGGTGGGGTGATAGGTGAGGTAAAGGCTCTTATAGAGAGGTGTAAAAAGGTTTGGAATTTAGAAGAAACCATAATCACCGGAGGGGAAGGCAAGTTGTTTGAAGACTTAGGTATATACGACGAACTCTTGACGCACAGGGCTATGCTTAAGCTTATTTAACCTTTGGGGGGAAACCCCCCGCAGGATGTTAAACGAGAGACTTGACCTTTTCTATAACCTCGTCGTAATTCGGCTCTTCTGTTATCTCGGGAACCAGCTGTTTATAAGCTACTTTGCCCTCTTTATCAACTACGAATACCGCTCTCGCAAGGATTCCCTTTAAGGCACCCTCGGATATGAGAACGCCGAACTTTTCCATGTCCCTGTACCTAAAGTCGGAGGCTACGGTGACATTCCCTATGCTGAAGCTCTCACAGAACCTCTTTTCCGCAAAGGGTAAGTCCATGGACACAACCGTCACATCTACGCTATTTCCTAAGCCGGATACCATCTCGTTGAACTTTTTGGTTTCCGTTTCACACACGGGCGTGTCCAAAGAGGGAACGGTTATTATAAGCTGAACCTTTCCCTTGGCACCGCCTATTCTCTTCTCTTCCAAGTCTTTCGTTACCACAACGGCTTCCGGGGCGTCGTCCCCGACGTTGAGAGCAGGACCAACTAGGCTAACTGTATTTCCTTTAAGAGTGACCGTCTCTGCCATGCTTTTACCTCCTTATGGTATTTATTTACACTCAAATTTTATCAATCCCAATCTATGATTAAAATGTCCATTATCATAATAAGCTATGGAAGCTCTGCTTGAGCTTATCAGGGGTATAGAGAAACATATAAATTATGTAGTTCTGGGTGTCCCTCTGTACAAGCTCACGCTCTCTGTGGTTATATTCCTATTCTTTGTCTTTCTGAGAAAACTCTTTGTTTTAATTGTTATAGGATTTATCAGAAAGCTGACGCAAAGAACTGCCACGCAAATAGACGACCTACTTCTCGAGGCTCTTAAAAGACCCGTTAGCTATGTTTTTATAGCTATAGGTATTTCTCTGTCCCTGTACGTTGTAGGCGTAGAGGAGGGTGTAGTCCTAAAGGTTCTTAAAACCTTCCTCATAGTGGGGCTATTTTGGGCATCTTACAACCTTATAATCGGTTTTGAGCCTTACATATACAGGTTTGCGGAGAAATTCGGTAAAGAGTTTGCCAGGGAGGTAGGGAGCTTTCTGGTTAAGCTGGCAAAAGCCTTCGTTATAGTTGTGGGGGCTGTCGCAATACTTCAGGAATGGGGGATAAACGTAAGCACGCTGATAGCGTCATTGGGTATAGGTGGCTTGGCGGTTGCCCTCGCTGCTAAGGATACTGCTGCAAACCTTTTTGGTGGGTTAACCATACTCGCAGACAAGTCCTTGGGGATAGGTGACTGGGTAAAGGTCGGGGGCGTAGAGGGAATAGTGGAAGACATAGGAATGAGAACAACAAAAGTCCGAACCTTCGAGAAGAGTCTTATCACGGTTCCGAATCAGGTGTTCGCTACCAACCCCGTCGAGAACTTCTCAAGGAGGGGAGTTAGGAGAATTAAGATGTATTTGGGGCTAACCTACGAGACCACCTCCCAACAGATGAGAAGTATCCTCGAGGATATAAGGAGGATGTTGCACGAACATCCGGGAATAGCTAAGGACCAACTCATAATGGTTTACTTCGAGAGGTTTAACGATAGCTCTCTGGATATATTTGTTTACTGCTTTACCAACACCGCCAACTGGGCTAAGTATTTAGAGATAAGAGAGGACGTAAACCTAAAGATAATGGAGATAGTTGAGAAAAACGGCTCTTCTTTTGCGTTTCCCAGCAGGTCTGTTTACGTGGAGAAGATGCCGGAGTTTAAGGAGTAATGCTCTCTGTAGTTATAATCACTAAAAATGAAGAGGAAAACATAGGCAGGTGTATAGAGAGTGTAAAGGAAATAAGTGACGATATAGTGGTTGTGGACTCAGGCTCTACCGATAGAACGGTAGAGATAGCCAAGTCTCTCGGCGCAAGAACCTTTTACAAGGAATGGCAGGGATATTCGGTACAGAAGAACTACGCCGTTGGACTTGCAAAGAACGAATGGGTGCTGTCCTTAGACGCTGACGAGGAGCTTTCTACGGAGCTTGCCCAAGAGATACTTAAAAGGATAGGTTCGGGAAACTACGACTGTTACCTACTCAACAGACAGACCTATTACTTGGGTGCGTTCCTCAAACATGGCTGGTTTCCCGAATGGAGGTTAAGGCTCTTTAAAAAGGAGATTGGGAAGTTTGAGGAGAAGGCTCACGATGTATGCAGATGTAAGGGCAAGGTGGGAAGGATAGAGAAAGGAGTTATATACCACTACTCCTTTAAAAGTTTAGAAAACCATGTCTCAAAGAGCGTGAGCTACGCAAAGCTGGTGGCTGAGACGCTTCATGCGGAAGGGAAGAGGGTATATCTAAGTCAATTAATCTTGAGACCTCTGTGGCACTTTCTAAAGGTTTACATTCTCAAGAAAGGTTTTCTTGAGGGAAGACGAGGGCTTTTAATATCTGTAATAGGAGCTTTTTACACCTTTTTAAAGTACGCTTTTCTTCTCGAGCTTCAGCTTAAAGAACGCTACGGGGAAAGGCTGTGGAGAAAAAGTTAGGAACACCCCTTTTACTTTTAATCCTCGCCTTTTTATCACTGATACCCAATATATCCTCCTACGAGTTCAGAATGGAGGAATCAAGACGGGTTCTAATTGCGTGGGAGATGCTTAAAAGGGGAGAGTTCTTTCAGACATACTTTTTAGGAGAGCCTTACTTTAACAAGCCACCGCTGTTTAATTGGCTGGTTCTACTCTCCTCGGAGCTTATAGGATGGGGAGAGGTGGCTTTGAGGATTATATCTGTAATCTCCACACTCGTTACCTCGCTTCTTACAGGTGTCCTGACATACCTGATTTTGGGAAACTTAAAGCTTTCGCTCCTCTCTGCGTTAGCTTACGTAAGCTTTGCGGATATACTTTTCTGGTACGGCTGGCTGGGGGAGATAGATTCAACCTTTACCCTTTTCAATCTGATTAGTTTACTATTTTTATACCTTTCCTTTTTCAAGTCCGCCACGTACATGCCCATCGCAGGGCTTTTTACCGCTTCTGCCTTTCTCCTGAAGGGTCTGCCGGCTTACCTCTTCTTCCTCTTGAGCCTTTCGGCTTTATTGATTTATACGAGGAGGTTTAGGCTTATCTTTACGCCCTATGCACTCGCGTCGTTCTTGGTTGCTCTACTTATATCCGTTATGTGGCTTGTACTTACCGAGTACCCTGATGCGTACGTAAGTAAACTTTTTGCTGAAAGTATCTCAAGGGTAGAAAACTCAAGGGAGCCACTGAGCCTTATAAAACACCTCGTAACATACCCGCTTCTGAACCTAAAACAGACCTTACCCACGAGCTTGGTTCTTATCTTTGTTCTTTGGAAATATAGGGCTAAAGTCTACCTCCCCGACAATCTAAAACCCGTACTCTTAATCTTGATATTCAACTACTTGCCCTACCTGCTTTCCGCGGGTAGCCGTGGAAGATATATACTGCCCTTGTTCCCCCTTTTGGCTGTGCCGACGGCATATCTAATTGGTGCAAAAGAGAGGGTTTACAGAGCCTTTCTCCTTATCGTACTCATAACGGTAGTTCTCAGGGGAATGTACGGATTTTCTCTTGGCTTTGTAGATAGCCATCGAGGTTCTGCTAAGAAGGTTGCGCAGCACATTCTAACCGTAACCGGAGACAAGCCCCTAACTTGCGACTGTGAAGATGTAAAATCTCTTTGCCTTTACCTTAGCCTACTCGGAGACAGGTACATTACAAAGTCCAGAATCAACAAAAACTGGGAGTTTAATGTGGTATGCGACGGAAATCTAAAAGACGGAAAACTCGTAAAAAGTTTTAAACTTTTCGGAAAGGAGGTGAGGTTGGTAAGTAGATGAACGCACTATTTTACTTGCTTCTTGTAGCCTCTTTTTTATCTCTCACCCTTTTCGAGCTTTTGTGTTCCCTACTGTTTCTGTACACGATTTTTAATTTCAAGAGATTAATCGATAACTCTACGCTGAGCGTAGGTGTAATAACTTATTCCCTTTCAACCTTGCTCGGAACAGCCCTATTTAACACCCAGATGTTTTTTAAAGCCCTCGAGCAAGCTCTCCTGCCTTTGATATTCATGTCCGGTAAGAGAATAGAGGTTTCTCTATCTTTCTTTAGTATAACCAACACGATAATAATGCTCCTTGGGAGCTTGAGCTTAGTAGTGGCAACCTTTAGGTACATTTCTATAGGAGAGTTTAAACCCATCTGGGGAGGACCCTTCGAAGCCGGCTTTATATCTTCCCTGCTTTCGATAACCTTCCTTACCTATTCCTTTGTACACCTTAAAAATAAAAATCCGGGTGTGTCGCTTGCTTTCTTCCTTGCGGGTATTCTATGCTCGGCTATGACGGTGCTTATATCTAAGCGAGCCTTGGTGCTCGCTCTCTTTGCCTGTTTTCTACTTTTGCTGTTCATGGTGAGAAAACATATAAATCCTAAGCTTGTTCTCGTGTCTTCTGCACTGCTCTTGCTATCTACGGCAGCCGGTTTTATGTACATGAAAGAAAGGGACGACAGGTTCAAAAACTTTTATCAGGTGATTACACTCCAGAAGGACTTAGATATGCAAACCCTCGATACGATACTGAGCAACCGTGCTTACCTCTTCAGCAAGGGACTTGAGGTGGTAAAGGAAGATTTCCATGAGGGGAACATCGTAAACATTTTGGTAGGACACGGGGTAAGACCGGGATTCAAGCTGAACCTGAAAGAGGGAGACCACAGGGAAGGTTCATACGAGTCCGTATTTCTGCTCAGCGAGTTCATAGAGAGAGGGGCGATAGGGCTACTCGGTATACTGCTCGTATACGTTTCCTTTTTCAGGATACTTCCGAGACTAAGCACACTTGAAATTAGAGAGCTTGTGATTCTTCCCTCCTTATTCCTGCTGGGAATACACCTATTTTCTTCAATCTTTACCTACTTTTGGGATGCATTATTGCCCCTTCACATTCTTGCTTATACTCTGGCGCACAGGTATATCCAAGGTAGGAAGTGAGCTACCCTATCTCCTTTTCTCTCACCCTCGGGTCTATCCATGCAAGGAGTAGGTCTGCAATAAGGTTGCCTACAATCAGCATTATGGTTCCTATGTACAGTCCTCCCATGACGAGGAAGAGGTCTTGGGACAGAACCGCGTCAAGCATGAGCATACCCATCCCGGGCCAGCCGACTATTATCTCTATCAGAGCCGCTCCCGATATGAGAGCCGCTATCTCGTAGCCGATAAGAGTTGTAAAGGGGTTCATAGCGTTTTTCAACACGTGCTTGAGTATAGTCAAGTTGGACACGCCCTTTGCCTTCAGCATTACCATCATAGGGCTGTTAAGCACTTCCAACACCGAGCTTCTCACGAGTCTTGTAAGCCCCGCAAGGGAAACGAGAGCGATGGTCATCGCTGGTATGAATAGATGGTGAAGAATGTCCAATACTTTACCCGTCAAAGAAAGCTCATTAAAGTTAGGGCTTTGGACTCCCCCTATAGGGAACCAGCCGGTCTTGGAAGCTAAAAACAGGAAAAGGAAAGCTAAAAAAAAGCTTGGCACAGACATAAATGAGTAAGCAAAGGCTTTTATAAGCCTGTCTACGGCACTGCCCTCTTTAAAAGCCGCAAGCGTACCGAGCGGCACAGCCATAGCCCAAGCCAGAAGTGCCGAGCTTACCGAGAGGAGCAGGGTGTTGGGAAGCCTCTCCTTGATTAACTCTACCACCGGAGTGTGATACTGGAAAGAGTACCCGAGGTCGAACACGAGGGCAGACTTTAACCACTTGAAGTACTGGACGATAAGGGGTTGGTCTAAGCCGTACAGTTTCTTCAATCTATCTATCGTCTCCGGTGAAATCTGGGGATTTAGCCTGAGTTGGTCTAAGAAATCCCCGGGGGCAAGTTTGATAATCACAAAGGATATAAAGGTTACGCCGAGAACCGTGGGAACGGCTTGTAGGAGCCTGAGCAGTATGAAACGAACCATCAAAAGTAATTGGCTATAAAGTACTTAGTGGTTTCAAAGTACCTCTCTATCTCTTCACTGTGCTTCTCTTTTACGTACTTAAGCAGTTTGTAGTCGTCCCAATAACCTATTATTGGTATCCAGTCAGGAATCCTATCCTTACTCTCTACGAGATACCACAGCGCCGCCATAAAGTCTTCCCTTGCTTTTTCGCTCAGGTCAAACTCCTCGTCTATCAGAATCCTGTAAATTAACTTAGCATCGAGTATCATGTTCCTAACGTATTCCATAGTTGGGGCTATACCGTCCATCTTCCTTTGGAAAGCTTCCTTAAGTTTCTCTAAGTCCGTGTAATCGTAGGTCTTAAACTTCTCAAGTACCTTTTCCATCTTCGGATTCATGACAAAGTAATTATACTCATATTTCTGTTTGGATTAGATTAATTGTTAAGGAGGGTATGGACATGAAGAAAATAAAAGGCTTAATTTTTCTCTTGCTAATTACTTTAACCGTGGGCTTGAAAGCTGAAGAAGTTGCGGCTCTCTCAACTCCCCTGACAAAAAAGGTAAACGACTATTATGTAAGTATAGGTGTAATGAGTATAGGTGAGCTTAAAAGTAATTTCCCGCGTGCGTACAAGCTCCTCGTAAAACATCACGGAGAGCCGGGAAAGAGGGATACGCACCACGTAGCGGTTAGTATATGGAAGCAGGAAAACGGAGAGTTCAAGTACATATCGAACGTTAAAGTGGAAGCCGAGGTTCGTTCCCAATTGATGAGAGCGGTAAGAAAAGAGCTGGGTAAGTATCCTCACCAGTACGGGGATAACTTCGGGGCATGGTTTGATATGTCGGACAAAGGGCTTTACCATATTACCGTTGTAATCCACGAGGATGGAAAGAAAAGGGTCGTTGATTTTGACTACCTTATGCAGTGAGGAGGCATGAACGTTGAAGATAGCTTTAGGCTCAGACCACGCCGGATTAAGGTTGAAGAAAAAGATACTTGAATACCTGATGGGCAGGGGATACGACACCGTTGATGTGGGGACGAATTCCGAAGAGTCCACCCACTATCCCATCTTCGCAAGTGAGGTGGCTCGCTTGGTTCAGGAAGGGCAGGCTGATAGGGGCATTCTCGTATGCGGGACAGGTATAGGTATGTGTATAGCGGCGAATAAGTTTCCGGGAGTGAGAGCCGC
>WFYI01000044.1 GCA_015490155.1 Aquificaceae bacterium | reverse complement strand
TTCTCTACTCCTCCTTGCAAGCTCACTTCTTTCCCTCTCGGCGATACTGATGTTTAGGAAGAGGCTCGGCTATGATAGAAGTAAGCTTTAGTAAAAGGTACACGAATTTAGACATAGAGGTTAGCCTCCGTCTCGAGAGGGGGTTTAACTTCATACTTGGACCCTCCGGTTGCGGAAAGACCACCACGGTTCGTGTGATAGCGGGGTTGCTTAAACCGGATGAGGGTTTCGTTAAGTGCTGTGAGGAGGTGTTCCTTGATACGGATAAGGGCATATTCCTACCTCCCCAGAGGAGGAGAGTAGGTGTGGTTTTTCAAGACCACACTCTTATGCCGCACCTGACGGTAAAAGACAACATAAACTTCGCCCTCGGGAAAGTAAGAAACAAGAGCCTGGACGCGGGCGAACTTATAAGTAGGTTCGGGCTTAGCGGGTTAGAGGATAAGCATCCGCATCAGTTATCCGGGGGGCAGAGGCAGAGGGTAGCGGTGGTTATGGCGCTCGCTTTCAACCCGAGGGCTTTACTGATGGACGAGCCTTTTTCATCTTTGGACTTTGAGAGAAAGATAGAGATAATAGAGTTCTTAAAAGACCTTGAGCTTGATATCCCTGTGGTCGTAGTATCCCACGACCTAATAGAGGCTTTGCTGCTTGCAGATAAGGTCTTCCTTATGGAATCCGGAAGGGTGGTAAAGAGCGGAGGTAGGGAGCTTCTATCGGATGCACTTAACAAGATTTACAAAATCACAAACGATTTAGGTGTGCCTTTGTCTTCTTCTCGAGGAAATCGCTGAACTCTCGCAAAAACCTACCTTTGCTGAACCTTTCAGCCTCTTTCCTAATGTACTCTCTGCTCATACTATTTTGGACTTCTTCAAAGCGTACCACCGCATCTCGGATAGCTGCCGGAGTTTGTTCGTGGAAAAGGATACCACTTTTACCGTCCCTAACTATTTCGCAGGAGCCTCCCTTCGAAAAGGCTATTACGGGAGTGCCGCAAGCCATAGCCTCTACCATAGATATTCCGAAGTCCTCCTCTGCAACATAAACGAAGGCTTTTGCATTACTCAGGTATTCTTTGAGGGTATCCCTGCTAACAGCTCCCAGAGTGCTAATATTGGGATAGGGGTTGGATAGCTTTTCCGTATCCTTTCCGAGTACGATTAGCCGCTTATCCCTCATAGAGCCAAATGCCTGAACAATAACCCCCAACTTCTTGTAGGGAACATTCCTGGACACGCATACGTAGTAGTCCTCGCGGGGGCTTTCGTTGAGTATAAACTCGTCTACATCAACGGGAGGGTATATTACGGTAGCCCTTCTTCTGTAAGTATTCCATATTCTCTTAGCAACGTACCTTGAGTTGGCTACGAAGTGGTCTACGCGACTCACACTGCTCAAGTCCCAAAGCCTTATGTAATGAAGAACGAGGGCTGAAAGTGGTCTAAGAGGCTTGGGAACAGAGTTTATGTATTGGAAGTACAAATCCCACGCGTACCTAACCGGTGTGTGGCAGTAGCATATATGTAGCTGGTCTGCACGCTTTAAAATTCCCTTTGCTACAGCATGGGAAGAGGAAACTATCACCTGGAACTCTGAAAGGTCAAACTGCTCAACTACGAGGGGCATAAAGGGCAAAAGGTATCTGTATAACCTATCCACCTTCGGTATGTTTTGAAGAAGTGATGTGTTTGTACAGTTCACACCCAACCTGCTCAGCTCATTGGTATCGAGCTTGTCTATAAGGGTGAATAAACTCGGTTCGGGGACGACCTCCAGTATTCCCTCGAGAACCTTCTCAGCACCTGCAAAGGAGATGAGCCAATCGTGGACTACCGCTGTCTTCATAGCAAGCTCTCAAAAAGATTCAGGTGTTCGTCTACAGACCTTTCCCAGCTAAAATCTTTTACCCTTTCAAGCCCCTTTGTGATTAGTTCCTGCCTGAGCTGGATGTCCTCGATAGCCCTCTGAATACCATGGGTTATGCTGTCCTCATCGTAGGGGTCAACGAAAAGAGATGCGTTTCCGCATACCTCCGGCAAACTGGAGGTGTTCGAGACTACCGTTGGACACCCGCAAGCCATAGCCTCGAGGGGAGGGAACCCGAACCCTTCGTATAGAGACGGAAAAACGAACAAAAAAGCTTTTCTATAAAGGTTTGCCAACTCCAGAGAGTTTTTGACATTACTTAGGACATCTACATTCTTTCCTTTGGTTAAGTTGGAAAGCTCTACTTTCCCCCACCTTTCCATACCTACAATCAGTAGTTTAAACTCCTTCTTGATGTACTCAGGGAGTTTTCTGTATGCTCCGATAAGTCTTTTAAGGTTCTTCCTAGGTTGGAGAGAGCCTACGAAGAGTAAAAATTGTTCTTTCTCTGTCTGGGTGGGAAAGAAGGTAGAAGTATCAATCCCGTGATTTATAACCTTGATCCTGCCCTCGTCAACACCGAAGTTCTCTTGGAACTCTCCTTTAACGAAGCTCGAAGGTACTATAAAAAAATCACTCCTGCCGAGATACTTGGGAAAGTTTTCCTTAAAGAAATCATACCTATCCCTCGGAAGCCACTCCCTCCGTAAGAAGGAAAAGTCGTGAACCGTAGTTACCACCCTCCTGCTCTTTACATTTAAAAGGGGTATAAAGTTCGGTTCGAAGTATACATCGTAACTCTCATCGCTACGCGATAGGTATTTGTAAGATAAGCTCTTAACTGCATTCCAGAAAATAGGCACTCTCTTCAGAAAAGTTTTTAGCTTACCTACCTCTTTTACATCAAGGCTTTTGATAAATCTGCCCGAAAAGAATGTCGTCTCCTCTACGCGCTCTTTTATGCCTCCGGCAACGCTCAGTATATAAACCCCCACCCCGGTTTTGCCGGAGCGCAGGGGAACTACGTTTATAAGAAGCTTCATAAAGGTTTATCTGTATAGCCTACCCCTAAGAAGTATTCCTATAAGGAGCAGTGAGACGAGTAGCATGTCTCCCAACACCTTACTTCCCGCCGGCAGCACGTAGCACCCTCCACCGCTTGAAGGCTTAGGAGTAGCCGCCAAAGCTCCGTTTACGCTTAGCTTTCCGTAGCCCCAGTCGTTGTTAGGTACGTTCTGAACGAGAAAGTCCCTGTACGCGGTAGAGATGAGAATGTCCTTGACTGAGGCGGGATTTAGCTTCGGGTTCTTACTAAGCATAAGTGCAATAGCCCCCGTGACCATGGGAGCCGCCATGCTCGTTCCCTGAAGAGCCATGTATCCGGTCTCGCCGCAGGGAGAGGTACCACTTATCAAGGAGGGTGGGTAAGCTGAACATAGAACCTCTCCGGGAGCAGTGAGGTCTGGTTTCATCAGGACAGGACACCCGGCAGAACAGCCTCTTGTCGGTCCTCTACCGCTGAATACGGAAAGGTCATTCAAGGTAGAGTTTGCATTCATCGAGGGAATTATCTTGCTTGTAAAGGAGCCTACGACTATAAGCCCATCTACCGCCGAATCCGAGGAAAGAGTGTACCTCTGGCTGGCATCAAGAAAACCTAAGCCAGCTCCCCATACGTGATAGCTCCCGTCTACGACAAGGTCTCCCGACAAAGTTAAAGTCCATATATAACTTGATACGCCTGCACTCTCTATCTCTACAACTATCTCCTTATCACCGTTAAGAGGATTTACATCGCTGGAGCTTATGTTCACCGTTCCGCAGGTTCCCAACTGATAGGTAACCGTGGAGGATACGGGTATAAAGGGCGTTGAACCGCAGGGAGAAGAAATCTGTACAGAAAAGTAATCACTCCCCGGATACCATATATCTATCGCGGACATCTCCGAACCTATGACGAAGCTGTGAGATGCAACTGCTCCCGTAGTTAGCTTTCCTCCAACGTGTATGCCGTCGGAAGCGCTGTTTCCGGCGGCTTTGACTATAATCACTCCTTCTTTTATATAGTTCTCGAGGGCTTTAGAAAACAGGTCTGAGCCGTCGTGGGGTCCCAAGTCCGAACCGAGACTTAGGTTTATAACGAAGGGTTTGCCCATTTCCTTAGCCTTGTTCCTAACGAACTCTATACCAGCTATAACCCCGTCCGCGGACACATCGTAGTTCCCTACCTTAACCGCTATAATCTCCGCGGCGGGTGCTACGCCCACGAAGGGGCTTTGAGTTCCGTCGTACCTCTTACCGCTTCCCGCGGCTATACCCGCCACGTGGGTTCCGTGTCCCACGTTATCCACTTGATTACAAGTCAAGGAGGTTATCTTAGCTTTATCGCATACCTCTCCGGTTGTTGTGTCGTATATGTAAATTATCCTGTCGGATATAGAGGGATGCGTGTAATCAACTCCCGAGTCAAGTATGCCCACTATTACTCCCTGACCCTTATACTGGGAAAGCTCCCCGACCCTCACCTTGTCCGCACCGCTCGCCACAGCCGCAGCGTCGAGAGAGTACCTGAGTTTTTTTGGTTTTTCCACGTACTCAACTCTGCTGTCCTTAGACAAATTCGGCAGGGCTTTCACGTCTAAGTTCGCAGTAACTATATCCCCAACCTGAGATACGAACTCTCCTCCGTAACCTTCTACAATTTGCCTTCCGTTTAAATCCGAGGAAGTGAGCTTTATAAATACCTTCTGTTTGTAAACGACTTCGCTTTTGCTATCGCTCCCCTGCATCTGAGAGGCTTTACCAAGCTCAATCTTGAGCCATGGGTCTATCTTCTCTGCAGATAAGCCTATTGAAGCCAGAACGAGCGTTCCGAGTAAAACATTTCTTATCATGTTATCCCTCCACTTTAACTTCCTTTAGTCTATTTCATTATAGCTTACACGCTACCGGATATGCTGAACACTGCGAGCATCATCGAGAACACTATGACACCCACCACAAGCCCCATAACCAGAATTATTACAGGTTCCAGAGCCGTAAGGAACCTCTTAACGGAAGACTTAAACCTATCGTTCAAGGTTATGTATATCTGGTAAAAGGCACCTCCAAGCTCACCCGTTTGCTCACCTACCGAGGCTATCTCTACGACCAGCTCGGGGAAAACCCCCTGTCTCTTCATAGCTGAGGATAAGGATACACCCCTGACCACCTCATCTCCGAGCTTAAGGATTTTCTTCCTCAAGAATATTAGAGAAATGACACCACTCGATATAGCAAGGGCGTTGTTTAACACCACCCCTCCCTTTAGGAGGGTAAACATAGTTTGAGAAAACTTCATAAGCTCAACGTTTAATATGAAATCTCCGATAAGGGGAAGTTTAAGCACTAACTTCTCAAAAGCCTCCTTCCTGCGTTCGTCTCCCATAGTCCATCTTATATAAAGCAAAAGTAGCAGGCAGAAAACCAAGGAGCCGATAATAAGGTAGTTAAGAATATCCGTAAAGCCGAACACAAGCCTCGTCATAAGAGGTATCTCTGCGTCTATGCTTTCAAAAACGAGGCGGAACTTGGGAACCACGTACATGGATATGACCATAAGGGACAACAGGCTTACGCCGGTAAGAAAAGAGGGATAAATGAGGGCTGTTCTAACACTACCCTTTAGCTCGTTGCTCTCGCGTATAAAGTCAAGTATAAGGGAAAGGGTTTCCTCTAAACTGCCGGCTTCCTCTCCGGACTTTATAACCTCAGTAAACTCAAGGGGGAAAATACCTACGGATTTCATGGCAGTTGATAGATTACTACCCGAGCGTAGCTCCCTGTATATTTCCATGAGTTGGGAGTGGTACTTCTTATTACTCTCTGCTATGAAGAGTATGGCTTTGTCTATGGTCAATCCTGCGCGAAGCAGTTGGAGGAGCTGTTTGGTAAACTCTTCGAGGAACTTACTGTCACTCTTACCCCTTTCCCTTCCCAGTTCCTTAAGAGATAGAACCCTGAAACCTTGATTTTTGAGTTTCAGTACAGCCTCGGACTTGGTGTGTGCCTCTACCACTCCCTCAACTACCTTCTCGTCGTAAAGGGCTTTGTACCTAAACTCCATAGCTTTACCTTAACTCCAAGTCTATCCTGAAAAGCTCACCTCTATCGCTCTTGCGAGGTGTTCCTTGAAGTTTGATTGAGGAGAACTTACCGGAATTTTCTAAACTCCTAAGCAGGTTCGTAGTGGAGGAGGTAAAGCCCTCTATGGATACCTTATTACCCTTGTAGCTAAAGCTCTTAAGCCAAGTGTCCTTAGGTAGTAGGTAGGTGATGTCCCTTAAAACCTCCAGCACTTTACTCCTTTGAGTCTCGGCGAGTTCAATCAGGCTCTTCTTAAAGGCAATTTCGTCTAACAATTTGTTGTACTCATCTACTCGGGGCATCAGCTTGGCATTTTCCTCCTTAAGGCTCTTTATATCCCTCTTCAAGGAAGAGAGGCTATAGTAAGCACCTCCTACGAAGGCTATGGCAAGTAGTAAGAGGGCAGCGGTTAGCCGGACAGCTTTCTTATTAAGCACAATTCTTCTATCTATAAAGTAGAAATCCGGCTTGTTTCCTTCCTCAAGTGTCCTAATCGCAAGCTCGGCACCGAGGAACTCGTTTTCCGGCAGGTTAGCCTCTGAGCTTTCCCTGAGGATAGAGTCCTGGAGTTTACCGTCCTTGTATACGTTTACCTCTGTAAATTCTCCCAGCTTTCTTGAAAGCTCTGTCCCGGGAAAATACAGCGGGTAAAGGAAGGGGGTAGGAGTAATGAGTTTTATGGATTTTAGAACCGAAAGTTTTTCGTAAACCTCCTCGTCCATAGCCCAAACCAGCACGCTTGAACTTTCCCCGTCTGAAGAGATTACGTAGCCCTTGAGGACTAACCCTCCAACAGGAAAAAGCTCGTCTGCTGAGTAAGAAAGGCTCTCGTCCAAGTTCTCTGTAGCCTGCACGGGAAGGTTTAACTTTCTCACGAAAAGGAAATCCCTCGATAGGGCAACGGATACCTTACCTTTGCTAAACTTAGAGCTTAAAAAGTCTTCTATGGAGTGAAAGAAGGTTCGTTCCTCAGAGCCGATTGCCTTTGAGACTACGTAAACGCCCCTTCTTGTGATTTCTATCCCTGTTTTTCTTAAAGCAAGCAACATCGGTTTGACCTTCTTAGTATAATACAATCCTTGGGAAAGATGAAAAAGGCTCTACTCCTTGCATTTGCTCTGAGCTTGTCCCTATTTTTGGCTTCATGCGCCTCCATATCCCCATCGGAGGGCTTCACTTACAAACCTAAAGTCCAAAAGCTCGAAGCCAAGGATAAGCCCAAAGTAGAAAATAAGAGTGAAGAAGAAAAGGTGAGTGTGAAAGCACCAAAGCTGGGGAAGGTATACAGCCGTGAGTACAAAACCTTGGAGGTTAAGAAGAGGTCTAAGACTACCGCAGGTGGGAGTATAGACCTTCACTTTGAGAACGTCCCTCTCTCTGAAGTCTTAAAGGAGGTGTTTGGCAAGGTTTTAGGGGTTTCCTACGTACTGTCCCAAGATATAAACAATCCTGTGACCTTACACCTTAATGGCGTGTCTAAAGAGCAGGCTGTCGGGATACTCAAGGACATTCTCGTAAGTCTCGGTTACATGACTGTGGTGGACAACGGTGTGATAAAAGTTTTACCTACCAAGTCTAAGCCCTTCGGAGGTAACGTATCTGCTCTGGTTTTCAGCCCTCAGTATGTAGATGCGGAAGCGTTAGGTAAAGTAGTGAGCGGATTTCTGTCCCCAGTGGGTAAGGTTGTCGTTTCTGGAAAAGGGGTTTTGATAATAGATGACTTGAGTAGGCTCAGGCTCTTAAAGGGTTTTCTCGAGGAAATAGATGCACCCTTTTACAGGGGCAAGATGGTAACCTTTATAAAAACCAAGCTACCTCCCAAGAAGGTAAAGGACAACGTTGAGAGGATACTCGCCCTTCTGGGAAAAGAGGACAAAGGTTCGGTAATAGAGAGCCTCGACGACTTAGGCATGGTCGTGGTGGTAACGAGGGATAAAAGGCTCTTCAACGACATACAGGATTGGATAGAGCTTATGGAGAAGGAGGAGGGACAGGAGAGTTTAAGGCTGTACATACTGCGTTTGAACTATGCGGAAGCCAAGACGGTCGCAGACCTACTAAACAGGCTGAGGGTCTTAGAAGAGATTAGCGAGGTAGGTGTTAGAAAGGGAGAGAGAGCTAAAGCGGTAGCACAAAAGCCCGAGACCACCAAAAAGGCTGAAGCGTCTGGTGAGTCCAAGAAAAGGGTAAAACCGCAATCCCTCGAGGAGATACTTATAAAGTCTAAGAGCAAAAAGGAGAAGAAAAAGAGGAAAAGCGTAAGCGGTAGCATAGTTGCAGACGAGAACACCAATTCCCTGATAATAAAGGCAACGCCCTTCCAGTACAGGGTGATAAAAAACTTCGTTAAGGAGATAGACAGGGTTCCGAAGCAGGTTTTAATAGAGATGGTAGTGGCGGAGGTATCCCTCGGAGATACCCTCAAGTACGGTATAGAGGGACTGTTAAAGGGCTTCATAGACAGCAACTACTTCACGGTGGAGACGGCATTCGGGCTTGCGGGTAAATCTTCAACCCTTACGGGTTTCAAAGGAATAATATTTAATTCTCAGGGAGATATAAGGGGTATTCTGAACTTTCTGGATTCGAAAACGAGCCTCAAGGTGTTGTCCGCGCCGCACATACTCACCAAGGACAACGAGGAGGCTGTGATAGAGGTGGGGGCTGAGGTTCCTATACTGTCGGAACAGCTTGTAAGCACCGTCGGGGGAGTCCCTTCGGTCAGTAACTCCATACAGTACCGCCCCACTGGGATAATACTCAAGGTAAAGCCGATAATAAGTAACTCGGGAACAGTAACCCTGAGGATTACAGAGGAGGTGAGCGACGCAATTCCCAACAACATATCCCCTGAACTCAACTCACCGATAATAACAAAGCGCTCCGCGACTACCACACTCCTGCTCAAAGACGGACAGATTGCACTTCTGGGCGGCATAATTCAAAACAGGTTCGAGGACAGTAAGCAGGGTGTCCCCGGCGTATCTAAGATGTTCCTCTTAGGAGACCTCTTTTCTTCAAGGGACAAATCCGCATCAACCACCGAGTTGATAGTTCTGATAAGAGCTTCCGTTCTTGAAAGTCCGGAGGAAAACGACGAAGTCGTATCTTCCTTTAGAAATAAACTCAAGAGGTTAAAGGAGCTTATTCAGGAACAAAGTACAGAATGAGATACTTAGAAACCCTTTCTGCACGATGGCGAAAAGCCACCAAAAGTCAAAAGGTTCTTACATTATCTCTGGCATCTTTGCTTGTAGCGGCTCTCTTCTACACAGCTGTGGTAGAGCCTTTCTTGGCTTACTACTCTTCCCTTAAAGAGGAGCTAAAAAAACAGAAATTACTTAACGAGAAATACAAAAACAAAGTGTCTGAGCTTCCCAAGCTTAAGGAAGAGGTTAAAAGGCTCGAAGAGAAATTCCGTGCTGTGGAAAAGAAGTTCTTTACAGAAAAGACTGAGACCTTGGCTTTCAGTGTATTCAAGGATAAGGTGTCCGCGTATGCAAAAGATAGCGGGATAAAAGAGGAGAGCGTATCAAAGCTATCGAGCCTTGATGTTACGGGTGCTAAAAAGTTAAGGCTGCGAGGAAACTACAAAACGGCGGACTTAAAAAAACTCCTGAACTTTATGCTCCTCGTTGAGAGGGGTGAGGAAAAGGTAATGGGTTTTGAGTCCGTAACCATAATACTTGACACTTACAAAGGTGAGGAAACATACTATTTAAGCGCAGAGATATTTGGACTATGGATACACTGAACTCCAGAGTTAGTTTTGATTTCCTAAGAAGGAACGACATAGCCTTTATAGAAGAAGGGAAGGATTACATAAAACTAGCCTCGGTAAAGGAAGACCCCTACATAGGGGATATACTTCGCAGGTTAACGGGCAAGGAGATAATATTAGAAAAGGTGTCGAGAGAGGAGCTTGATAGACTGCTCAAAGACTCCATTCCCTCCTTTGATATAGATATAGGTGAGGACTCTATAGACGAAAAGAGGCTCGAAAACATAGCCTCTGAAGCTCCTGTGGTAAAGTTCGTAAACGACATAATCAACGAGGCAATACGCAGAGGAGCAACTGACATTCACATAGAGCAGTTCGAGGAAGACGTAGAAGTTAGGTACCGTATAGATGGTGTGTTACATACGGTAAAAAAGCTTCCCAAGTACGTAGCTCCACCGGTGGTATCACGGATTAAGATACTCGCCAAATTGAACATAGCGGAGAAGAGGTTGCCACAGGACGGGAAGTTCCCCCACAGAATAAACTCCCAGGAGTTTGACATAAGGGTATCAACTCTACCCTCAATATACGGCGAGAGCGTAGTTCTGAGACTTCTCAGGAAGGGAGAGTTAGACCTGAGCTTAGACACGCTCGGTTTTTCTCGGGGAGATTTACAAAAGATAAGGGACTTTATAAGCAGACCTTACGGCATGGTTTTGGTAACTGGACCCACCGGGTCGGGTAAGACGACCACTCTGTACTCTGCTATCAAAGAGATAAACCTCGGAGACAGGAAAATAATAACCGTTGAAGACCCCGTCGAATACACACTCAAGGGTCTGGTTCAGGTTCAGGTAAATCCTAAGATAGGCTTGACCTTTGCAACTGCACTTAGAACTATCCTCAGACAAGACCCGGACGTGATAATGGTAGGAGAGATAAGAGACCCAGAAACAGCCCAGATAGCGGTGCAGGCTTCTCTAACTGGACACCTCGTACTTGCAACGCTTCATACCAACGATGCACCCAGCGCCTTTACGAGGCTTATAGACATGGGAGTTGAGGAATTCCTCATAGCCTCGGCGGTGTTAGGTGTGATGTCCCAAAGGCTCGTAAGGAAAATATGCGAAGGCTGTAAAGAAGAATACAGTCCGACGGACAAGGAGCTTAACGCTTTCCTCTCGGTAGGCATAGAACCTCCTAAGAAGCTTTACAGGGGCAAGGGCTGTGAGGAATGTGAGGGAACAGGATACAGAGGCAGGACAGTTATTGCAGAGGTTCTAACGGTAAACGACGACGTAAGAAGCCTCGTGATAAAGAAAGCCGATGCCTCTTTGATAAAAGAAAAAGCGGTTGAGGAGGGGATGACCCCCCTCCTCGCCGATGGAATCAGAAAGGTGAGGGAAGGTATAACTACGCTTGAGGAGGTTCTCAGGGTATCTCAGGAGTGATTACTTCCTCCTCACGTAATCCGTAAACACGAAGTCCTTTCTCTCCACGCTCTTATGACATGCAAAACACTGAGCATAGTCCTTTGCACTCTTTCCGAACACCTTGTACTTACCCTCTTTAGCGTCGTAGACGAACCTTGCAAAGCCCCAGCCTGCGGTATCCTTAAAGGTTTTAGAGTCCTTAATCATGTACTCTACCCTCTGAATTACATCCGGCTCGACGGAGTTTGGGAAGTCCGGATTCTTCTTCAGGCTATATCCTATCTTTACGAGTATTGCACCCTCCGGGAACTTCTTAGCCCCTTTCCTGTAGGCTTCTACAGCCTTATCGTTACCTATTATGTACCTAAGCTCGTTCTTGTCGGTTCTGTAGTGCGTGGCAACCACATGCCAATCTTCGTACCCTTTTATCTTACCGAAGGACAAACCCGTGGGAGCCATCAGGTTCCAGTCATCACCGGCAAAGGAAACACCTGCCACAAAGCCCAGAGATATAAGAAGCTTTCTCATACCCTTTTCCTCCTTTTGAGTTTTCTTCTGTACAATTAAGCTTATAGGCGGAACTTGAAATTTTCTTGAAATTTAATTGAACTGAGTTTCAAAGAGGTTGATATGAAAGGAAAGGTTCTTATCGTAGAAGATGACCCCCTTATACTTGATATGGTGAAGAGGTACCTTGAAAGGGACGGCTTTAAGGTATACACCTCCTCCAACGGCAGAAGTGCGAGGGAGAAGTTTGACTCCCTAAAGCCGGATGTGGTGATACTCGACCTGATGCTGCCCGACGAGGACGGCTTCGAGCTTTGCAAGGAGTTTTCTAACAGCTCCATGGTTCTGATACTTACTGCAAAAGATGAGGAAGAGGACAAGATAGTGGGGCTGGAAATAGGCGCCGACGATTACATGACAAAGCCCTTCAACATGAGGGAGCTTGTGGCGAGGGTAAAGGCTCTTTTAAGGAGAAGGAAGAAAGCAGAAGGAGAGAGTGTAAAAGCTCTTAAAGTAGGAGAGCTTGAGCTGAATGAGGATAGCAAGAGCTTATATGTAAAGGGAAGTAGGGTAGAGCTTACCCTAAAGGAGTATAAAATCCTCAAGAGGTTGATGGAAAATGCCGGCAGGGTAGTATCCAGACAGGAGCTAATAGACGAGCTTTACAGCTTCAGACC
>WFYI01000043.1 GCA_015490155.1 Aquificaceae bacterium | reverse complement strand
GATTAACGACCTAATACTCTTCTCTGTATATTTCCCTGATGTGTTCTGGCAGTTTGTCTATTGGGTACTCACCCTTAGATATCTTGTTCAAGTGCCACCACCACTTTTCAAGGGGTTGGCTCTCGTCGTCCTGTATATTAAAACCGTGCCATTTGGGTGCGTTTTCTATGAACTCGGCTAAGTTATCAAGTAGATATTGGTCTGCAAACCTTACCGTCTCATTATCCTCCACCCCATACTCGTATATCAGCTCCCTTTGTTTCTGCAGGTCAAAGGGGACATTCTCAAACTCCAATACCATGGTTTGGTAGTTCTTAACGAGAGCTTTCTTTGAAAACTTTCTAATGTCCATCTTTTTCTATTGTAGCTTTCATGTTCCGCGATATATTACCTGTCCGAGGCTTATTCCTCCGTCGTTCGGCGGAATCTTTTGGTGTGTGTAAACGCTAAATCCCCTTTTAAGTAGATTTTCCTTTATACGTTCTACCAGAGGTGAGTTTTGCATGACACCCCCTGAAAGGCAGACTTTTTCTATTCCCACCTCTTCCGCAATTTTTGTAGATATGTCCGCCAGTGTGTTTATGAATCTAGTCGGAGCTTTTTCTTTTTGTGAGTCTTCGAGCAAGCTTTCTATTATCGGTTTCCAATCAATCTCTTTTCCTTTTATTTCGTAAGGGTATTTGTCCTTTACTGATGGCTCAAACATATCCTCTATCATCATTGCCGCTTGTCCTTCGTAAGATATAGTTTGTTTTATGTCCAACAGAGAAGATACCGCATCGAAAAGCCTCCCTACGGAAGAGGAGAGGGGGGAGTTTACGCCTCTTTCCCAAGCCCTGTAAAGTATCTCTAAGTCTTTATCGTGTATTTCCTTTACTATTTTTCTTATTACGCCGAAGGCGTCTTTTTTGTAAATCTCAAAGAGTAAAGATAGTGCTACCCTGCGGGGTTCTTTGATGGCTTTTTCACCGCCTATCAGTTTGAAGGGCTTAAAGTGGAAAGCTCTTTTAAATTCCTTGTAAGTCGCTATCAAGAACTCTCCTCCCCAAAGGGTTCCGTCCTCTCCGTAACCCGTTCCGTCCCAAGCTATGCCGAGTACTTGTTCCTTTACTTTGTTCTCTGCCATGCAGGAGAGTATGTGGGCGTAGTGGTGTTGGAGTTTTACGAGGGGTATACCTCTCGTTTTTGAGAACTCCTCAGCCCATTTTGTAGTTTCGTATCTCGGGTGTAGGTCACAGACTATCCTCTCGGGCAGGAAGTCGTATAGCTCCATGAGGTCAAGCAGAGATTCCTCGAAGGCTTGAAGGGTCGTCAGGTTCTCTATGTCTCCTATGTGTTGGCTTATTATAGCTTTGTCTCCAATTCCTATGGCAAACGTATTTTTTAGCATTCCCCCCACAGCAAGGACTTTCTCTTTAAGGGTAAAGGGTAGTTCTATAGGTATAGGTGCGTATCCTCTTGAGCGCCTTATGGGTGTCGGAATACCTCCTATGACCTTCACTACGGAATCGTCACATCTTCTCACTATATTTCTGTCGTGGGTCATTACGTAATCGCATAAGTTTGATAGTTCTTTTAAGGCTTTATCGTTGTCCTTTACTATGGGTTCGTCCGAAATATTACCAGAAGTCGCAACTATTGGAAAGTGAAGCTTTTTAAGTATTATGTGATGTAAAGGTGAATACGGGAGGAACGCTCCAACTTTTTTTAATTCCGGGGCTACCGAGGGCGCAAGCTCCCTGTTTTTTTCTACAAGTATGATGGGTCTTTCCGGCGAAAGAAGCATGGCTTCTTCAAGCTTTGTAGGGTTTGCGAAATCTTTAAGCTGTTCTATGTCCCTGAACATCACTGCAAAGGGCTTCTCAGACCTTTTTTTTCTTTTTCTTAGTTCCATAACGGCGCGTTCGTCGGTTGCGTTGCAAATCAGGTGAAATCCTCCTATTCCCTTTATTGCACATACCTTACCCAACTTTATAGCCTCGATAGTAAGCTCAATAGCTTGATAACCACTTCCCAGCTCTTTTCCTTTTGAATCGTATAGATTCACCGTTGGTCCACAAACTGGACAGGCGTTTGGCTGAGCATGAAACCTCCTGTCTAATGGGTCTTTGTACTCGCTCTCGCACTTTTTGCACATTTTAAAGTCTTTCATAGATGTGTTTTTTCTGTCGTAGGGTAGTTTTTCTACTATCGTGAACCTCGGTCCGCAGTTAGTACAGTTTATAAAGGGATACATATATCTCCTGTCGTCTGGGTCAAATAACTCTCTCAGGCACTCATTACAGGTAGCTATATCCGGAAGTATTAGAGCTTCCTTTTCTCCCTTTCCTTCACTTTCCTTTATGTAAAACTCTTCGTATCCGTGTGGGGGTAAGAACTCTATGCTTTGAGAGTATATGTGTGCAAGTGGTGGTTTTTCCCTGTTTAGCTTTATGAGGAACTCCTCGAGCTTGTCCTCCTTTCCCTCTACCTCTATCTCTACCCCCTTTAGGTCGTTCAAGACACAACCTTTTAGTCCCAGCTCTCTTGCAATTCTGTAAACGAAGGGTCTAAATCCAACTCCCTGAACCGTTCCCTTGAGGATAACCCTGACCCTTTTCATCTGAGATTTTAATTTAAACTTTAAATTTCATGAAAGGGCTTTTAATCGTTTTTTCGGTAAACCTACTTATTCTGATTTTCAGAGTCCTGTTCGTTATCTTTACTCCTCTGAGCCTGTCTCCGGAGGAGGCTCAATACTGGGATTGGTCGAGGCATCTTGATTTAAGTTACTACTCAAAGCCACCTATGGTGGCTTACATGAACTTTGTAACGAGAAGCCTTTTAGGTAATACAGAACTCGCTGTTAGGATAACTCCTATTGTTCTTTCCTTCTTAATTTCACTGGCAACTTATTTCTTTGTAAAGAGAATTTTTGACGATAGAACTGCCGTTGTGTCTTCATTACTTCCAAATTTGTTTCTCGGTCATGCCATAAACTCCGTTCTTATGACAACGGATGCACCCTTCATATTCTTCTGGGCTTTGAGCGTAATTTTCTTGTTCTTTGCTGTAGATAGAAATACGCTTCCGATGTGGCTTGCGGTAGGTATTTTTTCCGGTCTTGCTTTCCTGAGCAAGTATCCGGCTGTTTTCTTACTGCCCTTTGCTGTTTTCTACATATTGCTTTACAGGAAATCTCTGCTTTTAAGCCTTAAACCTTATGTATCCCTGTTGGTAGCTTTTATCCTATCCATTCCGGTTATACTCTGGAACATTCATAGGGATTTCGTTTCCTTTAAACACGTCTCAGCTCTGAGTTCAAAGTCCGGGGGTTTTAAACCTGACTACCTGTTTAACTACCTTGGCGGTCAGGCTCTTCTTCTGTCCGTCGTATTTTTCTTTTTTCTCATAATAGGTTGGTTTATTGCATTAAAGAATAAGGATAAAAGGCTCGTCTTCCTTACAATTTTTTCTCTACCGGTATTCTTGTTTTTTCTAGTTCTTTCTATAAAAAAGGAAGTTTACGCAAACTGGGCTGGTTTTGGGTATTTTACCGGCGGAATACTTGTATCTTACGTTTTTGTTAGATTATTTAAGAGAATTCCCTTAGTTGCTTTATCCTTTTTACCTTTACCCATATTCCTCGTTTTGGTTTCACACCATACACCACTGCTTGACAAAATTGGAATAGGGAGACTTTTGCCTCCCGATAGAGACCCACTAAAGTTCCTAATTGGATGGGATAGGCTCGGAAATAGGGTAAGTGAGCTTTACGGAGGCAGCGAGCTTGTTTTTTCAAATGAGTACCAGATAGCTGCAGAGCTTGCCTTTTACGTTAAGGGAAATCCGAGAACCTTTGTTATACATTCTGGTGAGAGGAGAAACCAGTACGACCTATGGAAGCCTATGATAAGCTCCTATGTGGGCAGAGATGCTATATTCGTATCTTACAACCCCATACCAGAAAACATACTCTTTAGCTTTAAT
>WFYI01000042.1 GCA_015490155.1 Aquificaceae bacterium | reverse complement strand
CTTCTTTGTTGACAGCGGTTGTTAGGGACTTTAGACTTGTAGGGTAAGCATGTACTCAGAGGTTTTTAACTTAGAGATTAACCCGCTTGTGGCTTTCGGTTGGAGCATGTTCGTAGGACTTGTGTTTTCGACCGTGGGTGCTGCCGGCGGAATACTCGGTGGTGTGGGACACATATCCGTTTTTGGTATAACTCAGGCTAACAGCATAAAGCTTATGAACCAAATTCTTATACTTACCTCTACGCTCATATCCGTTCCCACTTACATGAAACAAAAGAGAGTTATAGTTATTTTAAGCCTTCTGTTGGGGTTGGGCAGTGTTGGAGGGGCTTTTATAGGCTCTACCCTTTCCTACAAGCTCTTACCGGACTTGAAGAGTTATAAACCCCTTTTCGGTATCTTTACACTACTCGTGGCGTTTAAGATATTCCACGATGTTTTCTTCTCGGGTAAGAGAGCTAAAATCCGTAGTCTTGAGGAATCCCTAAAACATAAAAGGTCTTCAGACCTGAGGACTAAAAGGCTTAGCTTTAAGAGGATTGAGTTCGAGTTTTTAGGAAAAATCTACTCTTTTAATCCCTTAGCTCCGGTGCTTGCCGGGTTTGTCGTTGCCGTGATTTCCTCTGCGTTAGGCGTGGGTGGCGGATTCTTGCTGGTACCTTTTATGGTCTCGGTTATGGGTGTTCCTATGTTTTTAGTTCCCGGAACGAGCGCTTTGTCCATACTCATAACTATGATTGTGAGCGGCGCGAATTACTTAAAGCTCGGTGCACAGGTAGACTTCACGCTTTTGGGAATAGAGGTCGTGGGAGTTGTGGTCGGCTCGTTTATCGGACCCTTTTTATCGAGCTTTTTAGGTGAGAAAAAGCTCCGTTTAATGCTGGGAATACTTCTGTTTTACATAGGTGTGGGGTATACCTTCGGTGAATTGGTAAAGGAGGTGTTAGGCTTTCGTATAATTTAGGTGTTGCCTTCAAGCCTCTCAAATACCTTTTTGTATCCTTCGAGGAGGTCGCCGAGGTCAAATCTAAACCTATCCTTGTCGAGCTTTTCTCCGCTTTTCCTATCCCATAGCCTCATACTGTCGGGTGTAATCTCATCAACTACCGCGAGGCTCCCGTCGGGGAGTTTCCCGAACTCGAGCTTGAAATCAACTAAGATTATGCCCGCTCTATCAAAGACCTTAGAAAGAAGGGAGTTCACCTCAAGGGCTATTTCTTTCATTCTCGGTATTAGCTCTACGGGGGCAAGCTCCATAGCTTCAACGTGTTCTATGCATATAAGAGGGTCGTGGAGTTCATCGCTCTTGTAAAAAAGCTCCGTTAGAGGCTTTTTGAATGTAAACCCCTCTTTAAATCCCAGCCTCTTGCACACGCTTCCCGCTGCAACGTTCCTTACAACTACCTCAACCGGAAATCTTTCCGCCCGCCACACCAGTAGTTCTCTCTCGGAAAGGACGCCTATAAAGTGGGTTTTTATACCTTTGTCCTCCAAGAGCTTGAATATAATAGAGGTTATCTTTGCGTTAAGGGAGCCTTTGCCCTCTATTTGAGCTTTCTTAACTCCGTCAAAGGCTGTAGCGCTGTCCTTAAAGAACATAATGAGTTTGTCTTTGTCCTCCGTCTCGTATATTACCTTTGCTTTACCCTCGTAGAGCTTGTTTGCTTTTTTCATCCTAAAGGGAATTTTACAAATTTTTAACCCCGAAGGGGTTAGAATCAATTTTAATGAGAAATATTTACCTTTTCCTCGTACTTATCGTAGTATCCTCGACCGGGCTTCTATTTCCGAACGAGCTGAAGGAATATAAAGGGCTTATAGTTCCCCTTTTAGCGGTGATAATGTTGAGTATGGGGCTTACTCTTACGCCCGAGGACTTTAAAAGGATACTTGCCAAGCCTGTTCCCATATTCTACGGAGCTTTGTTGCAGTATTCGCTCATGCCTTTGGTGGGTTTTGGAACTGCCGTACTTCTTAACCTGCATAAGGATTTCGTAACGGGGTTCGTCCTCGTTGGTTCCGCTCCCGGCGGTACTGCTTCCAACTTGATAGCCTTCCTCTCCGGAGGTGTTGTGGCTTACTCTATCTCCATGACTACCCTTTCTACACTTCTCGCACCGGTTTTCACTCCCCTGTGGACTTGGCTTCTCGTGGGAAAGCTCGTTCCCGTTCCGGTGGTTCCTATGTTCTTCTCAACGTTGAAGATAGTTCTCTTTCCCGTGTTGGGGGGCATGGCTATACGGCTCTTGCTTAAGAATAGGATTAAGGTTGTAGAGCCTTATCTGGCGTTCGTATCTGTCCTATCGATAGGCTTTATCATAGCGGTAATATTTGCTATAAACGAACATAAACTTAAATCTGTACCTGCTTTAGTGGTAGGCGGTGTTCTTATTCATAACTTAATCGGGTTCGCAGGCGGTTATCTCTTGGGAAAGCTCGCAGGTATGGATAATAAGATGAGTAAAACCCTTGCGATAGAGGTGGGTATGCAGAACTCCGGACTCTCGGCTGTACTTGCGATAAAACATTTCTCGGTTCTTGCCTCCTTGCCGTCCGCTATCTTTAGTCTGTCTCAAAACATCTTAGGAATGCTCTTGGCACTACTCAGCAGAAAGTAGGTAATCCGATTATTCCTCTAAAGTGTATAGATTGCCCCGTGCAGGGGCGAGAGGGTTTACGCTGCAGATAGCTTGCTGTCTATCTCTTTAATCTTCTCTTGGAGCTTTTTTATTCTCTCGAGGGTCTTAGAACAGTAAAACACATCGCCCTTGGAGGTGAATTTAGCTCTCCGTTTGAGGTAATGAATCTTCCTCCTGAGCTTTCTTATTTCCATACGGTAGAACCAGTTTCTTAGTTTTGTGGCTGTTTTTACCAAGTCCCTGCCGTTAGCTCTAAGCTCCCTCTTGAGCCTTCTCCTTTCTTTTTGTGGTGCGTGGAAAGATAGGAGAACAACCTCCTTACCTTTGCCGTCTGTGGACAGCTCCTCCATGACCTTTCTGAAGGAGCCTTGATACTTTTTCTTCTCCTCGTTTACCTTAACCCACATCTCCATAGGAACCACCTCCTCTGGATTGTGAGGTCAGGAACAAGTATTAAATTATAGTAAAATTCATATAAGGCATGCGGGAGTAATGTTTGCTTTTTGCGTGGACTTTGACTCCCTACGGTATTAAGTTATTAACTTTAGTTTTTGGAGGTGGAAAATGCAGGACTGGGAGACACTCCTGTCCGAGGACAGGTTTGAGATAGCCGGCAGGGCTTTTAGGTCACGTTTGATTATCGGCTCAGGAAAGTTTAAGAGCTTTCAGGAAAACAAGGAGGTTCTCGAGGCTTCCGGAGCGGAAATAATTACCGTGGCTGTCAGGAGGGTAAACATAACCGACCCGAATAAAGAGAACCTGCTGGACTACATAGACCCAAAAAAATATCTAATTCTTCCAAATACAGCCGGCTGTTATACGGCACAGGAGGCGATAAACACGGCTACACTTGCAAGGGAGGCCACAGGTATAAACTGGATAAAGCTTGAGGTCATAGGAGACCAAAAGACACTCCTTCCTGACATGGAACAGACTTACGAAGCCGCAAAGGTTTTGGTAAAGGAGGGCTTTATAGTTCTTCCTTACATATTTGACGACCCTATATACGCAAAGAAGTTCGAGGATATAGGGTGTGCAGCGGTTATGCCCCTTGCGGCTCCCATAGGTTCGGGTTTGGGGCTTCAAAATCCATACAACATAATGTTTATAAAGGAGGCTGTGTCCGTTCCCGTCATAGTTGATGCAGGTATAGGTAGTGCTTCGGACATACCTCCGGTTATGGAACTCGGGGTTGACGGTATTCTAACGAACACGGCTCTCGCGGAGGCAGGAGACCCTATAAAGATGGCAGTTGCGATGAAGTATGCAACCTTAGCCGGTAGGTTGGCTTACCTTTCAGGAAGAATGCCGAAGAGAACTTACGCCGTTCCCTCTTCGCCTACAAAAGGAGTTCCCTTTAAGTCATGAACGACGTTATAGTAGTGGGTTCGGGTATATCCGGGCTTTCGGTAGCTAAGTGGCTTCAGAAAGAAGGTTTTAATCCGGTAATTTTTGAAAAGGAAGACCGAATCGGAGGAAATCTCTGGACGGAAAAGTCTGAGGGTTTCACCTACGAACTCGGACCTCAAACCCTACTTGCTGACAAAGAGGTTAAGGAATTTTTTAATACCTTCGGTATAGAGTTCATAAAAGCCTCCCACACATCAAAAAAGAGGTACGTGCTTAGAAACGGTAGGCTGATACCCGTACCTTTAAATCCGGTTCAATTCCTAAGCTCCCCCCTACTTTCCTTAAAAGCTAAGCTGAGGGTTTTAAAGGAGCCTTTAATTCCACCTTCCATAAAGACGGAGGAAAGCGTAGCCGAGTTCGTAAGGAGGAGGTTCGGAAGTGAGTTTCTGGATTACGTAGTTGCACCCTTTGTGTCCGGGGTTTACGCCGGCGACCCGGAGAAGTTATCCGTTAAGTATGCGGTCAAGAAGGTATACGCCCTTGAGGAGGAGTTTGGAAGTGTAATAAAAGGAGCTTTAAAGAAGAGGTCACTGGGACCCAAAGGTGAGCTTGTATCCTTTGAGGGTGGGCTTCAAACACTAACGGACAAGCTCTCCGAAGGCTTGGACATTAGAACGGAAAATGTGGTTTTAAGAATAGTCCAGAAGGATGGGATATTTCATCTTGACACGAGAGGAGGCAAGGTCAAGGCAAAATCTATAGTTCTTGCTTCTCCTGCATACACGGCATCTTACCTTTTAAAGAACCTATCATGGAGCGCTTCTAACGAGTTTGACAGCATAGACTATGTCCCGATGGTCGTGGTAAACCTATATACCGCCCAGAGCATACCGGAGGGTTTCGGATTTCTAATCCCCAGGAAAGAAGGTAAAAGGATTTTAGGGGTAATATTCTCTTCCAATCTCTTTCCGGATAAAGCTCCTGTGGGTAAGAACCTGCTTACGGTTTACATAGGTGGAGCCACCGATAGGGAGGCTGTTGAGCTTGACGACGCTTTTATAGAAAGCTTGGTTAGAAAGGAATTGGGAGACATTCTTGGCTTAGAAGATGTTGGTATACTCTCTATAAAGAGGTGGAAGAAGGCAATACCCCAATACAACCTCGGGTACGGAAAATACCTTCAACTGGCCGAGGAAATGGAGGAGAACCACCCGGGACTGTTCCTCACGGGTAATTATAGATTTGGTGTTTCTGTGGCGGATTGTATAAAAGCTTCTAAAACAGTTGCACAGAGGGTTTTAAACTTCCTAAAGAGTTCTTGAATGGAGTTTATAGATAGGGCTAAGGAGTTTTACTCGAACGAGCTTAAAGACCACATGCTCTATAAATCCCTTGCCGGGCGCGTTCGGGAAGGCTGGTTAAGGGATAAACTCAGGACAATTGCAGGGATGGAGCTGGGACACTCAAAGTTCTGGAGGAACTTACTCACGCGACGGGGCTACGACATAACAGATGAGGTTAGTATCACGTTAAAAGACAAACTGGTGCTTAAAGTGGGTTCTATACTTCCCAATTGGGTTCTGCTGGCAATTCTTGAAAGCGGAGAGGTTAAAGGTTATAAAGAGTATTACGACTTCTATAAAACCTACGAGAGTGAGCTTTCAACACAGGAGAAGGAATGGCTTAAAGAGATAATAAGGGAGGAGATAAGCCACGAAACGGTTTTCAGGGAAAAGGCCGAGGAGTTGGGAGCTTCCAACGTGAGGGACTTGGTTTTGGGAATGAACGACGGTATAGTCGAGCTTTTGGGTGTAGTATCCGGTCTGTCTGCTGTTTACAAGTCCGAACCTCTTACCGTAGGCGTGAGCGGTGTCGTGGTAGGTATTGCGGGTGCCATATCCATGGGGGTCGGAGCGTTTATATCCGTTCGTTCCCAGAGGCAGGTGGACGAGGCAAGGAGGGATAGGGAGAGAATATTAGCCTTAACAGAGGGGAAAACCAATACGAGGGAGATAGAAGCGAACGAAAACGAGTTCAAAGCCGCTATGTTCACGGGGCTTGCCTACCTTCTGGGTGTCGTGTTCCCCGTATCCCCCTTTTTCTTCGTAAGCAGTTCCGCAAACGGGGTTGTCCTCTCCTTCCTGTTCGCTTTTGTAATCCTCTCTCTTGTAGCTTCCTTCATATCTCTAATATCTGGTATATCTTTAAGGCTTAAACTTTTTGAGATGCTTCTGTCCGCAGGTTTTGCCGCAGGGGCAAGCTACATTATAGGCAGTTTAATAAAATCCTTTTTCGGATTGGAAGTGTGATTATCTTTTAAATATCATGGATATAGAAATCGTTTCCGAAAATAAGCACACCCTACACGGACTAAACTTTTACCTTTCCTACTTCGATGACGTGGCTAAGGTTCTGGATAGACAAGATTACTGCTTTATCGTGGGGGGTTGGGTAAGGGATAGGATTTTGGGCGAACCTGTGGGCTACAACATAGATGTAGACCTGCTCGTTACCTCTGACCCGGCTGAGACGGCACGCAAGTTTGCTGACAGAGTTGGAGGGAGCTTCTTCGTGTTTGAGAAAAAGGGACTTTTCATAAAGAGACCTATCATAGCCACCGTCATACTGAACCTTTACCCTTACAGGTACAGGTTTGACTTTTCCCAAATTAAGGGCAGAGACCTCGAGAAGGCTCTTATAGAGGACTTAAAGGAGAGGGACTTTACGGCAAATGCCATAGCCGTTAATCTTGACGATGTACTGAGTATAGGAGCGAAACAAACAGTTATATTAGACCCTACGGGTGGAATAAAAGACCTTGAGGAAGGAGTTTTAAAACCGGTATCCTTGGATAACCTAAAGAGAGACCCTGTAAGGATACTCAGGGGCTTCAGGATAGCGGTTGAGAAGAGACTTGAGCTTACCGAGGAGTTTTACTCCTTTGCGGAGGAAAATAGGGATTTAGTGCTGAAGTCCTCAGCCGAAAGGATAACCTACGAGCTTTTCAAGATAATGAAGGCTAAAAATTCTGCAAAGACCGTGAGAGAACTGTACAAGCTCGGTATTTTGGAAAGTGTTTTCCCGGAGGTTAGCAAGCTAAGGGAGATAAAAGACCAAGGGGAACACCACTTATATCCCCTCGATGAGCATACCCTAAAGACCCTTGAGTTCATGGAGGAGGTTATAGAGGAAAGAGCCAAGTATCTTTCCGCAGAACTGCTCGAGGAGGTTGGAAAGAGGAGCTTTCTCGGAGAGTTTAGCGACTTGGAAGCCCTCAAGTGGGCTGCCCTTTTCCACGACATAGGAAAGCCGGATACATTTGAGATTAAAGAAGGCAAAGTAACCTTTTACAGGCACGACAGGTTGGGAAGGGATATTTTTAAGGGAATATGTAAAAGGCTTAAGTGGGGAAGTGATATAGAGGGCTTTGTAGGTAGGTTGATAGAAGCTCACCTCAGACCCTTTTTCCTTAGAGAGTCCATGAAGAAAGGGCAGTTAACCCACAGGGGAATGGCTAAGTTCTGGAGGGAATGGGAAGATATAGCACCCCAGTTATTTTTACTCTCAATAGCCGACGCCTTCGCTTCCGGAGACAAGGAGGAGGAGGTAGAAGCCCTGTTAGAAACAATAAAGAGACTTGAGGACTTCAAGAAGGAGGTCTACGACAAAAAGCCAGAGAAACCCCTGCTCGGGGGTAGGGAGATAATGGAGCTTCTCGGAATAGGAGAAGGTAGAAAGGTAGGCAGGCTAAAGAGTATGTTGCTGGAAGCTCAAGACGAGGGGGTCGTAAATACCAGGGAAGAAGCTATCGAGTTTGTCAAGAAGGCATACGAAAAGATAAGGGAGGAATAATATGCCTCTGTTTCCTGCTTACATAGACCTTTCCCACAGCTCCGTTTTGGTCGTGGGAGGGGGCAATGTTGCCCTCAGAAAGGTTGAAAAGCTACTTAACTTCACGCGGAACATAACCATCGTGGCTCCGAGAGTTGTGAGGGAACTCGAGCTACTTGCAAGGGAGAAGGACTTGGTACTCAAGAGGCGTAAATTTCTCAAGGGCGATTTGAAAGGGAAGTCCCTCGTGATAGTAGCTGTTGACGACCTAAGCCTCCAGAGAGAAATATTCGAAATGTGCAGTAAAAAGGGGATACTTTGCAACAGCGTCGATTCACCAAAATACTGTAGTTTTATATTTCCGTCTCTAATCGTGAGGGGTGACCTCGTTATAGGAATAAACACAGCCGGCAGGGCGCCTGCACTCTCCAAGAAAGTCAGGGAACTTATAGAGGAATGCCTGCCCTCTAACGTGAGGGAAATTCTCGAAAAGGTTGCCGAGGAGAGAGAAAAGCTCCCCAAAGGAAAGGATAGGCAGAAAGCGAGTATAGAACTGGTCGATAGGCTTTTTAGAGATGCAAAGTCCGGAGGCAGTTATAATTTATAAGTTATGGGAAAGGTAGAGCTAAAAGTTCAAGGTATGACGTGTCAACACTGTGTAAACACCGTTCAGAGGGCTTTGTCCTCGCTCGAGGGTGTGTCCTCCGTCTCGGTAGACCTGCCCACGGGGCTGGTTGAGGTGGAGCTTGATAGGGAAGTTCCCAAGGACAAGCTAATATCCGCGATAGAGGAGTGGGGCTACAAAGTAGTTAATTCCTGAATTCAAGGCGGTATAGCTACTGAGCAGGACGACATGAGTTCCGTAGAGTTAAAGACACAGATTGAGTCCCTCGGGGAAAGGTTCGAGGAGATAAGTAAGGTTATAGACATAAACTCGCTGAAGGAGGAGCTGAATAAACTCGATGAGGTGATGTCCTCCCCGGACTTCTGGAACAATCAAGAGAAGAACCGTGAAGTAATTCAGAAAAGGAAGTGGTTGGAAGAGACAATCGAAAACTTTGAGGGTATAGCCTCGTCTCTTAAGGACATTAGGGAGCTTGCGGAGATTTCTGATGAAGATACGGAGATGCTTTCCATGGTCTCCGATGAACTCGAGGAGATAAAAAAGAGACTTGACGAGCTGGAGCTTAAAACTTACCTATCCGGCGAGATGGACTCAAAGAACGCCTACCTCACGGTTCAAGCCGGAGCGGGAGGAACGGAAGCCTGTGACTGGGCTGACATGCTCTTGAGAATGTACAAGAGATGGGCTGAGAGAAAGGGATACGAGGTAGAACTTGTAGACATTACCCCGGACGATGTAGCAGGTATCAAGAGCGCTACGGTTCTGATAAAGGGACCCTATGCTTACGGCTACCTAAAGGGGGAGACAGGTGTTCACAGGCTCGTTAGGATATCTCCCTTCGATTCAAACGCAAGAAGGCACACCTCCTTCGCCGCTGTCTCGGTCATGCCCCAGATAGACGAGGACATAAACATAGAAATCAGGGACGAGGACTTGAAGTTGGAGACCTTTAGAGCATCCGGTGCGGGTGGGCAGTACGTTAACAAAACGGATACCGCAGTTAGGATTACCCACATACCTACCGGTATAGTCGTCTCCTGCCAGCAGGAGAGGTCTCAGTTCCAGAATAGGAGAAAGGCTTTAGAGCTTCTGAAAGCAAAACTTTACCAGCTGGAGCAACAAAAGTTGGAGGAAAAGAGAAAGGAGTACGAAGGGGACAAAACGGATATAGGCTGGGGACACCAGATACGCTCTTATGTCTTCCACCCTTACAGGATGATAAAAGACCTTAGAACCGGCTACGAGACGGGGAATACGGAAGCTGTAATGGACGGGGAGCTTGACCCCTTTATAGAAAGCTACCTCAAATGGAGAGCTTCCAAAACCCATAAAAGCAATTAATTAATTTAATGGAGCTGTACGAATTCCTACTTTCCAAAGGGTTTCAGAGGAGAAAATCCCAAGAGGAGTTCTTTAAGCTCGTAACGGATACCATAAACGAGGGAGGAGTTAAGCTAATAGAGGCTCCCACCGGAACAGGTAAGACCTTCGGGTACCTTATACCTATAATCACGCACGGAGAGAAAGCTATAATTTCCACAGGAACGAAAATCCTTCAAGACCAGCTAAGAAGGGATATAGAGCTTCTTTCGGGCTACCTACAGCTCTTAACCGGTAGGGACGTTAATTACGTGATACTGAAAGGTAAGGGGAACTACCTCTGCCTCGATAGATACCACAAGGAAAATCTTAGCGAGGAGGAGAAGGGCAACCTACCGGAGCTTCTCGATACCGAGTGGGAAGGAGACCTGAACCACGCCCTCGTCGAGGATATATCAAAACTAAACGTTGACGATGACTACTGCACACAGGCTTACAGAAAGAACTGCCCCTACTACTCTCAGTGTTTCTACTGGAAGAGGCTCAAGGACAGGGAAAGAAAGGCTGACATACTCATAATCAATCACTCCCTACTTGCACTTAAGGAATTCGACGACACAGAGGAGAAAATCCTTATAATCGACGAGGCTCACGAGCTCGACAGATACCTGACCTTAGCCTCAACCGGGGGGGTTTCTCTTTACTCTGTAAGGGAGTTAATATCCTCGCTCTCGGAGCTTTACGGGAAAACTATCAAGGTAAAGCCTGAGAAGTTCTTTCTGGATAATTTTGAGGAGTTCTTTAAGGAGAAAAACAGAACGGAGGTAGTTTTAGACAGCCTATCTCCATACGCAGAAGAGTTTAAGGTCTCCATACTTGAGCCTTTGCAGGACATATTTAAAGCCACACTCGAGGGTTTTAAGCAAGAGCTTAAAGAGTTTTTAGAAGAAAGGCTTATGGTTTCCTTTCAGCTCAAAGATTACCTTGAGGAAACGGCGCTCGTTCCCTACGAACTTCTCGATAATAAAAAAGCTTCATACGAAGAGGCTGACAGAGAAGAGAGAAGGATAATCGATCGGGCAAAAAAGTTCGAGTTTTTGCAGAGGAGGTTAGCCCGGTTTAACCAGTTTTTAAGAGCTGTGAAAGAAGGCTCTCAAGAGCTTGGATACATGGTTAGCCGTAGTTGGAGTAGGAAGTTACAGGCATTCAACTACAGAATAGAGGCTTTCCCGATTTTTCCCAGAGGAATAATCAACCCGCAGAGGTATAAGGGAGTTATACTGACCTCCGCCACCATAGACCCGCAGGACATAAAGTTCACGACCGGCATAGAAGGGGACTTTTACCGGCTTCCCTATAACTTCGATTACAGCAAGGTGAGTTTTGTAATAGAACCCACAAACCCTAAGAAAGAGGACTGGGAAGATAGGCTCAAGGGAGCTTACAAGAGGTTAAGGAGCTTACACAAAAAAGTTCTCGTTCTGATGACCAACAAAGAGCATATAAACCTCATAGAAAACTCCGATGAGGTTCTCAAGCAGGGAAACTCCGGATTAAAAGAACTCGTGGAGAGATTTCAGGAGGATTCTTACAGGGTTCTGGTAGGTGTTGATAGCCTCTGGACAGGTATAGACATACCCGGCGAGAAGGGCTTGTTAATCTCTAAGCTCCCCTTCGAGCATCCCAACGACCCCGTTACCTACCACAGGCTTAGGTATCTTAGGAGTGTCGGCGAAGACCCTTTTGAGTATCAGAGAAGAAAAGCCTTTATAAAGTTCAGACAGGGGTTGGGTAGACTTGTACGCAGGGACGGTGATTTTGGGACGGTAGTATTCTGCGACAATAGGATATGGAGATACCGTGAGTTCGTAGATTTTATTAAGAACTTGGGAATTAAAATTTCTTACAAACCGCCCGGAGGGCGGTCAGGTTTTAAAACCCGAAGGTAGTAGGAACGTCCATGTTAACGTCTCTGACCTCTTTTACCTCCGGGAACTTTTGCTTTATAGCCCTTTCTATTCCCGCCTTGAGCGTTAAAACGGACATACCGCAGCCGGAACACGCCCCTACGAGTCTAACGAGGACAACGCCGTCGTCGGTAACGTCTACCAGCTCAACGTCTCCACCGTCAAATCTCAAAGCGGGTCTCACCTCGTCAAGTACCTTTTCAATCTCGTCTCTTGTAGGAACAGCCATTTAAGTACCTCCTTTTTAAATTTTCCCTTTTAATTTATATTAATGCCCTTATTTATGTATAGCATGGCTCATATTTTCGGGTTGTAGTCAAACTTTTCCTAAATGGAAGCATATTGGTGTTAAACTATTATGTTCGTGAAAAACCTGACAGGAGGTAATCGGATTGGGCAGTGTTCTTAGCGATGTGGCAAAGGTCGTTCAGGAAAAAACTCAAGTAAGGCTTCATAAGAGAAATATCGAAAGGGTTATATCCGCAGTAATGACAACCGGAGACTTTTGGGAGATAGTTGACCGTTCGGACTTGCCGGTTCCCGCTGCCTCGGAGATAGTCAAGGAGCTTATTTCGAGGGAAATACTTTTTGTAGATGACAGAGACAACATACTGCTCACCCAAAGAGGCTACGATGTGGCAAAGGAGTTGGGAATTTACGAAATCCCTGATTACTCCTGTCAAGCCTGCGAAGGAAGGGGAACGCCCTTTTATGCAGATAAGGAGCTTTACAGAACATTTGTAGAGCTTGCCAAGGACAGACCGAAAGCTATACAGGACTTCGACCAAGGTTCGGTAACCCCCGAGACCACCGTGTCCAGAGTCCTTTTTATAGACTCGAGAGGAGATTTAAGGGGTAAAGATGTGATAGTGATGGGTGCGGAGGACGACCTTACGGGTTTGGCTATTGCACTTACCAGAAAGGCAAACAGGGTTTTGATAATAGACATAGACCAGAGGCTAATAGACTTTGACAACGCAATTATAAAGGAGCTGGGCATAGACAACGCAGAGGCTATGGTGTGGGACTTGAGAAATCCCTACTCGGAAGACCTGCTCCAGAAGTTCGACATTTTTATAACAGACCCTCCGGAGACATTTGCCGCTTTCAGGGCTTTCATAGGTAGGGGTATAGCTACCTTGAGAGATGAGGGCTGTGCAGGATACTTCGGGCTTACGCTCAGGGACTCTTCCATATTCAGGTGGAAGGAGTTTCAAGAGACGCTCCTAAACGAGTACGGTGTTGTGATAACGGATATAGTCCAGGACTTTAACGATTATATGAACTGGGAGTATCATCCGGAAACGAGGGCTGCCCAAATAGCACCCGTCAAAAGGAACCCGAGCGGTATATGGTACCGTTCCGCATGGTACAGGATAGAGACCCTGCCCGGCTTTAAGGTATGGAACGAACCAATCTCCGACGATGTTTTCTATCTTGATGAAGAAGGCTCTACTACTTAGTTTGAGCCTTCTCTTTATACAGAGCTGTGCGTTTATACAAGAAAGAGAAAGGCCGGTTGAGCCTGAGCCTCCCGTCCCATCTAAAAGTTCAGCGGGGCTTGATAAAGTTGCAGAGGGAAAAGACAAAGGAAAAAAGGTAAACGAGGAAAGCTCATCGGTGGACTTAGATGTATCCCGTCTTACCGAAGATATAAGCCCCCCTGCGGAGGATAACTCGGAGGTAGAGGGGTCGGACATAATAGATGAGCTGTTAAAAGAGATTGAGATAAAGTCTTCCAACGGTGAGCAACCCGTAGAAGAGCTAACCTTCCCGGAGCTTATCGAGGACATTCTCGATGTAAGGTCTGTGGATAGCGTGAAGCCGGATATATGGCCTGTTATGGGGTTTGTAACTTCAAGGTTCGGCTGGAGAAAGAGGGGAAGGAGAACCAAGAAGTTTCATGCAGGGATAGACATATCCGCTCCCTACGGCTCTCCAGTGGTGGCGACCTCCGCGGGCAAGGTCATATACGCAGGCTGGATAAGGGGCTACGGAAACGTTGCTATTATCTACCACGGCTACGGATTTACTACTCTATATGCCCACATGTCCTCCCTTGCGGTGAGAAATAAAGACTACGTTATAAAGGGACAGGTAATAGGCTACGTGGGTAGGACGGGTAGGGCTACGGGAAGTCATCTACATTACGAAGTCCTAAAGTACGGAATAAGGCAGAACCCCATACTGTTTTTGCCTTAGTACAAACCCCTTCTCTTTAAAACGTCCTCGTATATCTTTCTGTAAAGGAGGTTCCATTCCTGAGTACCTTCTAAAATATTCCTCGAGTAGCTCTTTATTCTGTCTCTGACTTCTCTGTCTATGTCTTCTTCTTCTCTTACCGCTTCTCTTAGAATGGCTATTATCCTTCTCCTTATCAAAGGAGGGTCTTCGTAAATTTCAACTGTTTCATCTTCCATTATTAGATTTTTTATCATGTTGGCTACTTGGTTCATTCTTTCCCTTCTATTTATGTTTATATTCATTTCTTCCGCAAGCCGTGCTTTAACGGCTTTGAAAGCACTTCTATAATCAAGGTTTGTTTCTTCAAGTAGGTTGAGTTTTTCCTTTAGAATTTCCTTTGCCCTTTCGTCGAGTTCCCTTTCCTCTTCCTCTGCTTTCTTGAAAACCCCCTTTACCTTTCTCTTAAAGTCTTCTGCGTCTTCAGGCTCTATTATTTCTTCCCTTGTCAGTTCATCTACTATCCTATTTACCATTCTATCTACTAACTTCTCTGGTAGCTTCATTCACTCCTCCGAGCCGATAATTATACCACATCAGAGCCAGTTTTCTAAAAGTATTGATATATCACGCATATATGAACCACTACTATCGTTCAGGATTACAGGCTCGTCCACGCGTAAATCGGGCTTTAGGTTCTTCCTGCCGACTATTACGGCAAGTTTGCCTCCCTTATCGGGTGTTGGATACAGTATCGATAGCTTTGCAGGGTGAACGTTATACCTGTTCATTATTAGGAAAAGCTCGTAAAGCCTGAAGGATGGGAAAAGTATGTTTAGGTATCCAGAGTCCTTCAATAAGTAAGCGGCAGCTTTTATAAAATCCTCTATACCTCCCTTTAGCTCTACCTCGTAGGGGTTGGGTTCGGAACTACCTGCAAATCTTTTGCTGTAAAAAGGAGGGTTCATTACCACGACATCAAAACTTGCCTTTTTGAAAAGCCCTTTTACATTTCTAAGGTCTGCCTTATAGGGGGTTATGAGCTTTTCCACAGAATTGAGTTTTATATTACCCAGAAGAAGTCTATAAGCTTCCTCGTCCACTTCCAGAGTGGTAATACTTACACCGTATTTTTTTGCAATTGATATGCTTAAAAACCCAAACCCGGCTCCGAGTTCTATTACCCTTTTTCTTTTTTTTATACCTTCTATTCTTGACAGAAAGACGACCTTATCTACGGAAATCTTCAGATTCTTAGATTGATAAAAGCTGAGCTTTCCCCTAAAAAAGCTTACCCTTTCGGTACTTTCACTTGAACCTTTCAACGAGTCCCATGAGGGTTTCAGCCTTTTCCTTTACCTTCTGCCACTGTTCTATCTCTTCCATAGTATGAGCCGTAGCGAGCTTCTTAACCGCCTCTTCAAACTCCCTCTTTGCCTCTCCGACGTCTATTGAGCCTACCTCGTAGGCTTCCTCGCTGAGGATTATGACCTTTTCGGGTGTTACATCGACAACTCCATGGGTTACGGCCACTCCGTCCTCTTCATTCTCATTAAAGTAAACTAAGCCGGGTTTCAAAAGTGTCATAAGGTACATGTGTCCCGGTAATACTCCTATCTCTCCCTCTGCCGTAGGAATGTTCACGCTATCGACTTCTTTTGAAAATGCAAGTCCAGTAGGAGTAACTATGTCTACCTTAATCATAGTGATTAAAAGTATATCACATTAAAATTAAGAAGCTATGAAATGGATTAAATTAGAGCGTTCAAAGATAAAGGTATTCGGTAAAAAAAGCGGTATGCTTATGAAAGGCATGACCGCCCCCGAGGAACACACACACTTTCTTCAGGGACTTCTTACGAACGACGTTAAGTCGTTGGATACAGGAGCCTTTAATTACAACCTGTGGCTAAAGCAAAACGGTGCGCCCGTGGGCGATTTTTTCGTTTACAAGTTCCCCGAGTACTTTGTTCTCGACACGGAAGAAGATGGTAAATGGGTTATTGAGGAGTTCAACAGGCTTAAGCTCTCCCTTAGGGTCTTCTTTGAAGAGCTTCCTTGGGAACACCTGTTCGTGTTCGGAGATGGCTCGAGGGAGTTCGTAGAAAGCCTTATCGGAAGCCCGGCTCCCGAGGAGTTTAGATTTGTGGACAGGGGTAACTTTATAGTGGCAAACAATCCGCTAAGACTGAGGGAAGAGGGCTTTGAGCTGTTAGGAGAGCTTGGGGATATAAACATTTCGGGAGAGGAAATTTCTAAGGAAGAGTTTGAAGGTATGCGTATAGAGAGGTGTATACCCAGAATACACAAGGAGCTGAAGGAGGGTTTTTCACCGCTTGAAGCAGGGGTGCTTGAGTACGCCATAAGCCTTACAAAGGGCTGTTATGTAGGTCAAGAGGCCATAGCGAGGGTTCACTTCAGGGGAAGAACTCCCAGACTCCTCGCGAGGTTCACTTTCACAGGGGAGCTTAAAGAGGAAGATAAAATCTTTGAAGACGGTAAAGCCGTAGGTGTTATAACCTCTGTAAGTCCTAAAGGTAACAAAGCTCTCGGCTACATACTCAGAGCCAAAGCTGAGGAGGGTAAGAAGTTTAAAACCGAGTCTGCTACGGTTAGCCTTGAGCGTTTATGTTCGTAAAACGTAAATAGAAACTAATTGACAAACCCAACCTACAAGGTTAGATTAGGGAATGCTCCATCAAATTTAACACCTTGTTAATTCCCACTCTTAACGAGGGAGGAGGAGATAAGTAATGGGTAGCTTTATAGCCTT
>WFYI01000041.1 GCA_015490155.1 Aquificaceae bacterium | reverse complement strand
GTGAGCAAGTATAGGGTGGCGTATGTGTTTCTTAAAGCAGGGGTAAAGCTATGAATAAGGTCTATTACTGCCCCATGCATAAGGATGTAGTTTCTGAAAAGCCGGGCAAGTGTCCTAAATGTGGTATGGAGCTTGTTCAAAGGAATACACAAAGTCACGAGCATAATAGCCCTCACGAACATCAAGCTCATGCCAAACACGAACACCGTCATCATGATATCCAAGAAAATACTGAGGAACTTAGAGCCGAACACGACCATAGCGTCCATGAGGGTATGCATCCTTCACACTCGGGACATAAAGTTCAGCATAAGGGACATCAGGGCGGGCATTCGGGACACGGACACCACATACAGGAGATAAAGGTAAAGGCGATAGTATCTTCAATTTTAACCATTCCCGTAGTCCTATATTCAGAGAGCATTCAGGAGCTTTTGGGATTTAAGATGCCCTCCTTTCCCGGGAGCGAGTGGATTGTGCCGGTTCTCTCCACCTTCGTATTTTTCTACGGCGGGCTTTTCTTCCTCAAGGGAATGTTGGAGGAGCTAAAGCTCAAAAAGCCCGGCATGATGACCCTTATAGGAGTGGCCATATCCGTTGCCTTTCTATACAGCCTATCAACCCTAATCTTCGGTGGAAAGGAGTTCTTTTGGGAGCTTACCACTCTGATAGTGGTTATGCTCTGGGGACACTGGATAGAGATGAAATCCGTCTTGGGTGCCTCAAGGGCATTGGAAGAGCTGGTTAAGCTGATGCCCACTCAGGCTAACCTCATAAAGGGAGAGCAGATAGTTCAGGTTCATGTGTCCGAGCTAAAGCCGGGAGATGTGGTTTTGGTAAAACCCGGTGAGAAGATTCCCGCGGACGGGGTGATAATTGAAGGTTCTACCCACGTGAACGAGTCCATGCTCACGGGAGAATCAAAGCCGGTTCCCAAGGGCGAAGGAGACAAGGTTATAGGCGGCGCTCTGAACATGGAAGGAGCTATAAAGGTGAAGATACAGAAAACGGGAGAGGAAACATACCTACATCAGGTCTTGAACCTCGTAAAGGAGGCTCAGGAGTCCAAAACCAAGCTCCAAGATATGGCGGACAGGGTGGCCTTTTATCTGACTTTGATAGCCTTGGGTGTGGGAGGACTTTCCTTCTTGGTTTGGATATACCTCTCCGGAGACGCTCAGTTTGCCGTGGAGAGAGCAGTTACGGTCATGGTTATAGCCTGCCCTCACGCCTTGGGGCTTGCCATTCCCTTAGTGGTAGCCTTCTCAACCTCTTACTCAGCAAAGCACGGAATTCTGGTCAGGAACAGACTTGCCTTAGAGACGGTGAAGGATATAGATGCGGTTATGTTTGATAAAACGGGAACTCTAACGGAAGGGAGGTTCGGGGTCTCCGATGTGGTCTCAGAGAGCTTAAAGGAAGAGGACTTCCTAAGGCTGGTCGCCAGCGTGGAGGTAAACTCGGAGCACGTTATAGCGAGGGCTATCGTTGAAGAGGCTGAGAAAAAGGGTATAGCCTTGGCAAAGGTGGAAGACTTTAGGGCAGTTCCCGGAAAGGGTATCATCGGCAAGGTGGAAGGTAGGGAAGTTGCCGTAGGAACGGCGCTCCTTATGAAAGAGATAAACGCTCAGGAGGACGAGGAGGTTCTGGCTAAGGTGAGGGAGTTGGAATCTCAGGGGAAAACCGTTGTCCTCTGTGCCATAGACGGCAAGGTGGAAGGCTGCGTGGCGCTCTCGGACAGGATACGCAAGGAGTCCTACCAAGCTATCAAGGAGTTAAAAGCCCTCGGAAAGAGAGTTGTGATGATAACGGGAGACTCGGAGGAGGTGGCCAAGTTCGTGGCTAAGGAGCTGGGCGTTGACGAGGTGTTTGCAAGAGTGCTTCCTCACCAGAAGGCTGAAAAGGTGAAAGAGCTTCAGAGAAGGGGGATGAAGGTGGCTATGGTGGGAGACGGGGTTAACGACGCTCCCGCCCTCGCTACCGCGGACGTGGGAATAGCCATAGGTTCGGGGACGGACGTTGCCGTAGAGAGTGCCGACATAATTCTCGTGAAAAACAACCCCTTGGACGTGGTGAGGATAATAAGGCTCTCGGTCATAACGGTTAAGAAGATGGTTCAGAACCTCTTCTGGGCTGCCGGCTACAACGTCTTTACCATACCCTTAGCCGCAGGCGTAGCCTATCCGTGGGGAATAGTCCTAAAGCCCGCGGTCGGTGCCGTGTTTATGAGCGCCAGCACGGTCGTGGTTGCGATAAACGCCCTTTTGATGAGGAAGAGTTTGAGATGAATATAGCACGGAGGAATAACAAATGGTAAAGCTGACGGAATTTCTCATAAGGAACCGCCTTGCGGTAATATTCCTCACCGTTTTCCTCTTCTTTTACGGATTTTACTCATTAAAGAAGACGCCCATAGACGCCATACCCGACCTCTCGGACGTGCAGGTGATAGTTTATGCCAAGTGGATTGGACAGGTTCCTCAGGTTGTAGAAGACCAGCTTACCTACCCCCTCGTTACCAATATGATGGGTGTTCCTAAGGTGAAGACGGTCAGGGGATACTCGGTTCCCAACTACTCTTTGGTGTTTATCATCTTTGAGGACGGAACAGACCTCTATTGGGCACGCTCGCGGGTTCTTGAGAAGCTGGCAACCATAAGGGGACAGCTGCCCAAAGAGGCCGACATACAGCTGGGTCCCGACGCGACGGGTGTGGGCTGGGTGTATCAATACGCCCTCGTATCTAAAACGAGAACCCTTGACGAGCTGTGGGCTTTGCAAAATTTCTACGTCAAATACGCCCTACTTTCGGTTCCCGACGTGTCCGAGGTGGCTTCCGTAGGCGGTTTTGAGAAAGAATACAGGGTTCTGATAAAGCCGGAGAAGCTCTACCAGTATAGGCTCTCCCTTAAAGACGTTTACAGAGCCGTAAAGAGGTCAAATATAGAACGGGGAGGTAAATACGTAGAGATAAACGAGCGTGAGTTCCTGCTCAGGGCGGTGGGATACGCCCAAACGAAGGAAGACCTTGAGAACACGGTAATAGCAGACAGGCACGGAGTTCCCATACGCGTAAAGGACGTTGCCAAGGTAGTAGAGATCCCCGCCTTCAGAATGGGAGTTGCAGATTACAACGGCATGGGAGACACGGTAGGCGGAATAGTGGTCATGAGGTTCGGTGCAGACGCCTACAAAGTCATAAAGAACGTAAAGGCTAAGGTGGAAGAAATAAAGAAGGGGCTCCCGCCCGATGTAGAGATAATCCCCGTATATGACAGGTCAACCCTGATAGAGAGGGCTATAGAGACATTAAAGAGTAAGCTGATAGAGGAATCCATAGTCGTAATCCTAATCATCTCAATATTCCTCTTCCACTTCAGAAGCTCTCTGGTGATACTC
>WFYI01000040.1 GCA_015490155.1 Aquificaceae bacterium | reverse complement strand
GGATCAAACTCTTCAAGGAAACTTAAGCACAAGCCTAAGGATAAGGCTCCTATCCCCTATTCAGTTGCCAAGGAATTGTAGGAGGCTCCTACGTCCTCCTTAATTGCGAACTACTAATATATCACTTATAACCCACCTTTGCAACCTTTTTTGGGTTCCAGAAGAACGTGTTTACCACCACATCCTTACGCCTACAAGGAAGGATAGGCTGTCCGTATCCTCACCCTCAAGCTTGACCAGGTCTCGCGTTTTGCCGTAATACTTAATCCAGCTAACACCGACGTAGGGTGCAAACTCACGCCTGAACTCGTATCTAAGCCTCAGTCCGAGTTCCGTATAATTGATGCCGCTACCTATACCTACATCTTCTATATCGCTGAAGGATACTAGGGTCTCAAATCTGGGCTGGAGTATGAGCCTTTGGGTAAAGAGTATGTCTATCTCGGCTTCAAGGTCTGCGGTAACCTTACCCTTGCTGTCAAGCCTCAGGTTGGCATCTATCTCAAACCAGTAGGGTGCCAAGCCCTGAATGCCCACAACTCCGTAAGTTCTGTTGGCGTCTTCCCTTCCGTAAACCACCTGCGTGCCTAAACCTACGCGGAAATCAAAGAAGGGTGATATTAGCCTTGAGTAGTAAATGTCCGCCCTCTCAAGGCTTCCGTCTCCGGAGCTTAGGGCGTGCTCCCCCTCAAGCTCTACCCAAACTCTATTGAAGTCTCCGCCGAACCAGAACTCGGTATCGTATTTAAGCTCCTTTTTATCTGAGGACAGGTCGTATTCAAACAAGTCCATAAGCAGCTTTCCGTATCTTGAAGGCGGTAGCATAACCTTCTCTATGACCTCAGCCTGGGGTTTGTAAGTCAGGTTGGGTATTTCTTGAGAAAAACCTATCCCGCAGATTAAAGCCGAAAGGATAAACAGCTTTCTCATGGCATCTACCTCCCTCAGCTAACCTCTACCACCCTTATCATTCCCGCATGCATGTGGTAGAGGAGGTGGCAGTGAAAAGCCCAGTAGCCGTAAGCGTCCACGAGGACGTCTATGCAAATCTTCTCTCCGGGCTTTAGGTTTATGGTGTCCTTCCTCGGCTTGTATTCGCCTGAGCCGTTGTCTAAATACATCCACATACCGTGCAGGTGTATAGGGTGGTCCATCATGGTGTGGTTTACCCAAATCATTCTCACCAGCTCGCCGTATTTCCACTTAATAAGGTCTGTAGGTTTTGAAGTCCACCTCTTGCCGTCGTAAGTCCACATTCTCCACACGAACCTCTCCATGTTCCCCGTGAAATGTATCTCTATGGTTCTGTCGGGCTTTCTCTTGTAAAGCTCCTTCCAAGGGACGTAGCTCTTCAGGTCTGTATATTTCAAAACCCGGTGCTTGACGTTCTTCAGTCCCACTCCGGGGTCGTCCAGTCTGCATATAGGCTCCGGGTTCAGCATCGCCGCGGTGGGTCCAAAGCCGAAGTTTTTAAGCTTGGGCTCACAAGCCATGCAGGGGTCGTGATGCATCTTCATGCCGCCGTGTCCCATCTTTCCGTGCTGCATGCCCTTCATCTTCATACCGCTATGCCCGCCCATGTGCTTCATGTGGGCACCCCCGTGGGCTTCCATGCCCCTCTCGGGAGGCTTCCTCAGAGGTGGGATTTCCCCCTGCATTCCTTCTTTGGGAGCAAGCGTAGCCCTCGCATAACCGCTCCTGTCCATAGCCTCTGCGAATATGGTGTAAGCCCTGTATTCCGTAGGCTGAACTATGACATCGTATCTTTCCGCCACCGCTATCCTAAACTCGTCAACCTCAACGGGCTGGACGTTCTGCCCGTCAGCCTGAACCACGGTCATGCTCAAACCGGGAATTCTCACGTCGTAGTAGGTCATGGCGGAGGCGTTTATAAACCTGAGTCTAATCCTTTCTCCCGGCTTGAAGAGGGCAGTCCAGTTCTCCTCGGGAGAGTGTCCGTTTATGAGAAAGGTATAAGTCGCTCCCGTAACGTCCGCTATGTCTCTGGGGGACATCCTCATCTTAGCCCACATGAGCCTTTCCTTCATGGCTTGGGAAAAGCCCTTATTCTCTATGTCATTCAGGAGGTCAAAAATCGTTCTCTTGTTGTAGTTAAAGTAGCCTTCGGCTTTCTTGAGCCTTGACATTATCCAGTGGGGGTCTTCAAAGCTCCAATCGGACAGGACTATCACGTATTCCCTGTCGTAGGTAAAAGGCTCCGGCTCGGCGGGGTCAAGTATTAGGGGTCCGTAATGTCCCAGCTGCTCTTGGAGTCCCGCATGGCTGTGATACCAGTAGGTTCCATACTGCTTTACCGGAAACTCTGCGGTGAACTTACCGCCCGGTTTTATACCCGGAAAGGTAACTCCGGGAACGCCGTCCATCTGGTAGGGCAGTAGTATCCCGTGCCAGTGTATAGAGGTTATCTCGTCAAGCTCGTTGTAAACGTTCAGAACCGCCTTCTTTCCCTCCTGAAGTCTGACCAGCGGAGCGGGGAAGTTCCCGTTTATGGATATACCCTTGCCCGTTCTGCCCGAGAAAGGTATGGGACTTTTCCGTATCACGAGGTCGTAAACGAGGCTGTCGCCCGTATCCTTAAAGTCTCCCAGCTCTATACCCTTGGACGCCGGCTCGGGTGTGGCAAAGGAAGAACCCCCTTTACTCAGTCCGTAGAGGGCTCCCCCCAGCACACCCGCCTTTATCAAGTCTCGCCTTGAAATCATGACAAAAACCTCCCGTAAAAGGGGTTATTACGAAGATTTATATAGGTGTTTTCGTATGTTAATTCAATAATCAGATTTTCAGTTTATTTAACGTTAAATCCACATACTTTTCGTGGGTAAGAAAAATCACTTGTTAAAATTACTTTTAACTTATATTTTTAAAAAGTTTTAAAGAGCGGAGGAAAAAGTATGTGGAGAGTTTTATATACAGGGCAGAGGAGTGCTTCCGAGAATGTAGCCTTAGACGCTTCACTGCTTGAGCTGAGAGCGGAAGGGAAAATTCCCAATACCATAAGGTTTCTTCAGTTTAAGCCCGAGTGCGTGCTGATAGGGTACCATCAGGCCGTTGAACAGGAGATAAGGCTAGAGTACACCTCCAAGGAAGGTATAGATGTGGGCAGAAGGATAACCGGCGGAGGTGCGATACTCTTTGACGAAAGCCAGATAGGTTGGGAGGTTATAGCGGATAGGAAGTCCTTGGGAGATATAAGCTATGAAGAGTTGACCGCAAAGATTTGTAGGGCGGCGGCTAAGGGCTTACAGAAGCTCGGTATAAAGGCTGAGTTCAGACCGAGAAACGATATAGAGGTCGAAGGTAAGAAGATTTCGGGAACCGGAGGCGTGTTTGAAGGCAACGCTTTCCTGTATCAGGGAACCCTTCTTATGGACTTTAACGTTGAGAGAATGCTCAAAAGCCTCCAGATACCTGTTGAGAAGCTTACTTCTAAGGGTATAAAGGCGGCTGAGGACAGGGTTACTTGGGTAAAAAGGGAGCTGGGCAGACTGCCCTCAAGGGAGGAAGTGTTTAAGGCTCTCGTAGAAGCCTTTGAGGAGGAGCTGGGTATAAGTACGGAATGGGGAGAGCTTACGCAGGAAGAGGAGAACCTCTTGAAGGAGAAGCTACCCTACTACTCCTCGGAGGAATGGATATACCAAGTGCGTAAACCCATGGAGGACAGCGAGGCGCTGTTCGGTATATACAGGTGTAAGGGAGGAACCTTCAGGGTTTCTGCAAAGGTTGATACGAATACGAAGGTCGTGAGTCAGGTTGTCATAAACGGAGATTTCTTCGTAAATCCCAAGAGACTTGTCTATGACCTCGAGGCTTACATAAAGCACACGCATGTGGACGAGATGGAAAAGAAAATCAGGGAGTTCTTTAAGGATAAGGACTTTGAGGCGGTAAACCTCTCCGTTGACGACTTTGTCGAGGCTGTGATGTTCCCCCTGAGGAAGCTGGAGGCACAAGACTTAGGTTTTGATAAAAAAAAACTTAACAGGGTAATAGGAAGCATAGGAGGAGGGCTTAAGGATAACATAAAGAAGGCAAAGGTTATGCTCCTTCCTTACTGTGCCAAACCTTCTTGGTGTGATTACAGGCATACGGACGACTGCGGGGAGTGCGGAGGCTGTACCGTGGGAGACCTCTACCGTATGGCTTACGAGAGGGACATGATTCCCATAACCATAACGAGTTTTGAGATGCTGAGGGATACTCTCCAGTGGTGTGCTGAGAACGGTTATACTTACGTGGGACACTGTTGCTACGAGTTTTACGAGAAGAGGTACGAGATTTTTAGGAAGGCTAAGGATTTGGGTGCGAACGGGGTTTTGATAGACATAGAGGGTATAACCTGCTACGACCTCGGCGTAGAAGAGGAGGAGAAGGCGTATCACGGAGAGTTTCAGGTTGAACTGGACTTGTTCGTGAAAGACTCGGAGAACCTGCTCGCTTTGAAGGAGGTTAAGAGCGACGGAGTTAAGAGGGTAGGTAAGGAAAAACCAACTCCTACGGAGTTCTTTAACGAATTCAAGCCTTCTTACTACAAGATACCGAAGGTGGCTCCGGGACCCGAGGAGGACAGAACGAGACTTCCAATACTCAAGGGCGATTACAGAGAGCTGAGCTTTATAGATGGTAAGGTAGTGCCTTACGAGGAGGGTATGAGAAAGGTTTTAGACCTACTCTCTGAGGCTGAGAAGCCCACACTTATAGTGGGACCGCTCGTCCTTTGGAAGTGGAATAGGGAAAGCGAGGCAAAAAGTGAGCTTGTGAGGGAGCTTGTTAGGGCTTTCCCTAAGTTAAACGTTCACGTTCTGCCCGATTACAAACCTAAGAACAAGCAGATAGACTTTAGCAGGGAGATAGACCCGCCGAACCCACATCTCTCAATACTTCACGGAAAGCACGACCTCACTCTTATGATTGGTGTTCACTGTTACAGGACGGATTTCGTTATAAGGCTTTTACGAAAGCACACGGATACAAAGATAGTTACCCTTTGCGGGCTTCACGGTCATCCCGAGTCCGACGTGTCTTTGGCAAGCGTGAATCACGAAAGATTAAGGGAACTGTTGAACAGAGCCTTCAAGCTACAACCAAGTTGACGAGCCTTCCCTTTACGTAAATGAACTTTTTTAGGTTTTTGTTTTCCATGTATTTCTTTACTCTTTCGTCGGAAAGAACTATGTTTTTTACCTCTTCCTCGTTTGCGTTTGCGGGTATAGAAACCTTTGCTCTCAGCTTTCCGTTCACCTGAACGGGGATTTCTAACTCCTCCTGTTTAACAGCCTCCTCGTCTACCTGCGGGAGACTTTCTTCGGCTATAAGCCTTTCCTTACCGAGCAGGTGCCATACCTCCTCGCATATGTGGGGTGCTATTGGAGATAGCATAAGGGTAATTATCTCTAATCCTTCTTTGAGAGCTTTCATCTGTGTGTCGGTTTCCGCTCTGAAGTCCTGAAGGGTGTTTAGAAGCTCCATTATCGTGGCTATGGCGGTGTTGAACTGGTACCTTTGTTCCATGTCCTTTAGATACTTAGAGTAGTACGTGTGAACCTTCCTTCTGAGTTTTTTAGTTTCCTCGTCCGGGTTCTTAAAGTCCTCGCGTGAGTAGTCTATATCCTTTACGAGGGGTATGGCTTTCTGGGTAAAGTTCCAGAACCTATTTAAGAACCTGTGCGCGCCCTGAATTCCCTCGTCAGTCCACTCAAAGTCCTGCTCCGGTGGTGCGGCAAAGAGTATGTAAAGGCGAACCGTATCTGCGCCGTACTTCTCGATAGCCTCCTCCGGGTCAACCACGTTCGCCTTGGACTTGGACATCTTTGCGGTTTCCCCGAACTTGCTTTCAAGGGAGTGCAGTATGGGTTCGTAATCGTCGAAAAGTTCCTTCAGTAAAAACAGGGCGTTATCCCCGACCGATAGCTGCTTTTCCTTTAGGAACTCTCTTATCTTCATGGGAAGCTATTAAACCTCCCTGCATATTTTAGCTTCTTTAGGCGTGCGTATGCAATCCAATGTGTGACTATAAAGAAACTTTTTAAAGAACCGCTATTCTAAAAAATTTTGGAGATATATGAATAAGTTATGATTAACACCAAAAACCCCTTTGGTATTCAAGGTTCTGAAACCTAAACTTCCCCTTGTTGAGTAAGTAAGTGTTTATTACATTATACATTAGAGAGGAGGTTTTGCTATGGGTATAGGGTGGTTGGAGGTAACGGTTGCTGCCTTCGTTTTGACCGTTGTAAGCGGTGCCTTTCTTGCGCGCGGAAGTAATTGGCTCGAGCCGAGGTTCTGGAAGGGTTTTGCCATAGGTGGGTCACTGGTGATGTTCACTCTCCTGTGGATACTTACCTTTGACACTCTTAAAAAGATTTCTATGGGTTCTGAAAGGGTTCCATCACCGACGGTGATTAATCACAAGATAGGCTACGAGTACAACGCAGACAGGAGGATGTACGTTCCGGTAATAGGAGAGGAGGAGCCTTTCTTCGGCAAGAAGTGGAGCGAGGAAGAAGCCTACCGACTTATAACCAAAGGGAAGCTGGTTATTCAGAGTAGGAACTGTATGGACTGCCATACTCTTCTCGGGAACGGTGCGTACTATGCGCCCGACCTAACTAAGGCTTGGTTAGACCCCAAGTGGGAGACGATGATTAAACCCATGTTGAAGGTGGAGACCAGGGAGGAAGCCATAGCCACTTGGCTTATGAACACGGACAAGTATCCCACTTGGACGAGGAGAATGCCCAACCTCGGCTTGAGCAAGGAGGAAGCTCAGGCGGTAGTGGCGTACCTGAAGTTCATGTCGGCTATAGACACAAACGGTTTCCCTGACCACTTTGGTAAAACTGCGAGTAAGTGATTAGGAGGGTTGCTATGAGTAAGCTTTACGAGTCCCAAAAGTTGGCGCTTTGGTACTTCAGCGTAGCCCTTGTGCTGTTCGGGGCGCAGTTGCTTTTTGGTTTATTAGCAGCTTATCAATACCTAAACCCCGACTTCCTTTACGGTGTTCTCGACTTTTCCATAAACAGGATGCTCCACATAAACGCTATGATTGTGTGGCTCATAATGGGTTTCATGGGAGGTGTTTACTGGTTCCTCCCGATAGAAACCGGACGAGAGGTGGTCGGGATTAAGCTGGCAAAACTTGCCTTTTTCGTCCTCGTGGCAGCTGTTGCCGTCGTAGTCCTCGTTTACCTGTTGGTTCAAACCGGAAAGGGAGACTTTTTTACGCTGTGGTTTATAACCGAGGGAAGGGAATACATAGAAGCTCCTCGATGGGCTGATTGGGGAATAGTGGCGGTTATGCTCGTCTTTTACTTTAACGTTGTGGCTACGGTGATAAAATCCAAAAAACTGACGGGAATACTGGGCGTTTTAATCATAGACCTCTTAGCGCTTGCTGGTCTTTACCTTGCGGGTATGTATTTCACGCCGAACATATCCGTTGACCAGTTTTGGTGGTGGTGGGTAGTCCACCTCTGGGTTGAAGCAACTTGGGAGGTTCTCGTTGGTGTATTGATGGCCTGGGCTTTGATGACGGTTCTCGGGACACCGAGAAAGATAGTTGAAGCGTGGCTGTACCTTGAGGTGTTCCTCGTCTTTGGAACAGGGATACTTGGTCTGGGGCATCACTACTTCTGGATAGGTACTCCAGAGTACTGGCTCGGTATAGGAGGTTTCTTCTCTGCACTTGAGCCTATACCTCTCGTGGCTATGGTAGTACACGCCATATACGATGCAGGCTCCCACAAGCTAAGGGCTGCTAATAAACCTGCTCTTTTCTGGATAATGGCTCAGGCTTTCGGGAACTTTGTCGGTGCGGGTATGTGGGGTTTTATGCACACTCTACCTCAGATAAACCTTTATAGTCATGGAACGCAGATAACACCTGCTCACGGACACCTTGCCTTCTTCGGCGCTTACGTCACCGCAAATCTAGTGCTTATGTACATAGCCATTCAAAGAGTTAGGGCGCCGGAGGGTCCCGCTCTTGACAGCAGAGCTTGGAAGCTCGCGTACGTAGGTTTTGTCATCACGATTTTTGGAATGGTAGGAGCTTTGACAGTTGCCGGTTTTGCCCAGATATTTGTTGAGAGAGCCGTGGGAGGAGCTACTTGGTCAGCTTACATAGCCGGACAGGAACACCCCTGGGTAAGGGAGCCTATGTACTGGAGGTTCGGCTTCGGAGTACTCTTCCTACTCTCTTACCTGATACTGATTTACGATATGCTAACGATAGGTAAAAGAGCCGCAACTGCGACGGAGGTGAAGCCCGCATGATACAAGGAGTGGAAGTTTTGTATCTTATAGGAGCTGGTCTTGTGTTTATAGCCGGTGCAGGGCTTTACGCCCTGCTTTACGCTTACGGAAAGATTAAGGGTAGTATTCTTCTCCAAAGAAGCTCCTATCTGTTTGCGCTTGCTATGCTCGGGGGTGTTGCGTACATAGTTGCCCATCCTGCGTTCGATACCTTCTGGAAATCGCTTCTTACGGTATGCGGACTCACTTACCTCTTTATACCAAAGAGTATGCTTTGGGTTATGGAAAGGGTTCACCTGAGGGAAGAGGAAGAGAGGAAGAAGGAAAAGCACAACCCCTTCTATACTAACTACTGATTGCCTTGCCGGGTCAGAGAGCTATATTATGACTTACGATGAAGGTCTTTACCCTTGAAGAGGCGAGAGAGCTTTTAGCTAAGATTAAGCCCTTGATAGAGGACGTTAACGAGAAAAGGGCAGAGATATACGAGATATATAACTCTATTGAGGAACAGCACGACCTCTTAGAGAAGATGTACATGAAAAGCCGTATAGGGGAACTGGAGAGGGATATAAAAAGAAATCTGACGAGGATTGAGGAATTGGGGGGAGTTATAAAAGGCATAGACCCTATACTTGTGGACTTTCTCTCTTACGTAGGCGATAGGTATATATGGCTCTGCTGGAAGGAAGACGAAGACACTATAAGGTACTGGCACGAGCTTGACGATGGCTTTGCCGGGAGAAAGCCCATAGAAATTCTTGAAGAGACGGAGCTTATCTGAGTATTTCAGAGTATACGTAGTAGTTAGCTAAGACTTTCTTTACGTATGTCCTCGTTTGGGCATAAGGTATGCTTTCTATAAAGAGATAATCGTCCTCGTAGTTTCTCCATTTGCTTACGGCACCCTCACCGGCGTTGTAGGAGGCTATCACTTTTATAAGCTCTCCGTTCCAAAACCTTTTAAGGTGTCTAAGGTAGGCTACACCCAGAAGTATGTTAAACCTCGGCGAGAAAAAGTCCTGTACTTCTAAACCAAGTTTCTCAGCCTGCCACCTGGCGGTAAAGGGCATAAGTTGCATTAACCCCATAGCCCCGGAAACGGATACCGCCCTGTGGTCAAAGAGGCTTTCCTGACGCATTATGGCGTATATTAGAGCAGGGTTAATTCCAAAGTCCTCGGAGATTTGCTCCACTTCCCTCCTGTAAGGTAAGGGGTAGGCAACAGCTTTGTAGAGAGAGGAGTTATATCCAAATCTACCTACGGCTATTTTTATAGCCGTGTAAGGGTCTATACGCGAGAGCATCAGTATGTCGCCCTTAGTAAGCTTTTTTTGTAAAGCAAAGGCTTCCTTTCTCATGTATTCAAAAAAACCAAGTTCTTTTATGGACTTTAACCTGTAAGCTAATCTCACCCTTTCAGAGGGCTTGAGCTTTAACTTAACCTCTTCCCACGCTTTCTGTGAGAGTAAGATTTTCGCTACCACGCTGTAAAATCCGTAACCCTTGGCGGCTCTTTTTAGGTATTTAAACCCCTCGTCCCCCTTACCCAATTCCACGAGGCTTTTATATAGCCAGAAGTTTATCTTAGGTTTATCCCTTTTATCTGAAAGCTCGAGGGCGCGCTCAAACTCCTTAGTTGCCCTCTGAAACTTACTTTCTACGAAGTTCAGTAAGCCCAAGTAGAAAAACTTATCCGAGGAGTCCTCAGATACTAAAAAAAGCCTTTTCGCCTTCGGAAGATTTCCGTCGAAAAAAAGTGCCTTTGCCAGCTCTATCTTTAGGTCTTCGTGTGTTCTGACGAATCTTTCCGCCTCTTTAAACCTCCCGAGTCTTACCAGGGACTTCAAAGCCAAGGTCTTTGCCTTTGTTTCTCTGCACCTTTTCAGAGCTTTATATGCATCCCCGTAGTCCTTTAACCTGAACAGAGCCTTACCCTTGATAAAGCAAAACTCAGAGCCGGCGAGTTTTACCACCTTTTCGTACTCGCGCTTTCTCATAAGACGCTTGAGTATCTTACCTTTTTCCTTCCCTGAAAAATCGAAGGAGCTAAGCTCTTCGTAGCTTATTTCCTCCGGAAAGTTAAGGGCTATAACCCTCGGGTCTAAACCGAGCTTCTTCCATAGTCTATGTAGAACTTCGGTCATGGACTCGCTCAAGTTCTGGAAATCTACACCTTTTAAAAGCTCCTTAGCCCTTTGGGGCTTGCTTTTGTATATCCTTTCGGCAAGCAGTACTCTTAGGTCGTCCTCAAAAACCGCCCTCGGGTATTCCTCTAAAAGGAAGAAGCCAATTTCGGGATTTTTCGTTTCTATAAACTTCTTCAGTAGCTTGTACTCGCGTAGCTCTTGGGATAGAACTATTAAAGGGAGAAATATAAGTGTTAAAAGCTTACTTTTCATAAACCCTTTGAACTCTTTCTATGCTTTTTGTATTCCCGTCCTCTTCTATTTCAACGAACAACGCGTTTACCACCACATCTCCATCTTCTACCTGATACCTTCTGGGAAGCCCCGTAAGGAACTTTTCTATAGGCTCCTTAGCTTTCATACCTATTACCGAGTACAACGCTCCGCTCATACCTACGTCTGTTGTGTAAGCAGTTCCTCCTTTGAGTATGGTATTGTCTGCGGTCGGGACGTGGGTATGGGTTCCGTAAACAAGGGAAGCTCTCCCGTCTGCGTATATCCCGAAGGCGTACTTCTCTGAGGTGGCTTCTGCGTGGAAGTCTACCACTACCACAGGCGTTTCAACGGAAACTTCTTCGTAAATCCTGTCAAAGGCTCTGAAGGGATTGTCCAAGTTGGAGTCCATGAATACCCTACCCATGAGGTTTATAACCGCAAACCTTCCGCCGTTTCTTTCAAAGACCCTGTATCCCCTGCCGGGTACTCCTGTCGGGTAGTTAGCCGGTCTGAGCAGGTTGTCCGCCTCGTTTATAAACTGGAATATCTCCTTCTTATCCCATATATGGTTTCCCGAGGTGAACACGTCTATCCCGTAGCCTTTTAACTCGTCGTAGACCTTCTTTGTTAAACCGAAGCCACCCGCCGCGTTTTCTACGTTAGCTATTATTACATCAACCTCTTGTTCGTTGCGGAACTCTTTTATAAACCTGCCGACAGCCCTCCTACCGGGGCGACCTATAATATCACCTATTATCAGGAATTTCATACCTTTTATCTAATGCGGGTGGAGGGAGTTGAACCCTCACGCCCTTGCGGGCACCGGATCCTGAGTCCGGCGCGTCTGCCAGTTCCGCCACACCCGCTAACACGTATATTCTACTATCTTACTTTGCGTACTCAACGCTCCTGAGTTCTCTTATAACGACTACCTTTATCTGTCCGGGATACTCCATCTCTTCCTCTATCTTCTTCGCTACCTCTTTGGAGAGTAAGTAGGCGTCCTCGTCGCTTATCTGTTCGGGGTTAACTATTATTCTGACCTCTCTACCTGCTTGAACCGCGTATGCGTTTGACACTCCTTCGAAGGACTTAACAATCTGCTCTATCTTCTCAAGTCTCTTTAGGTAAGCCTCTAAGGTTTCCCTTCTTGCCCCGGGTCTTGCGGCGGACAGAGCATCGGCGGCACAAACCAGAGCCACCTCCGGGTACTTGACAGGTTCCTCCTCGTGGTGAGCCTTTATGGCGTTTATAACAGCCTCCGGCTCGCCGTACCTCCTGCACAATTCCACACCTATGTCCGTATGAGAACCTCCGAGCTCGTGTGAAATGGCTTTGCCTATGTCGTGTAGCAAGCCGGCCCTCTTTGCGAGCTTTGCATCGAGTCCCAGCTCTTCGGCCATCAGTCCCGATATGTAAGCGACCTCTTTTGAGTGGAGTAAGACGTTCTGAGAGTAACTCGTTCTGAAATACAGCTTACCTATGTAGTAGTAAAGCCTGGGGTCTATGTCGTGGAGTCCAAGTTCGAAGGCTGTTTCCTCGCCCATTTTGCGTATCTTATCGTCTATGTCCCTTTTTACTTCGTCCACTATCTCCTCAATCCGTGCCGGATGTATTCTGCCGTCTTGGATTAGCCTCTCAAGAGCTTCCTTAGCTATCTCCCTTCTCATGGGGTCGAAGGAGGATAGGGTTACCACATCCGGTGTATCGTCTATAATCAGGTCAACTCCCGTAAGAAGCTCAAAGGTTCTTATGTTTCTACCTTCCCTTCCTATAATCCTGCCTTTGAATTCGTTGCTCGGTAGCTCTACGGTTGTAGTCGTGTAGTTTATTGCTATCTGAGGCGAAAGCCTTTGAACCGAGGTAAGGATAATTCTCTTAGCTTCCCTATCTGCTTTCTTTAGTGTCTCTTCCTCTACGCTCTTCATTATCCTGATAGCCTCAAGCCTTGCTTCCTCTTCTACCTTTTTTAGTATCTCGTTTCTGGCTTCCTCAACGGTAAGCGAGGCTATCCTCTGCAACTCAAGCATCTCTTGCTCTTTGAGCTTTTCGATTTCCTCTTCCTTTGCCCTTAGAGCCTTTTCCTTTTCCAGAAGTTCTATCTCTCTCCTCTCCACCTGCTTCTCAAGTTCCCTTACTTCTTTCTCTCTTTTGTATATCTCCTCTTCCCTTCTCTCAAACACCTCCCACTTCCTATCGAGTTGTCTTTCCCTCTGGTGTAGGGTGTTTTCTATATCTTTAAGCTCTTTGCGTTTTTCCTCGAGCTCTCTTTTCCTATCTTCAAATTCTCTTCTTAGCCTTTCCAGCTCCTTTTCGTATCTGGTCTCGTATTCCTGTCTTGCCTTTTCCCTTACATTGTCGGCTTCCTTGTATGCCTGTTCCAGTATCTTTTCTGCTTCTTCACGAGCTTTTTTCTTGATGGCTTCCACTTCTTCTGTAGGTGGTCCCTTTTCAACTACCTTTTCGACTACTTTCACCTCTGTTTCGGGTTTTTTCCCTTTAAGCAGGAAAAAGGATACTAAACCTCCTATAACAGCACCGGCAAGTATTCCTATCACTATCAAGACTTCCATAGCTTACCTCCTTTTATGTATAAGGTTCCTTCCTCGGTAATCAGGACATCCATGGGAATGTCCCAAGTATCTCTTGGTACAAACTCGACGAGCTGAAAGGAGTACAAAACTCCCACTTTTAGCGCTACGGTGTTTGAAAGAAACTTATCGTAGAACCCCTTTCCGAACCCTAACCTGTATCCCTGCCTGTCGAAAGCAACTCCCGGTACTACCACAAGCTCTAAATCTCTCGGGTTTACTCTCTCACAAGGTTCGGGTTCCATAATTCCGTATTTCCCTCTTTTAAGGAGAGACATGTCTGTGAGCCTACATGCGGACAACCGGTTTCCCTCTATCTTGGGGAGGTAAATCTCCCTTTGCCCTAACAACTCCTCAATTAAGGGGACTAAGTTCGGCTCTCCGTCGGTGGGGAAGAAGAGTAGTATTTTGCGGAAGTTTGAAATTATACCCCGCAGTCTTGCATTGATTTTTTCGGAATACTCCTCCCTCAGCCCTTTATAAAGGGCTTTCCTTTTATCCCTTAATTTTTTCCTTAACTCTTCTTTCCCTGCTACCAACAGTTCTTCCACCTCCTAATACAGGAGGGGAAGGCAAGCTTTAGAACCCACCCTGCCGTGATTTGGGAGACTTGTGTGGGCCTCCCGTCCTAAGGTGGGTACCCTCTCGGGGAGTCCTCAAGGAACCCCTCCGAAGTCCGGGTTCCCTTGTAGCCCACTTGTAGGCCCCAATTATAATCTCCAAACCACGTACAGGGCAGGCGGTTTCTATCTCAATACAGCTCCGAACGAGTCCTCTAACCTCCTTAGAAGGTTTTCAACCACTTGATTAACCTCTTCGTCGGTAAGACTCCTGTCAAGACTTCTTAGTACTAATCTAACACCTACGCTTTTCTTGCCTTCCCCGAGCTTCTCTCCTGTATAAAAGTCAAACACCATAATGTCTTCCACCATGCCCGATATATGAGATTTAATCTCATTTATTAATTTAAGCACCGAAATCTCTTTGTCCACAAGAATCGCTAAGTCCCTGATAACAGGAGGGAATTTTGAAATAGGTTTGTAGGTTCTGTGGACTCCCCTGAGTAGAGGTTCCAGCTCCAACTCCAGCAAGTAGAGTTCTGTGTTTACTTCCAGAGCATCCGCAACTTTTGGAGATAGCTTCCCCAGAAAGCCCACCTTTGAGCTTTGGAAGTATATTCCAGCGGATACGTAAGGGTGTGTAAAGCCGGTATTTTCATGCCCCGTTTCTAACTCTACACCCAAAAGTTTTTGAAGTGAGTAAAGAACCTCCAGTAAGTCCTCATGAGACCACCTCTCTTCCCTTGGGAACACCTTCTTGATTCCGGATAGCAGGATACCTAAGCGAAGTCTCTCTTCACCTTTGAGATAAACGTTTCCTATCTCAAACAAGGATACGCTGGAATTGTAGTTTTTAAGGTTGATTTGGGCATTTCTTATGAGAGACGGGATTAATGAAGAGCGCATAAACCTTTGAGAGGGAACGAGAGGATTTACAATTTCTACCTCCGGTGGGCTTATACCGAGAATTTTGTATATTTCGTCCTCTTCGAAGGAGATGTTTATAACCTCGTGAAGCCCCTTGTCCCGAAGTAGCTTTCTTACGTCCGAGAGCCTGTTCCCCTCAAGGTAGCCCTTCACCGGCAGGTTAATTACTTGCGGCAGGTAGCTGTCGTATCCGTTTACCCGCATAACCTCTTCTATGAGGTCAACGTCCCTGTGAATGTCAAAGCTACGGTGAGCGGGAACCTCAGCTTCTATTCCACACCTTTTAAGCTCGCAGGGGATTTCGAGCCTTGAGAGGATTTCCCTGACCTCGCTCTTGTCGTATGAGCTTCCCGAATATCTCTCGTACTTTCCTGCGGACATGAAGATTTTTTTAGGCTCGTAAGGTTCCGGATACTCGTCGTTGAGAGCTGCGAGGCTTCCTCCTGCCAGTTCAAGTATCATGGAGATTGCAAGGTTTTGGGCTTTGGGTAGCAGTTCAATATCCGTGTTCCTCTCAAACCTATAGGAGCTGTCCGTCTGTATACCGAGCTTTTTTGAGCCTTTCCTAACCCTTTTAGGGTCAAAGTAAGCCGCTTCTAAGAGTATATTTTTTGTAGCTTCCGTAACTGAGCTGTCCAGACCACCTATAACTCCCGCTATAGCCACGGGCTTTTTATCGTCCGCTATAACGAGTATGTCTGGGTCAAGCTCGTACTCTTTAAAGTCGAGGGCTTTTATTTTCTCTCCCTTACTTGCAGAACGAACCTTTATACCTCCTTCTAAGGTGTCTAAATCAAAGGCGTGGAGGGGTTGCCCTTCTCTCAATAGAACGTAGTTGGTTATGTCAACCACGTTGTTTATAGCCTTTATACCGCACTGCCATAACCTTTTCCTTAACCACAAAGGAGATGGCTCTATCTTTACACCTTCTATAACCGCACCCCTGTACCTTTTGCAGTCCTTGTCTTCTATGGTTATAGGTATAGTCCCCTTCTCCTCAAAACCTCGTTCCGCTTCGGGCAACCTTTCGAGCCTGAATATAGCTGCTACGTCTCTGGCAAGTCCCCGAACGCTCAGGACATCTCCCCTATTGGGAGTTATATCAAGCTCTATAACCTTCTCCCCGAGCCCCAACAGTTGGTTTACGTCGCTGTCGAGGGGTAAGTCCTCGTAAATCTTTATAACTTCGTCGGAGCTTTCCTCAAACCCCAAATCCTGTGGTGAGAGCAGAACCCCCTCGGATACATGCTCCCCGAAGCTCTTTTTTTCTATACTTCTATCTTCTACCTTGGCTCCGGGTGTGGCTACCACCACCAGTACACCTTCCGAGAGGTTTTCGTCTGCGGTGACCACAGAGAGTTTATCTCCACTTTTTATTATCACCTTAACGAGGTTAAGATTTTTACTTCCGGACAGCGGTGTAACTTCAACCACCTTCCCGATAACGACACCTGAGACGGGAACACCGCAGGTGTCCACAAAGGCTTCAACACTCTGTAAGGATAGCCTGTCTGCTACCTCCTCTGCACTTATCCCGGATAGGTCTACAAACTCACAGAGCCAGCTGTAAGGAACTTTCATTTGATTATTTATCTTAACACACAGGCTTTTGGCTTAAGTTAGAATAAGAGCTTTAGGATGCATAGCCTAATTTCTGTTCTGGACTTGAAAAGGGGGGAAGTAGAGCAGATACTAAGACATGCCAAAGAGTTCAAAGAGGGTAAAGAGGTATCCCTAAATGGAGACTTAGCCCTTCTGTTTTTTGAGGCTTCTACGAGAACGAGGGTCTCCTTTGAAAAGGCAGCAAAGGAACTGGGCTTAAACACTTACTTTGTAAGCTCTTCTCAAAGCTCTATCACAAAAGGTGAAGGATTTTACGATACCTTAAAAACCCTCGAGGCTCTTGGGTTTAAAGCCGTGGTTTTCAGAGTTCCTTTCGTGTTTTTTCCCTACCATGATACGCTAAAGTCCCTGAACCTATCTCTCGTAAACGCAGGAGACGGGACGCACCAACATCCCACACAGGGATTGATAGATTTGTTTACTCTCCTTGAGGAATTTGGTTCTATTGAGGGAGTTAAGGTTTTGTACGTAGGAGATATTTTGTTCAGCAGAGTGTTTCGTTCCGGTGTTCACCTTTTGAAGTCCTTTGGTGCAGAGGTATCCGTATGCGCACCGAGAACCTTACTGCCGAGAAATTTAGAGGTTTTTGGACTTAGAGAGGTCTTTTCCGAACTTGAAGAAGCACTCTCGTGGGCTGATGTAGGTATATGGTTAAGGCTTCAGGAGGAGAGGCAAGACGGTAATTTTGTCCCATCAAAGGAGAGTTACTTTAAGAGGTTCGGTCTTACTAAGGAAAGGTATGAGAGTTTTGAAGGTGTATTTATGCATCCGGGTCCCGTAAATAGAAATGTGGATATAGACGGGGATTTAATTTACGCAGAGAAATCCTTGATTTATAAACAGGTTCAGAACGGACTTTTCGTTAGAAAGGCAGTCCTTGAGTGGGCTATAGGTATATAGGTGTTACTTAATTTTTTCGTATATCCCTTTTATCTTCTTCATACCACTTTCCACAACGGTACATTAGGAACTGAAGTCCTCTTTATAGCCGAGTTCTTTCTCGACTACTTTCAACTCCACAACGGTACATTAGGAACGTATTACCTGCCGAGGCAGTGGTATAAACAGGTTATGCCTTTCAACTCCACAACGGTACATTAGGAACGAGAAGGAGGTGTTTTTTGATAAGTTGATT
>WFYI01000039.1 GCA_015490155.1 Aquificaceae bacterium | reverse complement strand
AGGGTGTGGAAGTGGAAGGGCGTAAGTGAAGAGCTTAAAGAGGAGTTTAAAGGGCGAGTTAAGGAGTTTAAAAAGCCCATTATGGTTCACTCCCCGTACCTGATAAACCTTGCATCAAAGGATAGGGAGCTAAGGGAAAAGTCTATAAGTGTTTTCCTTGAGGAGCTTAGGTTCTGCGACGAGACGGGCATAGCCTTTTACAACTTCCACCCTGGCACTGCCAAGGGTATGACGGACAAAGAAGCCCTTGAAAGGATAATAAATTCCCTTGAAAGAGTGCTTGAATCCTACACACCCGAGAGGACTTACATACTCCTTGAGAACACGGCAGGGGAGAAGGGAGACATAGGTAAGAACTTTTACGAGCTTGCGGAGATAATCTCGGCATTTCCGGGCGTTAATATGGGGGTCTGTTTGGATACTTGCCATGCCTTCGCTTACGGATACGAGATAAACAAACCCGAAGGGTTTGTAGAGTTTAAAAAAGAGATAGATAGAACGGTTGGGCTTGAGCGTATAAAGGCTGTCCATTGCAACGACTCAAAGGCGCCCCTCGGCTCTAAGAGGGACAGGCACGAGCATATAGGTCTGGGATACATAGGTCTTGAGGGGTTTAGGAACTTGTTAAAGGACGACTACTTTTCAAAGCTTCCCTACTACCTTGAAACCCCAAAGGTGGAGGATTGGGACAGCGTAAACCTTAAGGTTCTGAGGTGTTTGGTGGAAAATTAGGGGTAAAATTCTCTTATGCCCAAGCTGGTAGTTAAGGGAGGAAGGGTTTTAGACCCGTCTCAGGGGCTTGATGAAGAGCTTGATGTATGCATAGACAAGGGTGTAATAAAGAGGCTTGAAAGGGACATATTTGAGCCGGAAGCAGAGATAATAGATGCGGAAGGGCTTGTCGTTAGCCCGGGATTTATAGACATACATACGCACTTGAGAGACCCCGGGCAGGAATACAAGGAGGATTTAGAGAGTGGGAGCAGAAGCGCGGTTGCCGGAGGGTTCACGACCCTAGTGTGTATGCCCAACACTGTACCACCTATAGACTCCCCCCACGTTGCGGAGTACGTGATAAAGAAAGCCTGTTCCGTTGGTCTGTGTAGGGTTCTGCCGGCGGGAACTATAACGAAGGGAAGAAAGGGCAGAGAGCTTGCAGACCTGTGGGCGCTCAAGGATGCCGGATGCGCAGCCTTTACGGACGACGGCTCTCCCCTTATGGACGCCTCTCTTATGAAGAAAGCCCTTGAGCTTTCCGCTGAACTGGGAGTTCCGATAATGAACCACTGTGAGGACGATACCTTGGCAACAGGTAGCGTAAACGAGGGAGAGGTATCTTCACTTCTCGGACTTTCCACGAGACCACCTGAAGCCGAAGATGTATTAAACGCAAGGGATTGCATCTTAGCTTATTACACGGGTGGACACGTACACATCCAGCATCTAACAACTCACCTCGGGGTGAACATAGTTAGGGAGTTCAAAAGCAGAGGTGCCAAGGTTACCTGTGAGGTTAATCCTAACCACCTGATACTTACGGAGGAAGAGGTTGTTAAGTCCGGTGCTGATGCAAGGGTTAATCCACCCCTTAGAAGTGAAAGGGACAGAAAGGAGCTTGTGGAGGCTCTGAGAGACGGAACTATAGACTGTGTGGCTACCGATCACGCACCCCATCACCCCTCCGAGAAGGGGTTGATTGAAAGGTCTATGCCGGGGATAATAGGACTTCAGACCGCGTTGCCTATCGTGCTTGAGTTTGTTCACAGGGGAGAGATTACCCTAAGCAGAGCCGTGGAGCTTTTAACCGTGAAACCCGCCTCCATAATAGGCGTGGACAGGGGAACTCTCAAGCCGGGTTCTGCCGCAGACATTACCATATTTGACCCTAAGAAGGAATGGGTTTTAAACGAGGACACAAATTACTCAAAGAGCAAAAACACTCCTCTTTGGAATAGGAAACTCATTGGGCGTGTGATATACACCATAAAAGAGGGAAGGTT
>WFYI01000038.1 GCA_015490155.1 Aquificaceae bacterium | reverse complement strand
GTGCTTTACAACCTTGCCTTAATAATGGCTCTCGTTCCCGCAACTCTCGTTTTTGCCGTCATACCTTTTGGTCCCGAGTTTGAACTGTTTGGATACCAAATAAAGCCCATTCTTACCGACGTTAACGTGGGTCTTCTCTTAGTGTTCGGTTTGGGTTCTCTTGCAGTTTATGCAATAGCGCTTGCAGGGTGGGCTTCTAACTCTAAGTACTCCTTAATAGGTTCAATGAGGAAGGCGGGAATTATCGTATCTTACGAGGTGGCAATAACCTTTGCGGTTATGGGACCCCTTATACTCGCCGGCACGCTATCCACATACAACATAGTTGAGGCTCAGATAGAGCAAAAGCTCTGGTATGTATGGCTACAACCGGTGGCATTTGTGGTATTCATGTTTTCCCTGCTGGCTGAAACGGGAAGGGTTCCCTTTGATATACAGGAGGCTGAAGCGGAGCTGGTTACGGGTTTCACCGTTGAGTACGGAGGAATGAAGTTCGGACTTTTCCCGTTGGTGGAGTGGTATGTGGAAGTTCTCTCTCTATCCGCCATAGCGGTGGTTCTATTCTTGGGTGGTTGGTCACCCATAAACATACCCTTTATAGGTTTCGTAGACCCCCTATTCTTCCTGGGACCCCTATCGCCCTTTGTGTGGTTCATACTCAAGGTTACCGCTCTATTTCTATTTATCCTGTGGCTTCACTGGACTCTTCCCAGATACAGGATAGACCAAATTACGGAGATAGCGTGGAAAATAATGCTTCCGTTGGCTTTGTTTAATTTGGTATTTACTGCAATAATAGCTCCCGTAGTTTGGAGATGATGTAAAATAATTCACGCCTCTTGGAGGTAAAGACCATGGTAAAGAAGGTGTTTGAGAAACCGCTTTCTTGGATAGAAAGAATATTTTTCATAGATTTTATAAAGGGTCTTTCTGTAACCATAAGGCATGCCTTTAGCAAAACTATAACTACCCATTACCCTTACGAAAAACTCACACCACCTAAAAGGTTTAGAGGTTTTTTCGGACATAAAGTTATAGATGGTACCGAGCCACAGCCCAGTTTCAACGAGTGGACTGAGCGTATGAAGATAAAGGTCGTTCCGGGTAGTAGCAGGTGTGTCGTGTGTTATCTATGTAAGAAGGCGTGTCCGGTTCCCCAACTCTTTGAGATAGACGGCAAAAAGGTTGAAGACGGTAAAAAGGTGGTGAGCGTATTCAATATGAACCTTATGCTTTGTACCTTTTGCGGTTTCTGTGTCGATGCCTGTCCCGTGGACTGCCTCTTCCAGAGCGACATACATGAAACAGCTTCCTACAGTAGAAAAGACTCTATCCTTGATTTGGAAGTACTTGAGAGGATTGGTAAGGACTGGCAAAAGAGAAGGGAAAAAGAACCGGATAGAATATGGATAGACGATAGACAGAGAGAGCGTCTCTGGTATGAAAACGACGTTAGGCTTCCAGAGGTAGGAAGATGATAAAGTGGGTGATATTCTTGTCCTTTTCCCTGTGGGCTATAATCTCGGGCATAGGGGTAGTTCTGTTTTCTAATCCCGTTTACGTTATCCTCTGGCTCCTGTCGGCTCTGATATCAATAGCAGGTATTTTTTTTGTAGCAGGTGCTGAGCTGGTGGGCGCACTCCAACTGCTGATTTACGCCGTTGCCATAGCCGTGTTTTACGTTCTGGTTCTGACGGCAGTTCCGTGGGAAAAGGCACTCAAGAAAGATACCCACTTCAGAACTTCCGGGATACTATCGCTACCAGTGGTCTTGCTCCTTTACTTGGAGATGGCTCTGGTCTTTATACTCGGAATAGCGGCGTCTCCAGAGGGTAAATTCAGGGAAGCTATTAAAAAACTTGGAAATACGGAAGTTATAGGTTCTGTGTTATTCAGCAAGTACTTTTTTGCTTTCGAAGTTGTGTCCTTAGTCCTTCTTATAGGTATGATAGGAGCTGTAATAATAGGTAGAAAGGAGAAACAGACCTATGGAAACGATACCCCTTGAGGCTTACTTTGCGGTAAGTATGATTCTTTTCGGGCTGGGTATGCTCGGAATGATAGTCCGTAGGAACCTGGTTACCGTTCTGATGAGCTTAGAGCTTGCCCTGAATGCTGTTAACATAGCCTTCGTAGGTGCGGACGCTTACATGGGTCTTGTGGAAGGGCAGATATTTGCTCTCTTCATAATAGCTCTTGCAGCCTCGGAAGCGGCCGTAGGTCTGGGAATAATAATCTCCATATTCAGATACAGACAGGTTGAGTCCACCGACGAGATAACCGACATGAGGGGTTAACCCCTTTCCTGTCAGACTTCTTTACCTTTTGCAGTTATAACACAAATATGTGTATAATCATCTGCGGAGGGGTTCATTAGATATGGAGGATAAACTCCT
>WFYI01000037.1 GCA_015490155.1 Aquificaceae bacterium | reverse complement strand
ATGTCCTCAACGTTTATTCCGTTTCTGTCAAAGTATTCCTTTACCATGTGGAGAGCCTCTCCTACGCCTATGGCGACTATGGGTATCTTCTGCCTGACTTGGGAGAGGAATACCTTAAGCTCGTTGCCCTTTAGTCCCTTTGTGGGCTGTCCGTCGGTGAACATGACGATTATCCCCTTCATTCCGCTCTTTTTCATGTAGAACTCAAGGTTGTCCGCACCGGCACCCACAGCCTTACCAAGATCGGTTCCGCCTCCCACGTTTGAAGTCAGCTCCATTATACGGGACTTAACGCTCCTGTAGTCCTCCTCAAAGGATTTAAGCTCGTAAACGTTTTCGTTAAATACCCTTATGGAAAAGGGCATTGACAGGGAGTCGAGGACTTCGGATACCAAAAGCAACGCCTTTATGGCGTTCTGAATCTTTTCCTCCTTCCTCATGGACGCAGAGGCATCTATCAAAAGCTCAAAGACTATCTCCTTCCTGTCGGGAACTTCCCTCCTTGAGAAGAGCCTTCCCCTCTTTATTGGCACCTCTTTGGCTATCTGTTTGTAGTTGAGCCTCCTCCCCCGCAGGTATCTACCGCTCCAGCCCTCCTCCTCCTGCGGCAGGAAGTTATCAAACCTCCTCTTGAAGTGTTCCACGTAGGGCAGAACGCTCCTCATCATAGCCTTGTACTGCTTAAACTCCTGTTCCGTAAGCCCGTGTTCCTTTTTGTACTTTTTATCTCTATCGGAGAGTTCCTCCGGTTCCTGCGTGGTTTGTCTGCGGTTCGCCGAGGCTCCGCCTTCCTCTTCCCAGCCCTTAAATAGAAAGCTGAGAAATCCCCTATGCTCTATGTCCGTCTCAAGGGTCTTGGGCAGGAAGTTTGAGAAGAACCTTATATCCCTCTCAAGCATATCCATGTAGCTCATCTGGTTTAGGTAGTCCCTCATCCAATCGGGCAGGGACTTTATGGCTTTGACTATATCCCTCTGTATGTCTTCCGGTATGTCCTTGGCTTCCTTGTCCTTGTAGCTTCTTATGACCTCCTGATAGCTTTCGGGGAGTTTACTGAGAACGTCCGTCATTATCCTTCCCCTGTGGGCATCCTCTCTGACCCTGCCCCGTGCCTCATCTAAAAGAAGGTCTATGAGGTTTATTTCTTTAGCGTCGTCAACGTAGCTCCTGAACTTAGCCCACAGCTCCTCCATTAGTATGTCGTATAGAGCCTGATAATCTCTCTCTCGGACGTACTCCTTTACCGCAGGTAGCATGTGAGACGAATGCTCCTGAATGCTTTGTTCAAAGGGCGGTGTTTCCTCAAGCCAATTGTATATAAGCGATAGGGCGAGCTTGTGGTGGGGATACGAGCTTTCCACGTTGTTTAGCACATCCTTGAACCTTTCCCTTAGTGCGTGTGCTGTTGCGGACTGGTCGTTGCTTATCATGTAGTCTGCTTTGAGGGAATCAAGCACAGACACCAGAACCACAAAAGATGAGGGGCTGTAGCCGGCTCTAAAGACCTCCCTCTGCCCTAACCTCCAATTTGCAAAGTGAATGTTCAGCAAGAGGGATATCTCGTGTCTTATGGAGTTAATGGTGTAGTCTTCGCTTCTTTTTAGGAAATCCAAAATGTTGAATACGACGCCCCTGGGTATCCTCACAACGGGCGGGACATCGTCCACCTCGCCCTTTGCCCACATCTCCAACATGGGCAGGTATTTGGGGTCGTAGCCTGCACCCCAACCCTCGTAGGAGGGCTGAACCTCTATGTCAAACTCCTCCTCAAGGAGCTTTGCTATCGCTTTCCATTTTTCTTTCATACTATTTATAGGATAGAGTATCTCAAAAATCCCTTGTATGACCTTAGCTCTGTTTATATTCTCTTTCTTACAAGAGAAGCTGAGACAAACAGTAGGACAATTAGTAGGGAAGCCCCTCCCGTATTACAACCGCTCCCGCCGGAGCTTTGAGCTTTTGGCGTTGAATCCTCACCCACTTTATCTTCTCCTCCTGCTCCTACACCGTTTTCTTCCCTATCCAGAACGATTGCAAAGGGGTCTCTTACGTATCCGTCACGCTTGCCGTCGTAATCGAACTCGCCCCCGTCCTCAATAAAGAACTTAACCTCGCTACCCTTAACCTCTACATTTTCAATAAGTTTAAAACCCTCTTTGGTGCATTTTCCTACTTTCATACCTTCGGGCGGAGGTTGGTTTAGTTCAAGGCTTATCCATACCCCATCCTTTCCCTCGTCGACCTTTGCTACGAACCTTAACCACGGCGTAATGGCTTCAATATCCTGCGGAATATTGCACTCGTAGGGGGGTGCGTTGAGAACCGTTATTGATGTGAATACTCCGTCCTCCACCTTTACGATGCTTCCGTCGGGTAGCTTACGGCTGGGAAACTCCGGCTCAGACGGGGGTTGGGGTGGCGGAGGTGTAGTAGGTGGAGGTGTGGAGGTGGCGGTGGAGTGGGAAGAGGAATCAAAGGTAGCGGTGCAGTTTTTATCGGAGTTCACTGTAAGGTTGCACGTGTTGTTATTACCGCAGGTAGAACAGTCCCCTCCCCAAGTGGAGAAGCTTGAGCCGGTGTCCGCCGTTGCAGTTAGGGTTACGGTTGTCCCCGATGCAAACTGAGCGGAGCAGGTAGCACCGCAGTCTATACCCGCAGGGTTGCTCGTGACCGTTCCCGTCCCGGAACCGGATTTGGACACCGAGACGGTGTACTGCTGAACCGTTGCACTCAGCTGAAAGTTTAAAGTCGTGGTGGTTCCCAAGGATACTTCCGTTTGCTTGGTGTCCGACTTAGAACCGTCCGTTGCGGTGACGGTGTATATTCCCGGGGCGTCAAGGTAAAGGGTGTAATTTCCGTTGCTGTCGGTTTTTGTGAACTGCCCGGCGATAGTTGATACGGAAGCGTTGGCTACGGGATTTCCGCTACCGTCCGTTACCTTACCCGTGAGCGTTGCAGGAGAAAAGTGCGTTCCGTAATTCCCGAGATTGCTACCTATCCAGGCAGAAAGAGAAGAGGTAAGGAGAAGAACTCCGATAACGAGCGTTAAAAAGTATTTAAAAACCTCTTTCCTGTTCACCTTTCAAAGCTCCTTACCCTTTTTATCACCTTGTCGTATTCGCCTATCACTCTGTCGTACTCCTTTATCAGTTTGTCGTACCTGTTTATAAGCTTCTGAAGTCTCTTAATTCTGGCTTCGTAGTCGGGTTCCGTATTTATAAGGAGCGAGGTAACCGGCAGACCTACAAGTGGTATATCCGTTCCCTGTGCGGGAGTGAGTATGTGTGGCAAGTTTGGATTGTAAGGAGTACCTATCCATGCATCGTAAGCTTGTTCGCCGCATATTCTCCCACCCGAAGGCTCAAGTATATGGTTACAGCCGGGCATATGGAACAAGCTCGCACCATCAAAGGGGAAAAATGTTTGTAATCCCCAGTAAACCGGCTCGCCCGGTATAGCCCTGTGTGTAGGCATGTTCCCCTCTGTTCCTTCTATATTCGGATTCGTTGAATTTATGTTTCCTACACCTACGCTCGTTCCCATAGGAAGCCAAAGGTCTCCCTGAAGTGGGTGGAAGTGCCTTCCGGTGGATGCTTTCTTTACCTCTATACCTCCGAAGTCCGGCATTATTAGGTAGTTTATGGTAGGAAGTTTTGATGTAGGTATTTTTTCTTTTGAGGGAAACTCGGGTTTAATATCAAGTCTGTATTTGCGAAGCTCTTTCTTCAGTATCGGAAGATCGGGGTGTATAAGGTACTCTACATTCCACCCCGGGAGACGTATGAGGTAGTAAACCGAAGGAGATTGAGGTTGCCCGTACGCCTGAAGATAAAGGTAAGCCAGTAATATGGACCTAACCATTTCCACCCCGATGGATGGCATGGGATTTATTAAAATTGTGAGCATTTCCACGGCTTCGGGGATAAAATTCTTGTAAAACCTCGTCAGTAAGTTACCGCTGCCGTCATATATCTCACTGGGAAATAGGGAATAGGGGTCGCTGTAAACGAAGTTGTAGGGTGTGGCATACCCTTCCTCCGTTATCAGTCGCCCGAATACATCGTAGGTGTAGTTTATCCCGCCCGCACCTACCATTCTGCTTCGGGAGTCGTAATCAATTGTAATGGAAGAAAAACCTCCTATGGTTATCACCGTCCTCCTGCCGTTGGCATCGTGGGTAAAGGTGGTATTCCCGCTTACGTTCCAATTCGTATCCTGCGTGGGTCTCCCTGCATCGTCGTAGGTTACAGTTCCCGTACTTCCAAACCTGTTGTAGGAAATCAGGTTCCCCGCAGGGTCGTAAGCTTGGGTTAAAGTTATAGTAACCGGCGGATTTACCGAGTTATCGGTAACGGTCTCCTCCAAAACCCGCCCGTAGGGGTCAAGGATGTAATCCGCACTGAGAATGGAAGTACCGGCGCTTACCCGGTTTGCACTGGTTATCCTCCCCTCCGCATCTCGCGTATAGGTGTAGCTTGCAAAGGCTCCTACGATAGAAGAGATATGGGCTATGTCGCTTACCCTGTTGTTGGCATCGTAATTAATCAAGGTCTCATGCCCGGAGTGATAAGCAATTGATGTCCTGTTTCCTGCGGCATCGTAGCCGTAGTTTGTGGTACCGTTGGGAGTTGTCATGCTCGTACGCCTTCCGGCCGCATCGTAGGTAAAGCTGACGGTCTCTCCGCCGGGGTAGGTTTTTGAGGTCAGCCTTCCCTCCTTGTCGTAAGCGTAATTGAAGGTTTTACCTCTGGTGTTATCGGTAAAGCTCGTAAGCCTGTCTAAGTTATCGTAGCTCATACTGTAGTCGCTGTTTGCGTCTCTTGCGGTGAGTAGGTTACCGTTGGCATCGTAGGTGTAGCTTGCTGTTGTTCCCCCGGGAAAGCTCTGTCCGGTCAGCCTGCCTATGGCGTCGTAAGTATAGGTGAAGGTCTGATTAAGAGCGTCCGTAACCTCCACGAGGTTACCCTCCGGGTCGTAGGCATACTGCCAAGTGTTGCCGAGCGGGTCTTTCCAGCTCGTCATACGGTTTAGGGCATCGTAAGTGTAAGTCCAGTCCTTACCGCGCGGGTCGGTTATCTGTACTACGTTACCGTTTGCATCTCTGGTAAAGACAACCGTGGGGTTTACATTATTCGAAGGATTTGAAGGGTCGGGAATAGGGGGTCCCACGATTTGGGTAAGTTCATTAAAGGAGTTATAACTGTAGCTCCACGTGTTCCCCAGCCTGTTGGTATAACTCGTAAGGTTGCCGTTTTCGTCGTAAGTTCTCTGGTCGGCGTTCCCGAGTCCGTCAACTACTTCAAGTATTCTGTCCAGAGGGTCATAGTTAAAACCTGTTGTGTTGCCGTTAGGGTCTGTAATCTGGGTTATCCTGCTTGCACCGTCGTAGGATATATTCGTAGTATTTCCCAGCGGGTCTGTTATTGCCTCAAGATTTCCGTAGGTGTCGTAAGACATGGTGTAAGTATTTCCTTCCCTGTCCGTGTAACTCGTCATCTGTCCGTTGGAGTCAAAGGCTCTCGTTACGGAGTTACCTGCTGGGTCTGTTGTCTGAGTCGGGTTGCCGTTGGCATCGTAGGTATTAGTCCACGTATTACCCCTCGGGTCTGTAAAGCTGGTAACCCTGCCCAGCGCTCCGTAAGTCCAAGCTGAGACGTTGCCGAGGGGGTCTTCCAAAGATGTAAGGTTTCCGTTGGTGTCGTAGCTTAGGTTGGTGGTATTTCCCCTCCTGTCCGTTACGGCAGTTAAGTTTTTATTTGTATCCCAAGTGAAGTTAATTGAGTTCCCAGAAGGGTCTGTTATTGTGGAAATGGGAGAGCTGTATAGGAACTTCCAACTGTTGCTCTTTGCGTCCGTAAAGGTGGTCGTTCTGGTAGTCGTATCGTAAGAAAAGCTGACCTGTCTGCCCCCTTTCTGTACGCTCTGGGGCAGATAAGATGCCGTGTATGTAATCTGTGTGGTATTCCCCCTTTTATCGGTTATTGAGGTTATAAGATTTCCTGCGTCGTAACCGAAGCTTTCCGTCCTGCCAAGCGGGTCGGTTATTCCCGTTAACCTACCTTGGGAATCGTAGGTAAATGTGTACGCCCTACCGGACGTGAGGTTGTTGTCAATCACCTGCGAAAGGAGTCCGTTTGTACCGTAGGTGAGGGAGTAACCTCTACCGGCGGCATCGGTTATGGTTATCGGTCTGTAGCTTGAGTCGTAAGTTATGGTAATCGTGTTTCCGTTAGGGTCTTCTATTAAGGTTAGCTTCCTGTGGGTGGGGTTTGCAAATATGAACTTTATCCCGTACTTGGTAGTCAGTGTCAATACTCCACTGCTTTCTGTAAGGCTCATGTACACGCCCGCGGGAGGTGTGTATCCTGTACCGCTCTTTGTAAATGTGTCCTGCCTTCCGTCCCCCCACACTATCGTCACGTTACCGCTTGAGTCTTTGTGATACCTGATGTGGTAAGAGAGGTTCCAGCCGTAACCGAAGGGAGAGCTTATTAGCCTGCGGTCAGAGTTGTAGGTGAGGTATATCTCAACGGGAAGTCCCCTTGAAGGAATCATGAACAGTTCCCTCTGGACAAAGAGATTACCGCTAAAGGTGTTTACTCCCGCATCACCGAAGGTAGATATGTCTACAACACCTCTCTCAACGTAAGAGAGTCCTCTGTAACCCATATCCGTGATGGAGATTGCAGATGTATTGAGTAGGAAGTAAGAGATGACACCCAACCCAAGGAGGAATTTAGGGGGTTTACCCCTCACCCGCTCCATGTTGAAACCTCACCTCACCTATATTCATAGGTCGTAAATCCCGAACTTTATATGATTGCTATCACAAATACCTTACATGCGAAGCTAAAATTATGTTAAAAAATCCCTATGAAGTTAGCCCTCGTCAGTTTAGGATGCTCAAAGAACCTTGTGGACAGTGAGATTCTTCTGGGAAAATTAAGGGGAAAGGGTGTAAGCATAACCTCAGACCTGAGCGAAGCTGATATAGTTGTGGTTAATACCTGCGGTTTTATAGAGGACTCTAAAAGGGAGTCCGTAGAGAAGATAATTGAGATTGCAAACGAAGGAAAGAGAGTCCTCGCTATGGGCTGTCTTGTGGAGAGGTACAGAAAGGAGCTTGAGGCAGAACTTCACGAGGCGGAGGCTTTCTTCGGGGTCAGCAGTTGGGACGAGGTCTTAAAGTACCTGGGTCTTGAACAGAACGGGGGAGAAACCGAAAGAAGGCTCGTAAGCACTCCCTCTTCTTACGCTTACCTTAAGATAGCGGAGGGCTGTAATCGTTTATGCTCCTTTTGTTCCATACCTGCCATAAGGGGAAAGCACCGCTCAAGGGAGATTAAAGAAATACTTGAAGAGGCTTCTTACCTTGCGTCTTTGGGTATAAAGGAGATAGACATAGTATCTCAGGACACCACCTACTACGGGAGAGACCTTTACGGCAGGGGGTACTTTTTAAAGCTCTTGGAGGAACTTGAAAAGGTTGAAGGAATAGAGTGGATAAGGCTACTGTACCTGTATCCAACGGAGGTCAACGATGATTTAATAAAGCTAATCTCCAATTCAAAAAAGATTCTCCCTTACTTTGACGTTCCCTTTCAGCACATATCCGACAGGGTTCTTGGCAGTATGAGAAGGGGCTACGGAGAAAAGCTCGTGAGAAGCCTTATAGACAGAATTTACTCGGAGCTTCCCCATGCGGTTTTAAGGACGACCTTCATAGTAGGCTATCCTGAAGAAAGTCCGAAGGACTTTGATAAACTCCTTTCATTTGTAGAGGAGGGACATATCCACTGGCTCGGGGTGTTCACCTACTCCCACGAAGAGGGAACGCACGCCTTTAAACTGAAAGACAGCTTACCGGAAGTTGAAAAGCAAAGAAGAAAAGAGGAGGTTTTGAGTTTACAGAAGGATATAACTGTAAAGAAGAATGAAAGTTTATTGGGCAGGGAGCTTGACGTGTTAATTGACGGATTTTCTGAGGACTTTCCCGTTCCTATAGGAAGAACTTACGCCCACGCTCCGGAGGTGGACGGAGTGGTTTACCTGCAAAGTGAAGAGCCTGTAAAGAGCGGAAGCTTCGTTAAAGCTGTACCTGAAAGGGTAATAGACTACGACCTCGTTGCAACGGCGGTAAATAATCTCTTTTTAACAGAGTATAAGAATTTTAAATAATTTTTTTGATTGCTGAGGTTGTATGATTGTAAATTGAGAACAAAATCTCGGAAGGGGGTAAGAAAGATGAGGAAATCTATTCTTTTAGGGGCAGTCATGCTCTCGGGTCTCACAGCAGCCTTTGCCACAAACGGTGATAACCTTATAGGTTTGACACCGGCATCAAGAGCTATGGGTGGAATAGGTGTAGGTGCGCCCGTGGGAGCGACTGACTCTATATTCAGGAACCCTGCGTGGATGACCAACTATCAGGGATTTAACGCCAGCTTCGGTGGAATTCTCTTCATGCCCAACGTCAAAGCAAGGAACAAGGTTGATTACTCACCTATGGGTATGCCTTTCCAATACGACACCGGATACGTTAAAAGCGCCGCGGATACCTTTGTGGTTCCCGAGATAGGAATAGTTCACAAAGTAAACGACAAGGTCGCCGTTGGTGTAGGTGCCTTTGGTGTTTCCGGAATGGGCGTTGATTACAGGAACAAGGACGAAATGCTCGCCCAGATGCACACCACATTCCAATTTATGAGAATGATTCCTGCAGTAGCTGTAAAGCTCAACGACATGGTATCCCTCTCAGGAGCGCTCCACATAGCTTGGGGTTCTTTGGACATGGGCGCGGTTATGTGTGCTAACCCTCTTGACCCCAACACCTGTTGGAACGCCGGTGGCGGACAGTCCCAAGACCTCGGTCTCGGTTTCCAGCTCGGTGCCAGCTTCAACATAGGTGGAATGGCATACGCGGGTGTTACCTACCAGTCACCCGTATCTATGACTTACAAGAGGGTGTTTGATTCGAACGGTGACGGAGTCCTTGAGGACATGAAGCTTCAGCAACCTCAAGAGTTTGCCTTCGGTTTCGGTGTAGCTCCATCGGAAAGTTTCAAGTTCGGCGTGGACGTAAGGTGGATAGGCTGGTCTGGTGCTAACGGATACGAGGACTTCGGCTGGAAAGACCAGTGGGTATTCGGCGTAGGTGCGGAGTTCAAGCCCACTCCGAAGCTCGCCCTAAGAGCGGGTTGGAACTACGGTAAAACTCCCATAAGGTCTAAGAACATAGCTGACCCTTCCGCGGGACAGAACAACATACCCAACTTTGTGGCTCCTTTCCCCGATTACAACGTAGAGTGGTTTAACCTCGTAGGCTTTCCTGCAATATCCGAACATCACCTTACGCTGGGATTTGGATACCAAATATCCCAAAACTTCGGTATAGAGGTTTCCTACGTAAGGGCGTTTGAGAAAAAGGTTGAGACCACAGGTGCAGGTGGTCTTTTCGTAGTCGGAGCTAAGAACGCTCAGAACTCCTTGTCTGCTGCTCTAAACTGGAAGTTCTAACACACTACCTCCCTGCCCTACCCGCTCTGCGGGTGGGGGTTTTCTTATAAACTATCCTCCGTATATCTCTTTCAGTATCTCTTTACCTCCGTTCCCGAGTATGTAATCAGCCAATTTCTTACCCACTTCTTCGGCTTGCTCGACGCTACCGCTTTCATTTCCTTCTATAAACCTCTCTCCCTCCAAGTCCGAAAGAAAGCCCCTTATGTTTACGCTTTCTCCTTTGACCGTGGCAAAGGCTCCTATCGGAACCTGACACCCTCCCTCGAGTTCTCTGAGAAATGCCCTCTCACACACAGCCCTTAAATAGCTCTCTTCGTCGTTCAAACCTCTGATAAGTTCTTCTGTGGTTTTGTCCTCTTCCCTTATCTCTATGGCGAGGCTACCCTGACCAACCGCTGGTATGAAGTCCTTTAAGACCTCGGTTATTTCTTCCTCGTATCCCATTCTCTTCACGCCCGCGTAGGCGAGTATAACTGCGTCGTATAACCCCTCCTTCAGCTTCCTCACTCGTGTGTCAACGTTCCCCCTCAATATCTCAATTTTCAGGTCTCTGCGAACTCTCTTTAACTGAACCTGCCTTCTTAGGGAGGAGGTTCCCACCTTTGCACCCTCGGGTAGTTGGGAGAGAGTTTTTCCGTGTCTTGAAAGCAGAACATCGTAAGGGTTTTCCCTCTTAGTTATTGCTCCCAGCTTCAGCCCTTCGGGTATAACCATAGGAACGTCTTTGAGGGAGTGGACTGCGAGGTCTATATCTCCTCTCAGTAAGGCTTCCTCAATCTCTTTGACGAAAAGCCCCTTCCCTCCTATCTTTGCCAGAGGTGAATCCAGTATTTTGTCTCCCTTGGTGGTTATCTTTACCAGCTCAACCTCAACTCCGTGTTCTTTTTCAAGGAACTCCTTTACAAAGTTAGCCTGCCAAAGTGCGAGTTTGCTCTTTCTCGTCCCGATTTTGATTTTCATACTCACCAATTATATAATTGATTGACCTTTGAGTTTTCTTATGAAGGCAAAACTTGTAGGAAGCTTTAAATACAAGAACCTGCGTTATACTAAAAACCATCCCTTGAGAATACCGAGGGTATCCCTGCTTTTGGACTTCCTCTTTGCTATGGAGCTTATATCCGAGGAGGAGGTTCTTGAGAGCAGGGAAGCTACGCTTGAGGAACTTCTGCTTTTCCACGAGAGGGAATACATAGAAACCCTTATCGAGGCTGACAGGTGCCAGTGTGTTCCCGACGGTGCGAGGGAAAGGTTCAATATAGGCAACTACGAGAACCCCGTATCACCCGCCATGTACAGAGGCTCTTCCTTGGCTACGGGTTCTTCCATTCAGGCTGCGGAGAGTTTCCTCAGTGGGGTTCCCGCCTTTAATCCGGCCGGAGGAATGCACCATGCCTTTAAGAACAAAGCGAACGGCTTTTGCTTTATAAACGACCCCGTTATTACCTTAGAGTATTTAAGAAAGAAAGGTTTTGAGAGGATTCTTTACATAGACCTTGACGCCCATCACTGTGACGGCGTTCAGGAAGCTTACTACACCAGTCCGCAGGTATTCGTCCTTTCAATACACCAGTCTCCGGAGTACGCTTTTCCCTTCAAAAGAGGTTTTATAGAGGAGATGGGAGAGGAAGAAGGAACGGGTTATAACTTAAATGTCCCTCTGCCGAAAGGTATTAACGACTCGGAGTTCCTTTACGCACTCCAAAGCTCTTTGGAGCTGACACTTTCCCACTTCTCACCGCAGGTTTACCTCCTCCAGCTCGGTACAGACCCTCTAACGGAAGACCCGCTCTCTAAGTTCAACCTGTCCAACGTGGGCTTTCTCGAGGCTTTCAGGTATGTAAGGAACACTTTGGGTGAGGGCGTGTACATAGGAGGGGGCGGTTATCACCCGGTAGCCCTCGCGAGGGGCTGGAGCCTTATATGGTGTGAGATATCCGGGAGGGAAATCCCAAAGCTTATAAACGGAAAAGCAAGAAAGGTCTTAGAAAGTGTTGATTACGAAGAGTTTGACGACGAGGTGGACAGAAGCTATATGTACAACTTCCTAACGGACGAGCCGAATAAGGGAGAGGTTAGGTCTGAGGTAAGGGAGGTATTAAGCCGTGTAAAGGGGCTTTTTAATGCTTTGTAACTAACTAATTTCCCGCACTCATGGGCTATAATATACCCGTGAAGGTTATATAAAAGGGAGGTTTTGGAAATGAAGAGGGTCATTTGTAAAGATGTAATAAATGAGCTGGAAAAAATCAAAGAGGAGAGCGCACAGGCAAAGGATAAACTCAATCAAATTGAGAGGGAAGCCACCTCGGGTGCAAGCTACGGTATGTATGCCTCCTCCCTCGTAGGAGCGCACGTTTTTAAGCTCCTTAACCGTATGAATGTATTCAGCGACCAGTTAGACAGCATAGTCCTGTCCGTGGGCGAGTTTAACGTTTCTATAAACGACTTAGCCGGCTCGATTATGGAGATTAAGAAGGTTCAGTCGGAAATCTCCGATAGAGTGAACAAGGGCAGAGAGAGTGTAACCTCCTCTATAGAAAGCACACAGGTTCTTGACTCTGTTTACAGAGACCTTAAAGGCTCGGTTGAGAACCTAAAGAGACGCGTTCAGGCTGTAGAGGGAATACTTACAACGATACTTGAGATAATGGAACAAACTAACCTCCTTGCCCTTAACGCGGCTATAGAGGCGGCGAGAGCCGGAGAGGCGGGAAGGGGCTTTGCGGTGGTTGCGGAGGAAGTTAGAAAGCTCGCAGAGAAGACCTCCCAGAGCGCAAATCAGATAAAGGACACCATAGAGACCATAGTCAGGGATATGGAAGATGCCTTCTCAAAGACCGAGAAGATGAACGACGTTGTAGAGGCTATAGATAAATGCTCCGTTCATGTCAACGAGGTTTTTAGCGATATAACCTCTATGATAGACGGACTTTCGGACATGATAGCGACACAGACCACCGCTATGGAGGAGCAGTCTCAGGTACTAAATGCTATCAACGACAATGTTAGACAGCTGAAGGAAGGTTTTGAAGACGTTAAGAAGACCGGAGAAGACCTGAGAGAGATTGCCCACGAAAACATAAAGGTAGCCCAGAACACTTGGGGGACCCTCAGGAAGTTTTACGATAGTCTCGGAACCAATCTATTACAAAGGGTTGTTGACCACTCCGTATTTATGGACAACGTTACGGAGGTTCTTGCGGGGAATCTCGACTGGACGCCTCCCCACTATACCGAGTGCGCACTCGGAAAGTGGTATTACTCTAACGGACTTCAGGATGTAGAAAAGCTCAGCCCGGAAGCTGTTCAGATATTCAAAGAGATAGAAGAGCCTCACAAAAAATACCACGAGTTGGGTATGGCGGCTATAAAGGCTCATAAAGAGGGTAGGGACGAGGAGGCGTTCAAGCTCGCCTCCGAGATGATTACGACCTCCAAGGACATAATAGACAGGCTTATGAAACTCGCTAAGATAGCCTTCGATAAGGAGTTTGCCCAGTAGTCTATTTGAGGTAGCCCTTGAATTTTTGAAAGTTCACCAGTTTTTCTGCTATTTCTTGTTTCTTTTTCTCTGCCTTCTCCATGAGAAAGTCCAGAATCCTTATGGCTTCCTCAAAGTCTTCCTTTTCAAGGTTTGAGAAATCCATCTCCATTATTTTCCGAACTGTTTTTTCGAGATTATCAAGGTCTCCGTCTTCGAGCAGTAGCTCACACTTGGTAAGAAGTTCCTTTAAGCTCTGATTATGCACTCTTTACTTCTTTGTTTTTCCCGTAAACGTTCTTTTCCGCGTCCTCCCAAGCATCCCTCAAATCCTCAAGTACGGATTTTACCTTCTCAAGGGTCTCAACGTCGTTGTTTATGTTTGCACCTATTATCTCGTTGATTAGAATTTCGTAAATCTCGTCCAGGTTTTCCGCTATTTCCTTGCCCTCTTTCTTATTTAAAGATGCCTGAAGAACTATTAGAATGTCCGTAGCTTTTGACAGGCTTTCTACCTTCCTTTTTAGATTCTCTATGTTGTCTTCTAAGCCTTCGTTTATTGCATCTATCGCATCGCTTATAGAGTTTATAGCTTTATCGTAGAGCATTATCACCATTCTTATTGGATTTGCGTTCTCTACCAAGTTTTGCAGATACACATCCTTAGCCGGAGCCGTTCCATAACCATTCATCATTTATTACCTCCTAATTCAGAAAGACTCGTCATAAATTGCTGGAACCTCTGCCTTAAAGAATCTGCTTCCGATATAAAAGCCTCGAGCCGGGCGAACTCCCTTCTCAGGAGCCGTTCCTCCTGAGCTAATCTAAGGGAGAGTGCTTCTATCCTTTCATCTACCCTATCCGACCTCTCCTGAAGGGTATTTTTAAAGCTCTCAAAGGTGTTGCTCTGCACCTCGAGGTAGGTTCCAAAGGAGCCTTTTAGGTTTGAAATTGCATCCTTTACCCTTTGGGTGTCCGAGTTAAGTAAATCGTTCAGCTTTCCGGAATCTATGGAAATCTGTCCTGTATCTCCGTCGTAGTTGAGAATGCCCAGCTCTATCAAAGGGTCTAACCTGTTAGCCATTCCGTACTTTAGGTTGGTAATCGTGTTCTCCCCTATAAATAGGGCATTCTCACCGGAGGTGAAAGCATCGACCATATCAACAACTTCGTTGTAGTTTTTCACGAAGTCGTTTAAAAACGTGGATACCTTCAAGTAATTGTCGT
>WFYI01000036.1 GCA_015490155.1 Aquificaceae bacterium | reverse complement strand
TTGGGGTAGGGATATTGGGGATAGTAATGGCGTATATGGTATATGTGAGGGGTGTTATAGATGTTAATAAGGCTTATGAGTCAATGAAGGTTATACATTCTACATTTAAGAATCAATTCTTTACTGAGTTTCTTTACCATAGGGTTTTTGCAAAGGGCTACTTGAATGTATCTAAAGCCGCATTCGTCGTTGGGGATAGAACCATTATAGACGGTACTATAAATCTAAGCTACAAGGTGTTCTTCAAAATAACAGGTGTTATATGGAAATCTTTTGATATTAAGTCTATAGACATATTTATCCACTGGCTTGCCTTAGGAATGTTCAGAAGCGGAAGGGTATTGAGGTCTATACAGAGCGGACTGTTGAATAATTACGTATCTTTCCTTCTTGTGGGTCTGGTATTTGTTTTGGGAATAATGCTTTACGCTCTGGAGAGAGTTAGGGGGTAAGCATGGAAGTTATCAAGGCTAATATACCTGCTGTTAGCATATCTATGCTTCTGCCGGTACTTGCGTCCCTACTAATTCTGTATTTAAAGGAAAGCTATGCAAAAACCGTAGCTTTAATAGGGGCAGGTTTAACATTTCTGTTCTCCCTTTACGTTATAGTGACCTTTGATTTTTCAAAGTCTGACGTGGTTCAGTTCTTCGAGAGTTACGAGATACTTCCAGAGCTTGGAGTGAGTTTCTCGGTGGGATTGGACGGTTTGTCCCTACTTATGTATTTTCTTACGACCTTGATATCCTTAGTTGCTATAGTTTGGTCTGTCAGGGACTCCCAAATTAATACGAGGCTCAAAGAGTACTACATAGCCTTCCTGCTTTCGGAAACCTTCCTCATAGGCGTGTTTGCAAGCTGGGACTTGATAGTTTTCTATGTTTTCTACGAGCTTACCCTCGTTCCCATGCTCTTTGCCATCGGTATATGGGGCTATAAGCTAAGGCTCTACTCCTCTTACAAGTTCTTTATTTACATATTCGTATCCTCTCTGTTTTTGCTCTTAGGCATAGTTAGCACATCTGTCCAGCACTTCTTAAACAACGGAGAGTTTACCTTCAGCTACTTCTCTCTATTGAACAATCACTACCCGATAGGGTTGGAGATATTTATATTTCTGCTTTTCTTTATAGCCTTTGCAGTGAAAACGCCAATAGTTCCTTTCCACACTTGGCTACCTGACGCTCACGGAGAGGCTCCTACGGCGGGTTCAGTAGTACTTGCGGCTGTTTTGCTAAAGATGGGAACTTACGCTCTGCTTAGGTTTAACATAGGGCTTTTCCCTGAAGCTACTCTTAAACTTATGCCTCTGCTCGTGGCTTTGGGGATAATATCCATAGTTTACGCTTCGTGGATGACGATAGCCCAGAACAACGTAAAGAGGTTCGTTGCTTACTCTTCGGTGTCCCACATGGGCTTTGTCGTTACCGCGATGTTCCTTTTGAACCTTGAGGGTTTTAAGGCTTCCGTTATAGAGATGTTTGCCCACGGTATGACCAGTGCCGGGCTGTTTATGGTAGCGGGTTTTATATACAACAGGCTTCATACCTTCAATATGTACAGTCTTAGGGGTTCTTTGAGGTTTATGCCGGTGTTTGCAGTCATAACTGCTACCATATCCTTTGCGGCTATGGGTCTTCCGGGTGGTTCCTCCTTCTGGGGTAAGTTCCTGACAATACTCTCGGCAAGGGAGTACGATTATGCCCTCGCTCTGTTGGTTCTTGCAGGTGGATTTTTCAGTGCGGCTTACGTTCTTTACTTCTTGAAAACTATGTTCTTGGACGTGAAGGAGGAGAGCATACTAATTCACTTTAGAGACATAAGGGGCTTTAAGCTTGCAGCTTTCGTGATGGTGGTAATTCCCATACTCATCATCGGATTCTTCCCGCACGTGTTTTTCAACTTCTTTGACGAGTCCATAAGGCTTATACTTTCAAACTTTATCCAGAGGGTAATGTGATATGGGTATAGAGGCGATAATCGGGACTATAACTCTTCCAAACCTCACCATGTTTCTACCGGAGCTTGCGGTTTTCATAACGGCTTTTCTTCTCTTTTCCATAGAGCTTTTTATATCCGAGAAGACCAAAAGGTCTCTACTTCCCTCTATAACCGCGATAGGTCTGATTATAAGTCTTATAGCCTTCATATTCTCAGGACAGGTTTACGGAGATACCTTTTACGGAAACTTTACCAACGACGGCTTGGCTACGCTCGTAAAGATTATAGAGGTTATAGTTACGCTTTCTATACTCGCCTTTGTCCAGAAGTACTACATCAACAAAGGTTCCTTTTACGGAGAGTTTTACTACATACTCGCCTTTACGCTCTTGGGTGCCATGATACTCGCCTCCTCTTACAACCTTATAGTTATATACGTATCCTTGGAGCTTATATCCATAGGTTTTTACATACTCACCGCCCTGCTTAAGAACTCCTTTGTCTCCAAGGAAGGTGCTTTTAAGTACCTCATGCTCGGAGGCATAAGCATAGCCCTTGCCTCTTACGGAGCCGTATTTATGTACACCTACGCAGGCTCCCTTGACCTGAGAGAGATACTTACCTACAAGGGTGAAGACGTACACTACCTCGTTTTGGGCTTGATACTCTTCTTGATAGGCATGGCCGTTAAGATAGGGGCGGTTCCTTTCCATTTTTGGCTACCGGATGCCTATCAGGGTGCACCTACACCCATAACCGCTCTGATGGCTTCCGTAGGAAAGCTCGCCTTTTTCATACCTCTGCTAAGAGTCATGCCCCTTGTGGAGGAGAGGTTCGCCATAGCTTGGACTCTAACGGTCGGAATAATTGCCGCCTTCACCATGCTCTACGGTAACCTCGTTGCTCTGGTTCAGAAGGATATAAAGAGGCTCTTGGCTTACTCGTCCATAGCGAACTCCGGGTACATACTCGCCGCGGTGGCTGTTTCCAAGGACATAGGTGTAAAAGCGGTTATATACTTTCTGATAGTTTACACATTCATGGCTGCCGGCTCTTTCCTTGTGGTGGCTATGCTTGAGAGAAATCCCCACTGGGAGAACAGAATTCAGGAGTTTTCCGGTTTAAGGTTCAATA
>WFYI01000035.1 GCA_015490155.1 Aquificaceae bacterium | reverse complement strand
CCGAACTCGCTTTATGACTACAGGTTATAATAAATCATTTAAGCGGGTGTGGCGGAATTGGCAGACGCGCCGGACTTAGGATCCGGTGTCCTTACGGACGTGAGGGTTCAACTCCCTCCACCCGCACCATACAGCGCAGTACGGAGGTAATAGATGAAGGTCAGCGTAGAAGACAGGGAAGGACTTGTAAAGGCTCTTAACGTCAAGGTTGAAGGGAGCCTCGTACAAGACATACTTAACGAGGTTTACGATGAGTTCAAGCAAAATGTGGAGATAAAGGGTTTCAGGAAGGGAATGGCACCCCTATGGCTTATAAAAAATAAGTTTAAGGAGGAGATAAAGGAGGAGGTGGGCAAAAAGGTTGCAAACAAGACCTTGAAAGAGGCTATTGAGGAGAGCAAGCTCACGCCGGTTGCGGACATATACCTCGAGAAGGTAGAGCTTGAGGACAAAGTCCCGGAGGTTTCCTACGTCGTGATATTCGAAGTGCCGCCCGAGTTTGAGCTTAAAGAGGTTGAGGGATTAGAGGTAGAGGTTCCCAAGATAGAGTTTAAAGAGGAGATGGTTGAGGAAAGAATAAAGGCTCTACAAGAAGAACACGCTGTTTGGGAACCTGTAGAGGACAGGGAGGTAAAAGAGGGAGACATGGTCGTCATACACTACGAGGTTGAAGAGAGTGAAGGTGGGGAAGTTGTAGATGGTGAGACATCCGGGGTAGTTGGTACCAACATATTCAGACCGGAGATAGATGAAAAGCTTGCGGGCAGAAAGGTGGGAGACACCCTTGAGGTAAAAGACCTGCCCCTTTACGATGAAAAAGGTAACGAGGTGGGCAAAGCGAACGTAAAAATTGAGATAAAGGAGATAAAGGAAAAGGTTCTGCCCGAGCCTGGAGATGACTTTGCGAAAGAACTTGGTTACGAGAACTGGGAGGAGGCTCTTGAAAAAATTAGGGAAGAGATAAAAAACGACATAGAGACTATCAAACAGAATGCCATAGAGGACGCGGTATCGGACAAGCTTGTAAGCATTCACGAGATAGAGGCTCCGAAGACGCTCGTGTCACGAGAGCTTTCCTTCCTTGTGGACAAAAGGGTGAAAGAGATTGAAGCGCTGGGCATAGATAAAAGGTACATTGACTACAGAAAGTTGGTGGAGAACCTCAAACCGCAGGCTGAGGCGAACGTGAAGGTAAGGTTCATACTTGACAAATACGCTGAGGTACACAACATAGAGGCTACCGATGAGGACGTAGAGAAAGAGCTTGAGCTTCTCGCAAAGCAGAGCAACGCCACTAAGGAAGAGGTAAAGAACTACTTTGAGAAAGAAAACATGATGGATGTAGTCAGAGAGGACGCAAGACGTAAAAAGGCTCTTCAGGACGTAATTTCCAAAGTGTCCATAAAAGAGGTTGATGTGGAAAGTAACGAGAATGAAGAAGAGTAAGCCAAATTTAAGCCTTTTGGTTAAGGCCTATGAACATATAGAAACTTCTTACCTGCTTGTCGAAAAAGGTAATTATAGGGACTTCTGCAGTCGGTTTTACTATGCGTATATAACACTGCTAAGAAGTATATACAAGTGCAGAGGTAATTGGCATGACAAAAATACATACAGAGGAATACCGAAACACCTTAACTCTTACAGGGACAAACTACGTGTATGGCGAATAATGGCAGACTATACCACAACAGAACAAGAAAAATGGTGTGAAAAGGAAGAGGAATTTTTAGAGTTCCTATATACAGATTTCTTAGACATACTTAATACAATTGTTGATGAGTTGGAATCCGTAGAAAACTACAATAAGTGTGAGCATATAGCATATCTTATAATTAAGAAGGTTAAGGAGATGCATAAATGGCTGAAACTCTTAAAGTTGACTTCAGAAAGCTGATAGACGATTTAAAAGAAAAAGTTAAGAAAACGGGAAGGCTTGATAGAAAGCCCATAGTGTATTATAGCGTTATTGAAGATGTTGATAATGAAGGCTCATACATATTAGTTCTTTTTGTAGAACCAAAACTATTAGAAATCTTTGAAGAAGTTAAGGATAAATTTGAGGATGAGGGTTTAAGTATATCTGTGTTCAAGGGTATAGAGAGAAAGTTCTTAAGAGAGTATTTAGAACAGCTAATAAAAGATAAATATGCAGGTGTAAAGGTAGGTAAGGAAATTTCAGGTTTGAGTGGCAGCGGATATGCAGTATATATGAACTGGGCGGGAGAAGGGAAATTTGTTATACACAGATACGAAAATGGAAAATTTTTGAAAAAAACTTGTAAACGCACACCGTACTGGGAAACGGAGAATGGGCTGTGGATGATTTCTTTTGAGACCTGTGAAGATGCTAAAAGTTTGTGTGGAGAGCTTAATCAATTTATATCCGAAAGTTCGGATAGAAAGTTTACCATAACTGTGCATAGGTTATGTATAGATGAGAAAAAAGAGTGTGGAGGTTCAAGATGAATGAGATAAAAAACCAGCTCGTTCCCATAGTGGTTGAGCAAACTCCCAGAGGAGAGAGAGCCTACGACATATACTCAAGGCTGCTTCAGGATAGGATAGTTCTTCTGGGATTTCCCATAGACGACCACATAGCCAACCTTATAGTGGCTCAGCTTCTATTTTTAGAGTCCCAAGACCCGGAAAAGGATATATACCTTTATGTAAACTCCCCGGGCGGTTCCGTTACAGCGGGAATGGCTATTTACGACACCATCCAGTACATAAAGCCGGACGTTGTTACTATATGCATAGGACAGGCTGCCTCCATGGGGGCGGTTCTGCTTTCCGCAGGAACTAAGGGCAAAAGGTACGCCCTTCCCCATGCACGCATAATGATTCACCAGCCCCTCGGAGGCATTCAGGGACAGGCTACAGACATAATAATCCATGCGGAGGAGATAAAGAGGATAAAGAAGATGCTCAACGAGATACTCTCAAAGCACACGGGACAGAAACTTGAGAAGATAGAAAAGGACGTTGAAAGGGATTACTTCATGTCGGCAGAGGAAGCTAAGGAGTACGGCGTCATAGACAAAGTTATTGAAAAAAGGGAATGACTTAACTAACTTTAGGATATGGCTGGCAGAGGAAAGAACTCCGAGGAAAGATGCTCTTTCTGTGGAAAGAGTAAGGACAGCGTTGCGATACTCATAGAATCTCCGGGCGGAGGGAACGTCCGTATATGCGATGAGTGCGTTGATATATGCAAAGGTATTGTCTTAGAGCATAAAGAGGACTCTATATCGGAGGTTTCCTTAGACGACATACCCACTCCCCAAAAGATAAAGGCTTTTTTAGACGAGTACGTTATAGGTCAGGAGAGGGCAAAGAAGGTTCTATCCGTAGCGGTTTACAACCACTACAAGAGGATAAAGGCTAAGGAAAAGGGGCTTAACATAGGAGACGTTGAAATAGAAAAAAGCAACATACTCCTCATAGGACCCACCGGTTCGGGTAAGACGCTCCTCGCCAAGACGCTTGCGAGGGTGCTAAACGTTCCCCTTGCTATCGCGGACGCCACCTCTCTGACCGAAGCAGGATACGTGGGCGAAGATGTAGAAAACGTACTCACGAGACTCCTCCAAAACTGCGGGTACGACGTTAAGCTGGCTCAGAAGGGAATAATATACATAGATGAGATAGACAAGCTCGCTAAGAAGTCCGGGATAAACCCCTCTATAACGAGAGACGTATCCGGTGAGGGAGTTCAACAGGCTCTGCTCAAGCTCATAGAGGGTTCCATAGTCAACGTTCCCCCTCAAGGCGGTAGGAAACACCCCCATCAGGAGTTTATACAGATTGATACCTCGGACATACTCTTTATATGCGGCGGAGCTTTCGTGGGACTTGAGGACATAATAAAGCACAGGATAGGAAAATCAACTGTGGGCTTTGAGTCTGACATCAAGAAGGTTAAAGAGGAAAAGGAGATTCTCGCCCTCGTTGAGCCGGACGACCTTATCAAGTACGGCTTGATACCAGAGTTCATAGGGAGGCTACCCGTTATAACGACCCTTGAGGAGCTGGGAGAGGAAGACCTCGTGAGGATACTCCTTGAACCCAAGAACTCGCTGGTTAAACAGTACAAGAAGCTCCTTGAGATGGACGGCGTAGAGCTGGAATTTACCGAGGGAGCCTTGAAGAAAATAGCCCGTGAGGCTATCAGAAGAAAGACCGGAGCAAGGGGCTTGAGGGCTATAATGGAGGAAATCATGACGGACGTTATGTTTGACATACCCTCCATAGGTAAGGTTAAAAAGGTCGTTATAGATGAGTCTTGCGTGTCTAAAAAGTCCCCTCCGAAGCTTATATACGAGAAAGCCGGATAATGGAGAAGCCCGTAGTAAGGTTTTTGGACATACAACCTTACGGTGATAACGTTCTCCTGAGAGACCCCTACGGAATATCGGAGCCTATAGTTGTAAACAGGGCAACCCTACTTCTCATGTCCCTCTTTGATGGAAGCAGAGATGTAAATCAGGTGGTTGAGGACTTCCGCAAGCAGTTCGGTATAAGTGTATCCGCCGGACAGGTTCTTCAGTTAATAAAAGAGCTGGATGATAGCTTGCTCCTTTACAACGATAACTTTAAAAGAAGGCTTGAGGAGGAGAGGGAAAGGATAATAGCCTCGGGAATTAAAGAGGCGTATCATGTAGGCGGAGCTTACCCTTCGGTTGAGAGAGAGTTAAGGAAATTTCTGGACTCAAATATCCCTAATCGTAATCACGAGGGAATTAAACCCCTCGGGCTTTTAGTCCCCCACATGGACATGAGGGTTGCGGTGGACGTTTACGGGAAAACCTACGCTAAGGTGCCTACAAGCTGGGAGCCGGAGTTGGTTCTAATCTTGGGTGTCTCCCACTATGTACATGAAACTCCCTTCTCAGTATGTCCTTTAGATTTTAAAACTCCTTTCGGAATTGCAAGGGTGGACAAAGAGGCTTTCAAGAAAGTTCAAGATAGCTTTGATTATGACCTCACTCAAGACATCTTCTCCTACAGAATGGAGCATTCCATAGAGTTCCAGGTGGTTTTCGTTCAACACCTGTTCCCAAAAGCTAAAATTCTGCCGGCTATAGTTTCCCACGGCGATGAGAGCCTCCTGTCGGAGGTCTCTTACAAGCTCCTCAGAGCTTTAGAGCCTTATATAGATAATCTGCTTGTTATCTCAAGCGTTGACATGAGCCATGTAGGTAAGAAGTTCGGAGACCCTGCCAACTACGACCCCTCGGATAGGGACAGGGAATATATAGAGCTTTTAAAAAGTATGAAGGGGGAAGAAGCCTTCAAACTCCTTGAGAGCGACGGAAATAGAACGAGGATAGACGGGCAGTTTACCAACTACGTGTTTTTAAAGCTACTTAGGGAACTCGGGGCTAAAGAGGGAGATGATGTGGACTACAGGGTATGGTATGAGGAAGCTACCGACTCGAGCGTGTCCTTTGCAGGGATGGTGTTCAAGTAAAGTCATTTAAAACCTTCTCTATCTTCTCATTCAAGGTATCAATATCGATATCTTCCGTAGGTCTTGAAATTATGTAACCCTGTATGTAGTCCGTTTGCATAAAGACCACCTGTTCTAACTCTTCAGGGGTTTCAATACCTTCGCTCACGACCCTTATACCGTTTTGGTGGGCTATCTCTACAAGGTGATTTACTATGACCTTTTTAAAGTTGTCTCTATGAATATTTCTTATAAGCTCCATGTCTATCTTTATGAAGTCGGGCTTAAGCTCCGAGAGGTAAAACAGTCCCGAGTAGCCGGAGCCTATGTCATCGAGGGCTACCATGACTCCTTCTGTTTTAAGGAAGGATATTAAATTCTTTATAGAATCCAGGTCGAGTTCTTCGTATTCGGTGAGTTCTACGACTATCCTGTAGGGGTCTACCTCGTAAGTCAAGAGAGAGGCTATGAGTTCACCGAAGTCCTTTAGGGGATTTTCGAAGAACCTCGGGTGGAAGTTCAGGAAGAGCTTTACATCTTTGGGAAGCTTTTGAGCGGCTATTTTTATGGCTTCCTCTCTGCAAAAGGCGTCCGAGAACCTCGCCGTCGACTTTCCCACGTTCAGGAGGTCAACTATGTGGAGCGGGGGTCTGCAAAGGGACTCGAAGGCAAATACCCTTTTGGCTTTAACGTCAACTATAGGGTGAAAGGCAACCTTTGTATTGACAAAAATCTTCCCTATCTCTTTGTAGATAAGTTCGTCGAGAATCTCAGCAGAGCTTTTGGCATTTACGATGAATTTGAGAATGTTCTCGCAGTTTATATCTATCTCAGCGTCTATCTTCGATAGCCTAAGCTCTTTGAGGAGTTCAACATCCATGTCGTGGAGGAAGTTGAGCATGTGTATCTCGTTCTCTGGGTATATAACCAGAACATTCTGTAGTTTTTTTGGGTTTAAGCCCTCTTCCTGAGCAAGCTTGAACAGGGACTCTACACCTTCAGTGTTGCTTACAAGAATCAGGTAAGCGGGTTTGTTCATGTGCGGGTTATTATTATAACCATGAAAGTTGAGGTAATGGGGTCAGACCAGAGGGTAGTCAGATGCGCAAGGGTGTCCTTTGGTAAAGACGAGGCGGTAGATGAAAAAAGGGATAAGAGGCTCATACGCTACCTCTATACCCACAAGCACGCTTCACCTTTTGAGCATAACATAGTAGCGGTGGAGGGGGATAAAAGGCTCTGGCTCTCTATTCTTGATAGGTTAGAAAACCCGAGTGTTCAGGTGTACTTTTCCGGTGGATACCTGTGGCTTAATCTAAGGAGTTTTATAAACTCCTCTGAGCATTTCCCTAAAGAGATATACGAGGTGCTGAGGGATAAATTCCCTACTATATGGAGCGTAGTTGAGAGCGGTGGAAGGCTTACCGACGAAGAGCTTGATAAACTGCCCTATACTCTGGATAGCGTGTTTTTGAGGGAAAAAATTGAAACCTCGTCGGGTTGGGTTGGTCTCGTGGACAAGTTGGAGCTGGGAACCGACATGGACTACTATACCTTTATAGTGGAATGTCCACTCTTTGTAGCCCGTCAGTGGCACAGACACAGGTTCGGCTCTTACAACGAGATAAGCAGAAGATACACAGCTTACGATATAAAGTTCTACGTACCACAGGTTCTTAGGAAACAGGCAAAGAGCAACAAGCAGGCTTCCGTGGACGAGCCTGTAGACGAGCCTTACAATTCCGAGTTTTTGGATAGAATATCTAAACTCGTAGAGGGGGCTATGGAGCTTTACGAGGAGATGACCGAGAGGGAAGTCGCCAGGGAGCTTGCAAGGGGAGTCCTACCGCAATTCATGAAAACGAGATACTACTGGACTGTCCCGAGAATCGCCCTGGATAACTTTATAACTCTCAGAACCCACGAGGGGGCGCAGAAGGAGATAAGGGAGTTTGCTGAAGCTATAAGAGACATGGTTGAATACAGGGGTACGGACAAGAAGAACAGACTTTAAAAAGCAAAACAGGGTGGTAGGAGATTGAAAAAGGAAGTATCGCTGTTTTTACTGCTTACGGTTCTTGCCGTTTTAGGGAACCTTGCAAGTGTACCGTTGCTCTTTGGAACCGTGCATATAGTTTTCGGGGGGATATTTGTCTATGTCGCTCTCGAACTTTTAGGGTTCGTGCCGGCTTTTGCCATATCTATCCTTTTGGCGGTACACCTGTTTTTGCTTTGGGGACATCCGTGGGGAGGGGCGGCTTTCGTCCTTGAGTTCTTAGTGGTATCCCTTTTGTACAAGAGGAGAGGTTTTGAACTCATAACCGCAGACTGGCTGTTTTGGTTATTCGTGGGAATTCCCGTTTATATGGTGGGTCTGAAAAGTTTGCTAAACGCCGAAGAGTATATGCTCTACCTTCCTTTTAAAAGCGCCGTGAACGGCTTGCTCAGCACCTCTCTTGCAAGCTTGATACTCCTGTTGATTTACATATTCTTGAAAAAACAGGAAAAGGTCTCCTTTAAAAGACTCGTTCTCGTTTCTACGCTGGCTCTATCGACTATACCGTTGTTTGCCAAGACGCTGTACGATGCTTTTCACGAAGAAGAGATAATAGCAGGGGACGTAAAAGAAGATATACGCATGACAACTTACAACGCAGAAGTGCAGCTTATATACTGGCTTCGGGTTCACCTAAATGCGGTAGATACCTTAGCCACAGCTTTGGAAAGGCTGGGTAAGGGGAATGTAGAAGAACTCCAAAGACAGACCGAGGCTGTAAACAAAACCTTTGAGGACTTTCACGCTTGCTACATAGCGGACGAGAACGCCACAGCCATAACCTTCTATCCAAAGATAAATCCGGCGGGCAGGGACATGATAGGGACGAACTTTAACTACAGACCCTATTACAAAAAGGTCAAGGAAACTCTAAAGCCCGTGTTTACCGAGGTATTCGTAGCCAAGTTTGCATTGCGTCCCGTAGTAGGTATAGCTGTGCCTGCAGTAAGGAATGGTAAGTTTATCGGGTACGCTTACTGCGGTCTCAACCTTGAGTATGCTGACAAGCTCTTACACAGGCTCTCTTCCGATTCAAACGTTTACCTTACCCTAGTGGATAGAAACGGCAAGATTATAATTTCCTCTTACCCTGCGTATATTAACTTCGAACCCTTTAAGTTCCGTGAGTTTAGGGTTTTAAAAGAGGGTCTTGTTGTACACATCATAGAGAAAGAGGAGGGTTTACCTCTTAAAAGATGGAAACACGCTCACTTTTTCCACAGCGACGTGGTGGGTAAAGATGTATCTTGGAAGCTCATAGCCGAGTCAGAACTGGCACCTTATAGGTCTGAGCTACTGAGCGTTCTGGGAAATCATTTTGTAGTGATATACGCTTTGGGGGGAATATCTATCCTCTTGGCAAGCGTATTCTCGAGGAGAATTTACGAACCTCTTACGCACTTAGATGAAGTGGTCAGAGACTTGACTGACAAAATTGAAGCTTCTCCTAAGCTCACGCTCCCTAAGAGCAACATAGCTCTGATAGACTCTTTAACTGAATCCTTTAGGCGGCTGGCTGAGAAGATTATCTCCTATACCAAAGAACTCAGAACTATGGCGTATTACGATACGCTTACGGGTTTACCAAATAGAGTTCTCCTTATAGACAGAATAAGACAAGCTATCGCCTTTTCGGAAAGGCACGGTAAGAAAGCTGCAGTTATGTTCATAGACTTAGACGAGTTTAAAGCTATAAACGACACATACGGACACGAGGTAGGGGACGAACTGCTCAAGATGGTTGCGCAGAGGCTAAGCTCGGTATTCAGGACAACGGATACCGTTGCAAGGTTCGGAGGAGACGAGTTCGTTGCGGTCGTGGCTGAGATTGACAGTATAAAGGACGTTATAAAACTCGCGGAGCGAGTTTTGAAGGTCTTAGAGACCCCTTTTGATGTAAGGGGTGACGAGCTTTTTATATCCGCTTCCATAGGTATATCCCTGTATCCGGATAACGGGCATGATGCCTCAGAGTTGATAAAGTTTGCAGACGCTGCTATGTACAAGGCAAAGGAAGAGGGCAAAAACAAGTTTGCTCTATTCACGCGGGAGCTTCACGAAAAGAGCTTAGAGATTTTCGTAATTAAAAATAGGCTACATAAGGCTTTAGAGAACGGGGAGTTTATGCTCTACTATCAGCCCATACATACCACAGAAACTGGTGAACTTCTGGGCTGCGAAGCCTTGCTGAGGTGGAAACACCCTACACGGGGTGTTATGTCCCCGGCTTACTTCATGGAACACCTTGAGGACATGGGCTTGATAAAGGATGTTGGCGAGTGGGTATTTGAGCGGGCGTGTCAAAAAGCCAAGGAGTGGGATATAGGTGTCCACGTGAACATATCTCCCAAGCAACTTTCTTCCAAAGATATCGTTGGTTTTCTCGGCTCTACCGTACGGAATTGTGGTGTAAATCCAGAGCTGTTAGCCTTAGAGGTCACGGAAAACACCATAATAGGCAATTACGATGATGCCTTAGAGGTACTTCACAGTGTTAGGGACATGGGGATGAAGATATTTGTTGACGATTTTGGAACGGGGTATTCCTCTCTTCTTTACATAAAGAACTTTCCTTTAGACGGCATAAAGATAGACAGACAGTTCATATCTTCCATGGAGCTAAGTCGGGTTGATAGAACCATCGTTAAGTTTGCGGTAGAGCTTGCCCACTCACTCGGAATAATAACCGTAGCGGAGGGCGTAGAGGCTGAGTTCCAGCTTGCTTATCT
>WFYI01000034.1 GCA_015490155.1 Aquificaceae bacterium | reverse complement strand
TACCAAGCCTCAAAAGAGCGGTATCATCACCTATAAGCTCCGAGTTCAAGAGCCGCTTTATCCTCTCTATCAAACCGAATTCACCCAAGTCGGATACACGCATACAGGAGTAGAGTATATCCCCTAATGGGGATTTTTTCTAATGAACTCTTCCCAGCTTTCCTTGAAGCCGTAGTATAGCCATATCGCAGTAGCCTCCTTCTCAGACTCTTTAATAATAGGTAATTACAACAATCCTCCGCATTTCTGGGTCAAGCTCTGAGGTCTCTATCCTAACCCTTATATCACACCCCTCTACATCCTCTCCCCATTCTACGGCAACTATCCCCTGACCGATAAACTCCTCTACCTCAACATCCTTAGCCCTGTAAAGGTCTATGTGGATTAAGTCCCCCATCCGGGTGGGATACACGTTCACAAGTGTAAAGGTAGGACTTCTGACCTGATAGCCCTCCCTTATTCCCAATCCCTCCGCAAGCCCCCTCACAAAAGTCGTCTTTCCGGCTCCCAGCTCCCCCTCAAGGCAGATAACCTCTTTACCTCTTAATGTCTCTGCCAGCTCTCTGGCTACCTCCAAGGTCTCTCTTTCCGTTCTGACTGTATAAACTCTTTGCATGGATTTTCTTACTAAGTATAAGCTCTTTTTCCTTCTTCCACGCAAGTCTTCTAAGGATTTTTATTTCTATAAAACTAACGCCTTCGGCGTTGGGAATACTTATACTCAGTGGAGTTTTGTAGGGCAGAGGGTTTCCGGCTTGCGGAGAAAACACGCGTCTTACGGACTTAGTTTTACCGTCTACGTACCTTATCTTTGCAATCAGATAAAGCCGCGGGTCTCCTTGGTCTGCCGTAGGAAGGTTGTGGGGAACGCCCACGTTTTCAACCTGTAAAGTTCCTTCCTTAAAGGATACCCTTACATCCTTAGCAGAAGCTATCAAGGAGACGAACTCGTGGGAGTGACGGGGCTTAGCCCTGTGAAAGTAGTAAAAAGGGAACTTCTGAATCAAGTCCCGCTTGCCAAGAGACTGCATGTGGCAGTCCTGACAAGACTTTTCCACCTTAGCCATCTTCCATTCCTTGTAAGTCTCCTGATGACATCCCGCGCAGAATCCGGACTTTACATAACTCAAGTCACGCTTGGAGGGGTGAGGTGGAGACCATACCTCTAAGGGTCCGTGCATGGCTTTGGTCTCCTCCTTAAAGTGGCAGGCAACACAGCTCACGCCGTCCTCTTTGAACTCAACCCTCAGAGCCGGCTTCTTCTGAGGGTCTACTTGATGGGGAGCGTGGCAGGAAAGACACTTGGTTTTCGTGTAGTTCTCGGACTCCCTCTTAAAACCCTCGCTCTTCCAAGCTACCGCGTGGCGGCTCTTCTCCCACTCCTTGAATATCTCAGCGTGGCAGTCGGCACACCTCTTAGCCTGTGGTCTCTGGAGCAAGTCCTCCTCAACGAACACCTCTTCAAGGGGCCCGCACGCAGTTATAAAAAGGAAAAACAGTAGGAAAAGGCGGCTCATTTCTTTAGTCTTTCCTGAACCATGGCGGGTATTAGGTGAACGTTATGACACTTAGCACAGGTCATACCCACGCTTCCCAGAGCCTTAAAGATTTTCTCGTTGTCTAACTTGTCCGCGGATAGAGCCTGAGTAAGGTTCTCGAGAGAGTTCAGGTACTCCTTTCCGGTTATAGCCTCAATAGAGGTCTTCGAGGTGTGGCACTTTGAACACATACCCTTGAGGGCCCTTGCCCTCTCCACGAACTCTTCACCCGACTGGCGGGCGTTGTCTGCGTCTCCTTGCATGAGGTATATCTTCAGAGCCTTCATGGAGTTGGTCATCTTCTTCATGTACTTACCCGTTTCCATCTCCATGAACTCTATGGGGTCTTCTATCTTTATGTTTTCAAAGCTGGGAAAGTGGTAAACGAGTTTTACCGTAATCTCATTATCCGCATGGCACTTGGCACAGGTCTGCCCCAGCTTTCTGGAAGCCTGCAATACATTGTCTACGTTCTTACTCTCAACAGCCTTAACAAGTCTCTCCGCAAGCTCCGGTTTAAAGTACTCTTTCCACTCGGGAACCATCTTTGAGGTAGATACATACTCTTCTTTTAATTTCTTAGCCCACTTTAAGGCGTTATCCCAGTCTTCGTTGTTTATGTTCAGGTTTATACCGTAAAAGTAAGTACTCATGTTGTACATCTTTGAGAGGAACTCCCACTTTTTGGATTTGGGCGGATAGTAGTTATCTAAAGACTTCGGTGTTTTCTTGAGAACTATGTTCTCGGACGCAAAAGAGAGGTAACCCGCTAAAAGTCCGGCGAGTATTATAAACAGCCCCTTTCTCATATCACTTCCCTCCTGTGTAAAATTTGCTTCTTTTAAAATATATTCCCTATGAAGGTATCTGAATACTTAAAGAAAGGTCTAAAGAACTTCGTAGAGGAGAAGGCGGAAGGCTCCTCGGGAGAGTGTAAGGAGGGCGCTCACAGGGTAACCATTTTCTTAAAAAGGGAAGGAGATAAGATAAAGGACTGCAAGTTCAACGCCACAAAGAGATGTAAAAAACTACTCGCAATTACCGACTACACTTGTGAGATACTCAAACAGAGGGGTGAAGTTCCTACAAAAGAGGAGATTTTAAGCTTCTTCTCCGAAGAAAAGGAAAAAGAGAAGATGGAGAACAGGGCAGACATAGCCCTCACCGCTCTAAAACAGGCTCTTTCAGGGTAAGCTCCTTTATGAGCTTTACGTACTCATCAACGGTTCTATCTATGGAGTAGCGTTTTGCTGTTTGCACCGCGTTCTCCGTTATCTTCTTCTTTTCGTTCTCCCCAAGGGATAGAGCTTGCCCAATTTTTTCCGCAAGGGTGGTACTGTCCCCTACCGGACACAAAAAGCCGTTTTCCGAGTCCTTAAGGTACTCGGGTATTCCCCCGGCGGAGGTGGACACCACGAGCCTCCCGGTAGCCATAGCTTGGAGGAGAGCACCGGCTATACCCTCCGAGAAAGAGGAAAGAACGAAAAGGTCAGCCCCCTGAAGGAGGTAATCTATATCTTCCCTGAAGCCCAAACCTATACACCTATCCTCAAGCCCGAACCTCCTAAAGGTCTCCCTCGCCTCCTCGGAGTCGGTTTCTATCCCGATAAATATCATCTTAAAGCTCTCCACAGGGAGCTTGCTCAAAGCCTCAAGCAGTACCTCCTGCCCCTTCCTCCAGGGTTGCCAGTTGGCAACGTTTATTATCAGGTGTTCATCTCTGCCTACTTTTAACTTCTCTCTGACGCTCTCGTAAAGCTCCGGTTTTGGATAGAACCTTCGCAGGTCTATACCGCTCTCAATCACCCTCAACCTTTCGGGGAAGAAATCCGCCTTTTTTAGCTCCTGCGCAACCTGTTTGGATACCACCACTATCCTGTCCGCTACGGAGTACTTGAGCTTTTTAGATATAAGCCCCGGTATGTATCCAGACCTTCGGAGGGCTATGACCTTCGGTTTTCTTTTAAGGAATGCGTAAGCCATACGCAGGTAATCAAGGGCGTGGGAGGAGTGGGCTATCACCACATCGTACCCCCCTTGCTCAATTACGCTTTTAAGCCTCTTTACGTTCATCGGATTGAAGCGAGAGATACCGCCTCTGTGGTGTTCGTAGGGCTTTAGCTCCACAAATCCCCTCAGCCTCTCCCGCATCTGCTCATGCTCGAAGGCAAGGGCTATGTGACTTTCTATTCCTTTTTCTTTCAAGAGTCTTGTAATAAGGTATGTCTGCTCTTTGGTTCCGCACCAGCCAACGCCGTCTATTACATTCAGAACCTTTACCACCTCCTCTAAATTTTACTTTTACTTCCCCTTGAAATCTCTGGCAAATAGCCTAAAATCAATCCATATCGTCTGGAGGAAGTTATGGAAATACCCAAGCTCAAGATAGGAAAGGTAGAGGTTGATATACCTATAATTCAGGGGGGAATGGGAGTGGGAATCTCTTGGGAGAGGCTCGCCGGGAGCGTAGCCCGTGAGGGCGCGGTAGGAGTGGTCTCAGCAGTAGGCACCGGTTACAGGTATCCGGAGCTGGTTAAAAGGGATAAGTACGGAAGACCTATCGGCTCCGTAAATGCCCACTCAAAGGAAGCTCTGACACGCATAATACAGGAAGCAAAGAGGATATCCGAGGGCAGAGGAGCCATAGGCGTAAACATACTCGCGGCTATCACAGATTACGACAGGGTTGCCCGCGACGCCGCCGAGGCCGGGGCAGACCTGATAATATCCGGGGCGGGATTGCCCTTGAAACTTCCTAAGCACGTTGAGGGCTTTGATATAGCTCTCGTTCCCATAGTCTCTTCAGCCAGGGCGATGAACCTAATATGCAGGACTTGGGAGAAGAGGTACAAAAGACTTCCCGATGCAGTCGTTCTGGAGGGTCCCAAGTCGGGCGGACACCAGGGGTTCAAGTACGATGACTGCTTTAAGCCGGAGAACCAGTTGGAGAACCTGTTCGGTGAGGTCTATGAGGAAGCGAGTAAGTGGGGAAACATTCCCGTTGTAGTCGCCGGCGGTGTATGGGGCTACCCAGACATAAAGATGTTCTTGGATTGGGGTGCCGCTGGAGTTCAGATGGCTACGAGGTTCGTTGCCACGCACGAGTGCGACGCTCCCCAGATATACAAGGAGCTTATAACGAACCTTGAAGAAGAAGACATAATGCTCTTCAAGTCTCCCGTCGGCTATCCACTGCGGGTAATTAAAACCCCCTTTATAGAGAGATTGCTCAGCGGGTACAACGGCTGGAAGGGTTGTGTATCTCACTGCGTAACGCCCTGTAACAAGGGTGAGGAAGCCAAAAAGGTAGGCTTCTGCATAGCTGACAGGCTGGGAGCCGCTTGGCTGGGAGATTACGAGGAGGGCGTGTTCATATCCGGTGCCAACGGACACCTCTTAAAGTATCAGGGAATCGTATCCGTCAAAGAGCTAATAGAGATGCTGTTGGGTAAAAGGCACGACCCCACGCTGGACAAGGTAATGGAGGAAAGGGAGGCTAAAGCTCTTTCCCTTTAGAGAGCTTTTCAAAGACCTCCTCAACCTGCTTTTTTGTTTCTTCCAGACTGCCCGAGTTGTCTATAACGTAATCCGCGAACTTTACCTTTTCCTCAATGGGCATCTGGAGGCTCCACCTTCTGTTAAAGTCCTCTTCGGAAAATCCCTTTGATACCGCCCTTTTTTTGCAAACCTCTTTCGGAGCATAGACCACAACCGTATAATCGTAGTTTTTATATGTTCCCTTTTCTATAAAGAGGCTTGCTTCTACAATTACCACCGCCGAAGGCGGTAGTTTTTTATAGAACTCCTCAAGCTCTTTGTACAAGCTCCTGTGGGTTATTTCCTCTAACTTTCTGAGTTTTTCTCTGTCCTTAAACACTATATCCGCAAGCTTCTTTCTGTCTATGTTTCCCTCGGCATCAAGTATTCCTCTGCCGAACTCCTTTAAAACCTCCTGGTAAACGGGATGTCCCTTTCTGTAGAAATTTCTTATAATTTTGTCCGCATCTACCGTAAATGCTCCCAGCTCTTTGAAAATTTTTGCCACGGTGGACTTACCACAACCTATGTTTCCGGTAAGGGCTACCTTTTTCATTAGTTAGAGTTTTAGAGTATACCAGCTTGAGATTTAGGAAGTAGGTTGTTCTTCTTGACAAACCTGTCGGATAAGGATATTATCTTTCGTAGTTATTTCGTTTGCCTTCGCAGAGGGACTAAAGAGTAAATAGGGGTTGAGCTTTCCTAAAGCGTGGCAAGGAGCAGGAGGGAATTTAAGTGTCCGGAATGAGAGGTAGGCTCCTATGGAAAGTGGGTGCGGTAATTTTGATATTATCCCTTATAACTATATTTCATAGCGCCTATCTCTATAGAAAGCATACGATAGAAACCTCGCGGGAACGGGCTTTAACCGCTGCAGAGATAATAAGAGACACGCTCACGAGCTACATGGTTCTGGGAACTATAGATAAGCGTGATATGTTCCTGAAGCTCATAGAGAAAACCTACGGTTACGATTACGTTAGGGTGATAAGAGGAGAGGCAGTTAATAAACAGTTCGGTCCTCCTCGTCCCTTTGAAACTCCACGGGACAACCTTGAGCTGGAAGTTCTGAAAACTGGAAAAATTGAGGAAAAGGTGATAGAGGACGTCAGCAGGGTAGTGTACAAAGTGGTTATACCGTACAAAGCCGACCTTTCGAAAGGTATTAACTGCCTGCAGTGCCATAAAGCCAAGCCCGGAGAGGTTCTGGGCGCCGTGAGCCTTGCGGTAGATTTAACCGATGAAAGGAAGCACAGCCTAATATCCTTCACCATTTACGGCTCGATATCACTGCTTATGTTCGGAATCCTGCTTTACATAGTTCTTAGGTACTTCAAGCCCTACGAGAGGCTGTTTATGGACATAAGGATGGCTCTCAACAGGTTTCAGGAGGGAGACTTCAACATAAAGGTGAACACGGAGCTTACCGACGAGACCAAGGAGCTTGCTGAGTCCATAAACCACATGGGGGAGCGACTTTCCGAGATGCTTCACCGCATAAGGCAAAAGGTATCTATGCTTATAGGCTACAACGTACTTGAAACGGAAAACGCGTTAAAGGATACGGAGAAAATTGTTGAGGAGCTGGTAAAAATAGCTAACTTCAAAAAAGCCATAGAAAAGGATAAGAATAAAGCTGAAATTTACGACAGAATTGTAACCGTTTTAGGGAAATACATGAGTTTAGATAAGTTTTCTCTGTACGAAGTAGAACAGAAAAATAAAAAGATTAAAAAGATTCATGTGGAGGGCAGAAACTCGTGGTGTGACCCGGTAATATTTGAAAACCCCGACGAGTGCAGAGCAAAGAGGACAGGTGAAGTAGTTGACTCCCGAGAGTTTCCCTGCGTATGTCCCAACTTTATGGACAATGAAAACTGCGGAGACTTACAGTATTACTGCATACCCGTTTACATAGGGGGCAAGGTGGGTAACATAGTCCAGATAGTCTATGAAAACGAGATGGACATATTCGTAAACCTGCTTATACCTTACATAAAAGGCTACCTCGAGGAGGCATCTCCAGTTCTCGAATCAAAGACCCTTATGGAACTTCTTCAGGAGCAGTCTTACATAGACCAGTTGACGGGACTTTACAACCGTAGGTTCCTTGAAGAGATATACAAGAATCTCGTTGCCCAGACCAAGAGACGCGGAACTCGTTTGGGAATACTTATGATAGACATAGACTTCTTTAAGCAGGTGAACGACCAATACGGGCACGATGTAGGAGATAGGGTTCTCAAAGAGATAGCGGATACAATAAAGGCAACCGTAAGGGAGGCTGACATAGTCGTGAGATTCGGGGGTGAGGAGATAATGGTTATACTCGTAGACGTTGAAGAGGGTAAATCAAAAGAGGTAGCGGAGAAGATAAGAAAGGCTGTGGAGGATAAAGTTATTAACTTCTCAGGTGGAAGCCTTAAAAAGACGGTTAGCATAGGAGTTTGTGAATTTCCCACTCACACAGAACACTTCTGGCAGTGTGTTAAGTTTGCGGACATAGCCCTATACAAGGCTAAGGAAGAGGGTAGAAATAGGGTTAAGTGCTTTGAGCCTGACATGTGGGAGCATAAGGATTATTAATTATATGTGATGGGTAGAGTTGGAGATTTAATACCTGTACTTATTTTCCTAATAGCCTTTTTGGGCGCTATATTCGGCAAGGACTTTATAAAGGTTCTGGGAGGTTTAAGTATGGTGCTTTCACCTGTTGTTATACTGGTCATTCTGGGAATAATATTCTTGGTTTCTGCCGTAAAGGTAATTCCCGAATACGAAAGAGCGGTTGTGTTTCGTCTCGGTAGGGTAATAGGGGCAAAGGGTCCCGGACTTATCATAGTGATACCTATAATAGACCGCATAGTTAGGGTCTCACTCAGAACAATAACCCTCGACGTTCCTACGCAGGACATAATTACGAAAGATAACGTGTCCGTTCAGGTGGATGCGGTGGTTTACTTTAGGGTGATAGAACCCGTTAACGCGATAGTTGAGGTGGAGGACTATCTGTACGCAACTTCCCAAATAGCTCAAACTACGCTGAGGAGTATCTGTGGAGAAGCTGAACTTGACGAGCTGTTATCAAAGAGAGAAAAAATCAACATCAAACTTCAGGAAATAATAGATAGACAAACTGACCCGTGGGGCGTGAAGGTGGTAGCCGTTGAGCTTAAAAAGATAGACCTACCGGAGGACTTGAGAAAGGCTATAGCGAGACAAGCCGAGGCGGAAAGGGAGAGAAGGGCGAAAATCATATCTGCGGAAGCCGAGTATCAAGCTTCCCAGAAGTTGTTAGAGGCGGCTAAAGTTTTGGCTCAGGAGCCTATAGCCATACAACTCAGATACCTTGAAACCATGCACACCATAGGATTGACGAATTCAAAAACCATAGTCTTTCCCTTCCCCTTTGAGTTTGCTGAGTTTCTTAAAGGTAATAAGAAGGGTTAGGTAAGTCTTTGGTGTTTCCGTTGTTATTTTACCCGTGGGTTATCTCTTTACTTAATCGGAGAGCTTACCGAACTCCTCCATAGGTTTGTTGGCTACAGATTCTCCGATAGACTACGGGTAAAGAAATATAGCAAGGGGGAAAGTTCCCCCTATGGTAGGCTTAGGAGCTTTCGTTGTTTCTCAGCTTCTTCCTCATCACGACCTCCACGTATATCGCATACAGAGCAGGCACGAAGAGGAGAACTATAACGAAGGTAGAAAGGACGCCGCCCACCATGGGAGCGGCTATCCTTGACATCACCTCCCCTCCTGTCCCGTGTCCCATCATTATGGGTATAAGCCCCAGAAGTATAGCCGAGAAGGTCATAGATATGGGTCTTATTCTCTTGACTGCACCCTCGTATATCGCCTCAAAGGCCTCCTCTTTGGACTTGAGCTGTCCGCCCTCTTCGGTGGCGTGGTGGAGCAGGGCGTTCTGTATAT
>WFYI01000033.1 GCA_015490155.1 Aquificaceae bacterium | reverse complement strand
TTGTTTATGAAGAGCTTGAACTCCTCCCTCTCTATCTCTGGGACGAGGTAGTGGTAGTTGGTGTTGAACCACTTGGTCATCTCAAGAGCGCTCTTGCCTCTCGCCATCTCAAAGTAGGTCTCCATTCCCTTGAACTCTCCGAACCTCTGGGGAACCGCACCCACCATCAGGGCGGTGTCAAGCATGAAGTCGTAGTAGGAGAGCTCGTTGGAAGGTATTAGGTCAGTATTCTCTTTGTATAGCTCAGCCCTCCACAGGGCGAGGTCTCTCATACCTGCGTGGAGTTCCTCTTCGCTTATGTTTCCTTTCCAGAAGTCTTCTAATAACTTTTTAAACTCTCTCTTCTCTCCGAGCTTTGGGAGACCAAAGGCGATAGCTTTCATTCTTATGAACCTCCAAATTTTGCGCAAAGTTTTTAAGGTCTTTATTTTAACCTAAGTGTCTGCCTGCGTGTGATATAATACCTAACCGCTATGCCGAAGTTATCGCCCAGGGACATAAGAAGGAAGATACAGGGAATAAAGAACACACGCCGTATAACCAACGCCATGAAGGTGGTCTCGGCGGCAAAGCTGAGGAAGGCTCAGGAGATACTCTACGCTTCGCGTCCTTACTCGGATAAGCTCTACGAGCTGGTGAAAGACCTGGCAGCTCACATAGACAGGGACGCTCACCCCCTATTCGCCGAAAGAGAAGAGAAAAGCGTGGACATAATTCTCATAACCGCCGACAGGGGACTTGCAGGGGCATTTAACTCCAACATAATAAGGACTGCAGAGAACCTGATTTCCGAAAAGGAAGGACAGGGTAGAAAAGTTAACCTCCTTCTGGTAGGCAGAAAAGGCTTTAATTACTTTGAAAAGAGGGGCTATACGGTCGTAAAGGGCTACGATGAGGTTTTCAGGAAAGAGGTTAGGTTTGAGGTGGCCAGAGAGGTTGCTGAAATAATAAGGGAGAGGTTTATAGACAAGAAAACCGATGCGGTTTACCTCATAAACAACGAGATGATAACGAGGGCTAACTACAAGCCCACAGTCAGGAAGTTCCTGCCCGTTGACATTCCCGAAGCTGATTACGAGCTTACGGGGAGCGTATATACCTTTGAGGTAGAGGAGGACGTGTTCTTTAACAAGATTCTTGACCTTTACCTTAACTACCAGCTCTACAGAGCTATGGTAGAGTCCAACGCGGCGGAACACTTCGCGAGAATGGTGGCGATGGACAACGCTACGAGGAACGCCGACGAGCTGGTAAAAGAGTGGACGATGATATTCAACAAGGCAAGGCAGGAGTCCATTACCCTTGAGCTTATAGATATAGTCGGTGCCGCAGAGGCGATGAAGTAAGAGCCTGCGTGCGGGAGTATCCTTACAACTACCTGCTGAGGCTTTCCTTCGTAGGAACCAATTACCACGGCTGGCAGATACAACCCGATAAACCTACCCTGCAGGGGACCCTTAAGGAAGCCCTTGAGAGGATTTTTAATTCTCCCGTAAAGCTAATCGGTTGCTGTAGAACCGATGCGGGAGTTCACGCCATAGACTACGTGGCAAACTGCAAAACCCGGAAGTTCTTAGAGGACTACAAGCTCCTGAGAGGGCTAAACAGCCTCCTGCCGCCGGATATAGCGGTGAAGGAGGTCAAAGAGGCACCCCCGGACTTCAACGCAAGGTTCAACGTTTTATCAAAGACATACCTCTACAAGATATGGAATTCACCCGTAAGAGACCCCTTCATTTATCCCTTCTCTTGGCATCTTCCCTTTGAGCTTGATAAGGGTTTGTTTTCCGATGCTCTAAAACTTACGGAAGGTAGGCACGACTTTTCTGGCTTTGCCAAGCTTGAGGAGGAAAGGGATACCGTGATAGAGCTTAAGATAAATTGGGAGCTTAAAGACGCTCTCATAGAAGTTAGACTCTCGGCGAGCCACTTCTTGAGATACATGGTGAGAAGGATTATCGGAACTGCGGTTCTCGTAGGACGTAGAAGGTTGAGATTAGAGGACGTTCAGGAATTTCTGCAAGGCAAAAAGGCTCCGTACACGGCACCAGCTCACGGTTTGCACTTGGAGAGGGTTTACGACGGATTAAGAGATTAATCTTGTTCTTAGTTAGGATTTACTGTAGGATAATTAATACAAAGGAGGGTTCAAAGATGGAGAAAAACATGGCTTCGTGGGATAGAGGGATAAGGGTCGTTCTTGCTGTTATATTTCTGTACTTGGCACTCCAGAACGGAGGGGCATGGTGGATTTTAGGGATACTGGGCGTGGTGTTCCTTCTAACCTCGGCGATAGGCTTCTGCCCCCTTTACAGGGTTGTGGGCTTTAAGACAGGTTAACTACCTCCCGTTGAAACTTCTGGCGGTAGATTACGGAGCCAAGAGAATTGGGTTGGCTCTTGGAGATTCGGAAGGGGGAATCGTAGTCCCCTTCAAGGTAATTCAGAACGGTAAAAACACCCTTGAAGAAATAAAAAACCTTGTGAGGGAAAAACGCATAGACAGGATAATAGTGGGCTTGCCCCTGACCATGAGAGGAAAAGAGGGTCAGAGGGCTAAAGAGGTGAGGGGTTTCGTGGAAAAGCTAAAGGAACACATTTCCAACGTTGATGTAGTTCTCTTTGACGAGAGGTTTTCCACGCAGGAAGCCTTAAGACGGCTGGAAACCTATTCTCCCGCAAAGGCAAAGCGGTTAAAGGATATGTACTCCGCAGCTGTGATACTTGAAGACTACCTGCAGAGTGGCAACGGGAACCTCGTGTTAGAATAATTCGCTGATGATAAACGAAAAGATAATAGGAGATATATTTTCCGGCATAAGTAAGATTTACGACAGATTTCTGTCCGCGGCGACCTTCGGTAAGATACACTCTTGGCAGAAGGAACTCATAGATAGAATGAACCCCAAAGGAAACTGGCTTGACGTGGGAACGGGAACCGGAGAGGTTCTTAAGAAGCTCAAGGGGAGGAATTATCAAGGTTTACTAATAGGTATAGACATAGCCTACGATATGCTGAGCGTGGCGAAGCTGAAGTGTCCGGATTGCCACTTTATACTCGCAAAGGGAGAGAGTCTCCCTTTCAGGGATAAGAGCCTCTCGAACATATCTCTGTCCCTCGTGTTCAGGCACCTTATAGATAAAGAGTCCTTCTTAAAAGAAGCCGCAAGAACCTTAGATAAAGAAGGATGCATAGGGATAATTGACATACGAAGGTTCAAGGGAACGGGATTTATCCTTTTCCTGATGAAAAAGCTCTTTTTTCCTGCGGGCGTTTTAATATTCGGAAGGGACAAGTGGGACTTCTTCATACACTCTGTAGAGAACAGCTACAGCGTGGAAGAGATAAGGGAAATGTTGGAGGCTAATGGCTTTAGACTTAGGAGCGTAAAGACGAGGTTTTTGGGCGCGGTGGCAATTATGGTTGCCGTTAAAACTGCCTGAGAAACCTTATGTCGTTTTCGTAAAACAGCTTTATGTTATCTATCCCGTAGAGGAGCATGGCTAACCTCTCCACCCCCATACCGAAGGCGAAGCCTTGATAAACTTCCGTGTCCACACCGCAGCTCTCAAGGACGTTCGGGTGAACCATACCGCATCCCATAACCTCAAGCCAGCCGGTATCTTTGCACACCCTACAGCCTTTGGCTCCACATATAACGCAGCCTATATCAACCTCCGCGGAGGGTTCGGTAAAGGGAAAGTAAGAGGTTCTGAACCTGACGGGTAGTTGCGTTTGAAAGAACTCTCTCAGGAACTCCTCTATAACGAACTTCATGTGCCTGAAGTTGGCGTACTCGTTTACCACCAGCCCCTCTACCTGATGGAACATGGGCGAGTGGGTAGGGTCGTCGTCCCTCCTGTAAACCTTACCGGGGGCTACCATCTGAATGGGCGGACTCTTTGAGAGCATAGTCCTTATCTGAACCGGCGAGGTGTGTGTTCGGAGCAGGTATCCTTCTTTGTTAACGTAAAAGGTGTCCTGCATGTCCCTCGCAGGGTGGTCTTGGGGTATGTTCAGCTTATCAAAGTTGTAATCCTCAAGCTCTATCTCGGGTCCCTCTTCAATTGAGAAGCCCATGCCTCTGAATATACCCAGTATCCTCTCAAGGGTCTGGGTTATGGGGTGTAAGCTCCCGAATACGGGTTTTACGGGAACCGTTAGGTCTATCCACTCCTTCTTGAGCTTATTCTCAATCTCCTTTTCCTTTAGATATTCCTGCTTTTCCCTGAGATGGGTTTCTATAAAGGCTTTAAGCTCGTTTACCTTTCTGCCGTAATCCTTTCTTTCCTGCGGCGGGATATCCTTTATACCTTTGAGCAGTTTTGTGATGAGTCCGTTCTTACCTAAGTACTTGGATTTTATGTTTTGTAACGCCTCCTGAGAGGAGGCGTTTGATATTTCTGACTCAAACTCGGATTTGAGGTTCTCTATGTCCTTCATGTACCGAGAGCTTCTTTGGCTTTCTCAACCACCTTCTCAAAGGCTTCCGGGTTTCTGACCGCTATGTCTGCGAGAACCTTCCTGTCTAACTCTATGCCCGCTTTGTTCAAGCCGTCTATGAACCTGCTGTAAGATAAGCCGTAGGGTCTTACAGCCGCATTTATCCTCGCTATCCAGAGCCTTCTAAACTCCCTCTTTCTCTGCCTTCTGTCCCTGTACTCGTAGTACAAGGCTCTCATCACAGCCTCTTTAGCCCTTCTGAAGCTCCTGCTCTTCTGTCCCCTGTATCCCTTGGCGAGCTTTAGGATTTTCTTCTTATGCCTTTTTGAAGAGGGTCCTTTAACTCTCATTTCCCGTATCCTCCTACAGTTTTAAGAAATTGTTTATTATACCACTCAATTAGCTCCCTCTACTCAGTTTATTCTTTAGCTTGTCAAAGACGGAGTCGCTGTAATTCACGCCCTCCTCGTTCATGAGCCTTGCAAGTTTCTCTATGAGTTTACGCTCCTTTGCGGATATGTTCTTGGGAACACCTATGCGAAAGCTTATAACGAGATTTCCCCTTCTGCCGTTCTTAGGGAGTCCCTGTTCCGGAACTACCTTTGTAGCTCCGCTCTCGGTTCCCGGCTGGACGAAAACCTCTATCTCCTTTCCCTCAAGGGTTGGAACCCTTATCATCCCACCCAGCACAGCCATCGGAAAGCTTATCACCTTTTCCATGAGCAGGTCTTGGGAGTTTATTACCTTGAAGGTGGGGTGTTCTTTGACCATCACTCTGAGGTATAGGTCTCCCGACTTACCGCCGAAGTAGCCAAAGTGTCCCTTTTCGGGAACCTTGAGAACCTCTCCGTCGTAGGTTTCGGGCGGAATGTTGACGAGTATCTTTGAGCGCTGGGTTACCCTTCCCCTTCCGTAGCAAGTGGGACAGGGGTTCTTTATTATGTAACCCTTTCCTTTGCAAACGGAACAGGGACGCGGGAAGCTGAATATACCGCTTACCCTTCTTCCTTTGCCGTCACACACGTGGCACTTTACCTTCTCAGGCTCTCCTTTCACGCCCATGCCCTCACACACGGGGCAGTCTATCCATCTGTCGTATTCTATCTCCTTCTCTCCGCCAAAGGCAGATTCCTCAAGGCTCAGGGGCAGTTTCATTCTTATGTCCTGTCCCTTTCTGGGTCTCCTCTTTTTGGTCTTTTCCCCCTTTACTATGCTCTCTATGAACTCCTGTATGTACTCAAGGAAGTCTCTGTACTTACTTTCGTCTCCGCTCTTGAGAATCCTGTCGTACTCAGCCCTTCTTTCCTCATCAACTAAAACGTGATATGCCTCGTTTATCTCCTTGAACCTCTCCTCCGCGTCCGGGTCGGGGTTTCTGTCTGGGTGAAGCTCCTTAGCTAACCTGCGGTAAGACCTCTTAATCTCCTCAACGGATGCCGTTTTCTCAATACCTAAGATTTTATAGTAGTCCTTTATAGTCGTTTTCATATCTGAGTTCTCCTAAGAAAACAATATAAGCTCAAAGTTATAATACTTCACATGCAAAAGTTCAAGATTACCGTTTTAAGGGGTGACGGCATAGGTCCGGAGATAGTGGAGAGCGCCCTGAGGGTTCTGGGCAGGGTTGAGGACTTATTCGGTGTTCGTTTTGAACGGGAAGAGGGATTGATAGGTGGAGCAGCCATAGACGAGACGGGAGACCCGCTTCCCGAGGATACTTTGAGTAAGTGTAAGGACTCTCAGGCTGTCCTGCTGGGAGCAGTAGGAGGATACAAGTGGGACGACCTTCCCACCGATAAGAGACCGGAAAAGGGACTCTTGAGGATAAGAAAGGAGTTAGACCTTTACGCAAACCTCAGACCCGCAAAGGTGTGGGAGCCTCTAATTCACTCCTCACCCCTGAGGGAGGAAGTGGTAAAGGGGACTGATATGCTCGTTGTAAGAGAGCTTACGAGCGGTATCTACTACGGAGAGCCTCGGGGTATATTTGAAGAAGACGGTAAGAGAGTGGGTATAAACACCATGCGGTACACGGAAGACGAGATAAGGAGGGTGGTAAGGAAAGCCTTTGAGATAGCGGGTAAGAGAAGGAAAAAGCTCACAAGCGTGGATAAGTCAAACGTTCTTGAGGTTAGCGCCCTTTGGAAAGAAGTGGTTGAGGAGGTAAGCAAGGACTTTCCTGATATTGAGCTTGAACACCTTTACGTGGATAACTGCGCAATGCAGATAGTAAGGAGACCTAACACCTTTGACGTCGTGGTTACGGGGAACATATTCGGGGACATACTATCGGACGAGGCGGGCGTAGTTGTTGGTAGTCTCGGAATGCTTCCCTCCGCGAGCGTCGGAGAGAAATACGCCCTTTACGAGCCCGTACACGGTTCCGCACCCGACATCGCGGGCAAGGGAGTAGCCAATCCCATAGCGACCGTACTTTCCTTGGCGATGATGCTCAAGTACTCATTCGGCATGGACGAGGCGGCTGAGCTTGTGGAGGAAGCCATAGATAAGACTCTTGCCCAAGGGTACAGAACTCCGGACATATACTCGGAGGGAACCAAAAAGGTGGGAACTTCAGAGATAACTGATAAGATAATAGAAAACATGGAGGGATAAAATTGAGGAAAATTCTAACCTTCTTAGCTTTACTCCTTTCCTTTGGTCTTTACACCGCAATCGCCGAGGAGACTCAGGGCTTAAAGGACTTCTTCTCAAGAAGCGGGTACGTGGTGGAGGTTTTGGGCGGAAAGGTGATTATAGACTTGGGTAAGGGTAAGGTAAGCGCAGGAGAGAGGTTTAGGGTAGTAAGGGAAGGTAAAAAACTCGTTCACCCGGTTACGGGTAAAGAGATAGGTGTTTTAGAAGAGGAGGTTGCCCTCGTAGAGGTCAAGGACATAAAGGATAACTTCTCGGTTGCTGAGGTGGTAGAGAAAAAGGCTGACGTTAAGAAGGGAGACAGGATAAAGCTACACTACGACTCCGTTTGCTTCGTAGGCAGTAAAGAGACCCTCTTCAAGGTAAGCTCTCAGCTCAAAGGTGTTAAAAAGGGAGAGGGCTGTGAGTACACCTTAAGGGAGCTTTCCGACGGTCTGGGTGTAGAGTTCAGGGGCGAGCCCGTAGCCTTCTTTGAGACTAAAAAAAGAGTAGTGGTCGTAAAGGAAGGAGAAGAACAGCCGGGCAAAGCTATAGAGAATTTGAGGGTTAGGGCAAAGATGGTGATGTCCCTCAAGAGCATACCTGCCTCCGCAGACTCCTGCGACCTGCACGGTAGCGGTAGGGACAGCCTCCTTATACTCACTCAGAACAAGCTTGAGATATACGAGGTTCTAAAGGGTACGCTCGTGGAAAGAGGTTCCTACAACCTGCCCGCGGGTTATCCGGTAGCGGTGTCCTGCTTGAGGACGGAAAGGTCAAGGGGGGCTTACATATTCGTAACCTTGATAATTAACGGAGAGGCTAACACGGTTCTGTACAAGATGGTGGGAGATTCCCCAGTTATAGTTCAGGATAACATACCTCTTTTCGTTAACGTACTTGACAAGGCGAGGGCAGAAGAGACCCTGTACGGTCAGGAGTTTAACAGCGACGACTTATGGGGAAGGGTTTACAGACTCAAGGTTGTAGCGGACAGCGTATCAAGGGGAAAGGAGGTCAGGCTTCCCCGTGACTTCAGGATAGACGGTGCCTTCATGATGGGTGAGCTTCTTGTTTACGTTAACGAGGACAGGGTTCTGAGGGTTTACAAGGAAGACAACTTACTGCTCAGCAGGGACGACTTCGGGGGTTCTTACACCCAGGCGCAGTATCCCCAGATGTACGAGGACTTAGGCTCTCTGAGTTTCAACCCCAAAAGCACATACGTGAGCGTGGAAGGTCAGAAGTTCCCGATACTCGTTAGGAACAAAGGCAGTGCGGTCTTTAGGTTCTTAGAGGTTCTGAAGTTCAAGGAGGCTGAGCTTTACGGCATATTCAACCTGAGTAAGAAAACACCCGACATCAGGATGCTCAAGTCCGACAGGCTTGAAGAGGCGGTACAATCGGTGGTCAGGCTTTCCGACGGGAGAGTGATAGCCATAACGGGCAGGGCGGGAACAATCCCTATCTACAACAGGGGAGAGGTTTACGAGCTTACCTTTGAACCCGTTTACTGAGAGCTATCTCAAAGGCCTGGTCTAAGTGATTTACGAAGTGGAGCCTCATCTTCTCGCGAACGTAATCCGGGAGGTCTTCCATGACCTCCTCTTTGTTCTTCTCGGGTAGTATGACCTCGTATATCTCCGACCTCTTTGCGGCGAGTATCTTCTCCTTCAAGCCGCCCACGGGCAGAACCCTTCCCCTCAAGGTTATCTCACCGGTCATGGCAACATCCATTCTCGTCGGGGTATCCGTCAATAGAGATAGGAGAGCCGTAGCTATGGCAACGCCCGCGGAGGGACCGTCTTTTGGCACCGCACCCTCGGGAACGTGTATGTGAATGTCCACGTTGGGGAATATGTCCGGGTCTATCCCGTAATCCTCGGCTTTGGAGCGTATGTAGGACAGAGCCGCCTGAGCGGACTCCTTCATCACATCACCCAAAGAACCGGTGAGTATCAAACTCCCCTTACCCTTCATTTTCGTCCCTTCTATGTACATAATCTCCCCGCCCACCTCAGTCCAAGCCAAACCTGTGGCTATGCCCACAAGGGGTTCTTTCTCCCTCTCCGGTCTCTGCTTGGGAACCCCGAGAAATCCCTTGATGTCCTCCACCTTAACCTTGAAGGTTTTACCCTCTCCCTTGAGTTTCTTTACCGCGAGCTTTCTGAGAACGGAGGATAACTGTCTCTGTAAATTTCTAACACCCGCTTCGCGGGTGTATCCTCTTATTATCTCAAGTATAGCCTCGTCCTCAAACTCAACCTCTTCCTCTTTAAGTCCGTGGAGGGGAATAAGCTTGGGTAAGAGGTGCTTTTTAGCTATAAAGAGCTTCTCTTCTTCAGAGTACCCGGAGAGCTGGAGCATCTCCATTCTGTCCCTGAGGGGAGTAGGTATTGTATCCACCCTGTTGCCGGTGCATATAAATATCACCTCAGACAGGTCAAAGGGAAGACCTATGTAAAGGTCTGTGAAGCTCTTGTTCTGCTCCGGGTCTAAGACCTCAAGGAGTGCCGCCGCGGGGTCTCCCTGAAAGGAAAGGGCTATCTTGTCTATCTCGTCCAACATTATCACAGGATTTTTCGTTCCCGCTTGCTTTATAGCTTGAATTATCCTGCCGGGCATCGCTCCGACGTAAGTCCTGCGGTGCCCCCTGATTTCCGCCTCGTCCCTTATCCCTCCGAGGGCTATTCTTACAAACTTTCTGCCCAGAGCCTCCGCTATGGACTTTCCCAGAGAGGTCTTTCCCACACCCGGAGGTCCCATGAAGGCAAGTATCTGAGCGCTGTTTTCCTTTCCCTCGGTCAGCTTTCTGACCGCCAAGTACTCAATTATCCTGTCCTTTACCTTGTCAAGGTCGTAGTGGTCTCTATTGAGAACTTCCCTCGCCCTGTCAAGGTCGTAGTTGTCTTTGGTTCTCTTGTTCCAAGGAAGCTCCAATACCCACTCTATCCAAGTTCTTAAAACTCCAGCTTCCGCAGAATCGGGGTGAAGTTTCTCAAGCCTCCTTATCTGCTTCTCAACCTCTTTCTTGTTCTCGTTGCTTAGCTTGAGCTTCTTAAGTTTTTTAAGGTACTCCTCTATCTCAGCCTTTCTTTCGTCCCCCTCTCCAAGCTCCTCCTGAATAGCCTTCAACTGCTGTCTTAGGAAGTACTCCCTTTGCTCCTTCTCCATCTGCTCCCTTGCGTGGGAGCTTATCTCCTGCTTTACCTCTAAAAGTCCCACTTCATCTAAAAGGAACTTGTGAACCTTCCTGAGTCTTTCCTTGGCGTCAAAGGTCTCAAGTATCTCCTGGGCTTTGGAGGATTTCATGTCAAGTATAGACGCCACGAGGTCTGCGAGCTTTCCGGGGTCTTCTACGTCCTTCATAAGCAGGAGCATGTCGGGTATTATCTGTTTACCCAGAGAGACAGCCTTGTCCAGAAGCTCCTTAACCGATTTGATGAGAGCTTTTTCCTCTATGGTTAGCTTATCTTCGGGTATGTCTTCTTCCTTTATAGGCTCCACTACCGCACTTAGGTAATCCTCGTTTAGCTTAAACTCTCTTATGACACCTCGGCTTACGCCCTGAACGAGAATCTTGACGCGGTTTTCTTCTATGGGAACTACCCTGAGTATGTGAGCTATAACCCCGGTGGTGTGGATGTCCTCCTCGGAAGGCTCCTCAATATCCTTGTCCTTCTGGAGGGATAGGAATATAAGCCTGTCCCTCTTCATAGCCTCCTCTATAGCCTTTATAGAGAATTTCCTTCCCACGAAGAGGGGCATTACCATCATGGGGAATATGACCACATCTCTGAGGGGCATTAGGGGATATTCCGTAGGCTGGTCTGGTACGGTAGGTGTAATACTTTGCTCAGGGGTCAATCCAGTACCTCCTTAGTTCAGATTTTCTCCGTTAATTATTATATGTTCTTACGTCTACAATCAGAGCATATACCGAATATCTCAAGCCTGTGGTTCATAGGCTCAAAGTCATACTCTTTGCAAACCTCGTCCTGAAGGTTCTCTATGTCCTCATTAACGAACTCTATTATCCTCCCGCACTCCACGCATACGAGGTGGTCGTGGTGGGGCTTCCCTACGACAAACTCGTATATAGTTCTGTTGTTCTGTTTTATTACCTCCTTTATTGCTCCGAACTCTTGAAGGAGCTTTATTGTTCTGTATATGGTTGAGCGAGAAACGCGCCTGTCTGTCCTTGAGGAAACCCAGTTTACCAGCTCCTCTACCTCAAAGTGTTTACCGTAGCTCGCAAGCAGGTCTATCAGGTCTAACCTGCTCTGGGTTATCTTCATGTTTTTACGTTTTAAGTACTTCTTAAATTCTTCCTTGAGCTGATTGAGATTGACTTTCATTAAGATAAAAATATAACTTTAAACTAAGTTTTGTGCGAGATTTTCGTAGAGTTTCAACCACCGATTTCCATAATCACCCTTCCGCTCTTGGGGTCAATTCCCACGAGTTGCTCCTTCTCGTAATCGTATCTGACGTAAGCCCATTCCATCCACTTAGCGTGGAGTAATTTCACCACTATAAGGCAGAACAGAGCCACAGCACCGAACAGGGCAAAGGCGAGGCTGTACTTTCCGGTAATTTCGAAAACTATGCCGTTCACAGTGGGAAGGTAAAAACCCCCTATACCTCCGGCGGCACCTATTATGCCCGTCATAAGACCCGTCTTATAGGGCCACCTGTTGGGTACGAGCTGAAATATAGCCCCGTTCCCAAGACCGTAGAACACATATATAGTCAGGAAAAGCCCAATCCCCAGCAGTAGGGGAGGGGTAAATACCGAGAAGAGGAAGTTCACGAGGGCTATGCCACCAAGGAAGTATATAAGTGCAGTCGCTCCGCTTATCCTGTCCGCTATGTATCCACCGAGGGGTCTTATCATGGCTCCGGTGAAGGCAAACACGGACATGAGTATACCCGCTTCTATTTTCGATACATCGTAAATATCCCTTAACAACATAGCAACGTAAGAGGACATACCCACAAATCCACCGAAAGTAACCGAGTACGCAAGCATGAGAACCCACGTATCCCTTTCCAGAAATACCCTTTTAAATGAGATAGGCATGAGAAGGACTGCAAAGGCTGTCCCGAGAACAGGTATGAGCAGTTTTCCCGCATTACCCGTAAAACCGAACCAACCTTTGTAAAACCCTAAGGATATCAAAACCATAAAACCCATGGTTAGAAAAAAAGAGGCTACAGGATAGACTTTATTACCCTTACTCTTTTTGGTATTATCCTTAGCCCACGTGAGAACGAAGAAGAGAGCTATAAGAAGCAACAGGGAGGATAAAAGGAAGGCTAACTTCCAACCTATAACCCTCGCCAAAGGAGGAAATAGAACCCCGTCGAGAACCGCCCCGATGTTCCCCGCTGCAGCAAGCCCGAGGACAAGTCCCTGAACCTCTCTCGGGTAGTTACTACCTGCCATGGGTAGGGCTATGGCAAAGCTCGCCCCGGCTACGCCCAGAAAAACACCCATCCACAACAGGTCTTCGTAGCTTACTTCAAAACTTCTCAGGAGTATGTACAGGTGTGGAACCGCAGAAAGGAGTATTCCCATAACAGCTATGTACTTACCGTTTATGTACTGGAACATGTGCCCGAAGTTTATCCTCAGTATAGCTGCGGCTATTACCGGTATTGCTACCATGAAGCCCTTTTGTGCACCGGAAAGCCCGAAATACTCCGCTATGAAAGGACCGAGTGCTCCAAGAAGTAGCCATATACTAAAGGAATGGTCAAAGTATATAAAACTTGCGAACAGAGCCTTCCAATTACCCTGCTTTATAGCGGAAACCAGATTTTTCATGTCTAAAGCCCCTGACTTTTAGTCCTTATAGTCCATACCTCCGATATGTCAAGAACGAATATCTTTCCGTCTCCGTAAGCACCGCTGTGGGCGGTCTTAGTTATCACGTCCACAGCCTTACTTACATCCTTATCTTCTACCGCAAGCATAATCATAGTCTTGGCAAGCTCGTCGTACAAAGCCTCTCCCACCTGAACTCCACCCTCTCTTCCCCTCCCGAAGATGTCCCACATGGTCATAGCCTTTATGTTTTTCTTTTCCAAAGCCTTTATAACTTCGTAAGCTTTCTCAGGTCTCACAATAGCCTTAATAAGTTTCATATTTGAGCCTCCTTCTCCTTTAAATACAAAAATCTTCCCATCTCCATACATTCCCGTATGTGCTACATTTATGAACATATCAACCACAAATTTGTAATCTTCTTCTGGCACCCAAATAGAGAAAGCGGTCTTAGGTAAAAAGGGCATTAAAACCCTATCACGTATAAATCCCTTGTACCTTAAACCGCCTTCCTTCCCCCTACCTTTAACGTTCCACGCCACGTACGGTATGCCTTCGGACACGAGCTTTTTTCTTATATCGTAAGACCTTTCCTTTCTCACAACGGCCATAATCTCAACGAGGTTCTCCATGATAGTCTTTTAAGTGCAACTAACATGCCAGTTTTACACTCAGGGAGCCAATCCGTCACCTACCCCGACCTATACAATAGACATATACCTAATGCCCTTCTTCATATATAAATATTCTGTTAATTCCTTATAAATACTGAAAATTAGCTATCAAGCACTTGTTGTTGACCTTTAACTCTAAAAAGTCTATACTTACTTATATGAGGTATATCACTGATACAAATCAGGTATGGAGGTTTTTGCCATGGCTAAGGTGAGCCAAGAAGAGAGGTCTCTGAACCTCTCAAGGAGAGACTTTTTAAAGTCGGCGGCCGCGGTAAGTGCCGCAACCGCGGTGGGTATGAGCGTCCCCAAGGAGGCTTTAGCCAAAGCCTCGGAGGCGGAGTCGGGTTGGAAGTGGGATAAAGCGGTCTGCCGTTTCTGCGGAACGGGTTGTGGAGTTTTGGTCGCCACCAAGGACGACAGAGTGGTTGCGGTTAAGGGAGACCCTAAGGCACCCGTTAACAGGGGACTCAACTGCATAAAGGGATACTTTCTTGCCAAGATTCAATACGGAGAGGATAGACTTACCAAACCCTTGCTCAGGGTAAACGAGAAGGGAGAGTTTGATAAGAAGGGTAAGTTCAAGCCCGTGAGCTGGCAGAAGGCTTACGAGGTCATGGTTAAGAAGTTCAAGGAGGCTTACAACGAGCTGGGTCCCGAAGGTGTAGCCATATTTTCCTCAGGACAATACACCATAATGGAAGGCTATGCGGCGGCTAAGCTCATGAAGGCGGGTTTCAGGTCTAACAACATAGACCCCAACGCAAGGCACTGCATGGCTTCTGCGGTTGCTGCGTTCATACAGACCTTCGGTATAGACGAGCCGGCGGGCTGTTATGACGACATAGAGCTGACCGATACCTTCGTTCTCTGGGGCTCCAACATGGCGGAGATGCACCCCGTTCTCTGGGCAAGGGTAATAGACAGAAAGCTCTCCAATCCGGACAGGGTCAAGTTGGTGGTTCTTTCCACCTTCACCCACAGGTCTGCAGACCTCGCCGACATACCCATAATCTTCAAGCCCAACACCGACCTGGCAATACAGAACTACATACTCCACGAGATAGTGTATAACCACCCCGAGGCTATAGATTGGGACTTCGTAAAGAACTACTGCACCTTTGCCACCGGATACGTGGACATAGGCTACGGAATGAGGGGCAACCCCGAACACCCTAAATACACGGAGAAGGAAAGGGAGACCATGAGGAACGAGGTGGTAAAAACCATCTCCGAAGACGAGGCGGTTGCCCTCAAATACCTGAACCTCAAGCCCGGCGACAAGCTCAAGATGAAGCACAGGAAGCAGGCGGGCAAGCACTGGGTAATATCCTTTGAAGAGTTCAAGAAGGCGTTGGAGCCTTATACCCTTGACTACGTAGCAAGGGTTGCCAAGGGAGACCCCGACGAGCCTTTAGAAGAGTTCAAGAAGAAGCTCAAGGCTCTCGCAGACCTTTACATAGAGAAGGGTAGAAAGGTTGTCTCCTTCTGGACTATGGGATTCAACCAGCACACGAGGGGAACCTGGGTGAACGAGCAGAACTACGCCATACACCTGCTCTTGGGCAAGCACGCACAGCCCGGAAGCGGTGCCTTCTCCCTAACCGGCCAGCCTTCGGCTTGCGGAACGGCAAGGGAAGTGGGAACCTTTGCCCACAGGTTGCCCGCAGACATGGTGGTATTCAATCCCAAGCACAGGGAAATCTCCGAGAAGATATGGAGAGTTCCTCACGGCACCATAAACCCCAAGGTTGGAGCCAATATCGTCCAAATAATGAGGGACTTGGAGGACGGAAAAATCAAGTGGGCATGGGTCAACGTGTGCAACCCTTGGCAGGATACGGCCAACGCCAATCACTGGATAAAGGCGGCAAGGGAGATGGACAACTTCATAGTGGTCTCCGACTCCTACCCCGGCATATCCGCAAAGGTGGCAGACCTGATACTTCCCGCCGCGATGATATACGAGAAGTGGGGTGCCTACGGAAACTCCGAGAGAAGAACTCAGCACTGGAAGCAACAGGTCACACCGCCGGGAGAGGCTATGCCCGACGAGTGGCATCTGATAGAGTTCTCCAAGTTCTTCAAGCTCAAGGAGGTGTGGAAGGAGTGGAAGCTTAGCGACGGAACGGTTCTGCCCAACGTTCTGGAAGAGGCTAAGAAACTCGGCTACGACCCCGAGATGACGCTATACGACGTTCTCTTCTCCGAAGAGGCTTTCAAGAAGACTATACCCAACGTTGATATAAGCTGGCCTCAGCCGGTAGCCTACCACCCGATAACCAAGGAGAAGCACCTCAACACCTCTGCCGAGGGAGACAAGAGGGGCGTAAAAGGAGTTGACGGCAAGGAGTGGAAGGGCTACGGATTCTTTATCCAGAAGGCTCTCTGGGAGGAATACAGGCTCTTCGGACTGGGACACGGCCACGACCTTGCAGACTTTGATACCTACCACAAGGTTAGAGGACTCAGGTGGCCTGTGGTGGACGGCAAAGAGACCCTCTGGAGGTTCAACGCCAAGTATGACCCCTACGCGAGGAAGAAGGGCAAAGGAAAACCCTTCGCCTTCTACGGACCTGCCCTCAAGAAGATTCCCGAGGGAGACCTCTATGGACCCAAGAAAGGAACCAAGGTTGACCTCACCAACAGGGCAAAGATATTCTTCAGACCCTACATGGAACCCCCCGAGATGCCCGACAAGGAGTATCCCTTCTGGCTTGCCACCGGTAGGGTGCTTGAGCACTGGCACTCGGGAACGATGACCATGAGGGTTCCTGAACTCTACAGGGCTATGCCCCAGGCCTTCTGCTACATGCACCCTGAAGACGCCAAAAAGCTGGGGGTCAAGGACAACGACCTCGTATGGGTAGAGAGCAGAAGAGGAAAGATAAAGGCGAGGGTGAAGACCAGAGGAAGGAACAGACCGCCCAGAGGACTCGTGTTTGTGCCGTGGTTTGACGAGAGGGTATATATCAACAAGGTCACCTTAGACCAGAGGTGTCCCATATCCAAGCAGACCGACTACAAGAAGTGTGCGGTGAAGATTTACCCTGCGTGAGGTAGAGGTCTATGAGCAAAGGTAAAAAGCCCCCCGTTAACGAGTCTCGTAGGAAGTTTCTCGTAAGGAGCATGCAGGCGGTAGGAATATCCATCTTAGGAGGTGTAGTCTGGGGGGCTTTCGTTAAGGAGAACACCTACGACCCGCTCGTTATAAGACCCCCGGGCGCCCTGCCCGGGGACGATTTTCTCAAGAAGTGTATAAAGTGCGGTCTATGTGTTGAGGCATGTGCCAACAGACCTACGGTGCCTTACAAGAAGGGCAAGAAGATGATTACCCTGCGGTTAGCCTCTCCGGGAGACAACAAGCCCTTGGGAACGCCCTACTTCATTCCGCGAGAGGTTCCCTGCTACATGTGTGAGGATATTCCCTGTGTTCCCGCCTGTCCTACGGGAGCTTTGGAGCCCGACCTCGTATCCTCAATAAAAGACGGACAGAAGGTTTTAGACATAAACAAGGCGCGAATGGGCGTTGCCGTAATAGACCACAAGAACTGCATAGCCTTTTGGGGACTTCAGTGCGATGCCTGCTACAGAGCTTGCCCTCTGCTAGACGAGGCGATATACATAGTCCCTTCGAGAAATCCCCGCACGGGCAAGCACGCCTTCATGGTTCCCCAGGTTGACCCAGACCACTGCACGGGCTGCGGACTGTGCGAGCATGCCTGCGTGACGGAGAAGGCTGCCATATTCGTCCTTCCGAAGGAGGTGGCGTTGGGTAAAGCGGGCAAGCACTACCTAAAAGGCTGGGAGGAGCATCAAGAGATAAACGGCTACGAAGAAAGAGGGAAGAAGGAGAAAGGTAAAAGCCCCGAAAGTTATCTAAACTCGGAGGATTTGCTGAATGAGTAAGGAAGAGAAGAAGGGCTTTCTGCACTACCTATACAAGCACCGCTTCCTGATAGGGAGAAGGCTCACCCAAGTTTCCATAATGCTCCTCTACATAGGTGGCAACATCTACGGCTGGAACATACTCAAGGGCAACCT
>WFYI01000032.1 GCA_015490155.1 Aquificaceae bacterium | reverse complement strand
TTGCCAACACAGAACAATCCTTTCCTCTCCTGACCTCAACGTAGGAATGTTCCTGTACTCCATCTTCTACGAGAAAAAACTCAAAGCTGAAGGTTTTAACCGGGTTAATGGTGAACCCCACCAGCTCCGGGCTTAGTTCGTAGGAAAGCTCCCTCTTAATCTTGTTGAAGTAGTCTACGAGTTCCTTTATCTGTGAGTCTCCGTCGCTGGTATCGTAAAATACCCCCGCCTCTATATTGCCCTTTGAAAGGTCTGATAACCCCGGTTCGGTAAAGTTTGCGGAGCTTAAGACCGCCCTTTCTGAATCCGTAATCACGAACTTGGCGTGCAGTCTATCGCTCAGGTATATCTTTCCCCCCTTCTCCCTGACCTTTTTAAACACTCTCTCATCGGTTATAAGCAAGTCCTGAAGCTCGGAGGCTCTTAAAATAACTTCAAGGGTAACATCTTTCTGTATAAGGTCAAGAAGCTCCTCTATGAGTTTTCCCTTTAGCCATGCGGAGGCTATCTTTACCTCCCTCTGTGCAGAGGATACTATACTTTTTACCTCCTCGTAAATCCTATCGCTCGTCAGGGTTCTCATTACCTCACCAGCACCTTATATTCTTCTTTCTCATCTATAGATTTTAACCCTTCGGGTAGGGTTTCTAACTCGTCTTTGAGGGTATTCCTTATATCTTTGAGAGATGGTAGTTCCTTTTTAAGGGTTTGATTTTCCAAAACCAGCTCAACAAGCCCCCTGTCCGTATCTTCGTATCTTAATGTTTCGTCGTAGGACATCACACCTCCTTCGTAGTGTCTTAAAACCTGCCTCTTGAAGGGAAAAGTAACCTTACCGGGGCTCTTTTTAACCTTGGGTTTGCCTTCGTACTCCACCAGCTTGTAAGCCATGTCAAGGTAAGGAGCGTCCGCAGAGGTGATAAACTTAGTACCCACGCCGAAGGCGTCTATAGGTGCATTCTCCATTAACCACTCCTTTATCTTAGTTTCGTCCACGCCACCGCTCACGAAAATCTTCGTATCCCTCAATCCCGCTTCGTCCAGTATCTTTCTTACCTTTACAGAAAGCTCCTTTATGTCTCCGCTGTCAAGTCTGACACCGACGGCTTTTACCCCCTCCTTTGCAAGCTTTACGGCCTTCTTAGCCGCCTTTAGGGTGTCGTAGGTATCGAGCAGGAATATAGTTCTGTCCGGGAAGCTTTCCGCGAAGGACTTAAAAGCCTCTTCCTCACTGTCGAATATCATCACGTAGGAGTGTGCCATGGTACCGAAAACCGGTATACCGAACCTCAAACCGGCTTCTAGGTTTGAACTTCCCTCAAAGCCTGCTATATAAGATGCTCGTGCCGCGTATATACCTCCTTCTACCGTGTGCGCCCTTCTGAAACCGAAGTCCACGAGGGGCTTTCCCTTTGCAACAAGGTAGCTTCTTACTGCCTTTGAGGCTACTACCACCTGAAAGTGAATTACGTTTATAACTAATGTCTCAAGTATCTGAACCTCCGGCAGAGAGCCTTCAATCTGGATAACAGGCTCGTTCTGAAAAAATACCCTACCCTCGGGTATGGCGTAAACCTTTCCCTTGAACTCGTACTCCCTTAGATAATCTAAGAAGCTGTCTGAGAATATTTTTAGGCTCTTTAGGTACTTTAGTTCTCTATCGGAGAACCTGAACCTTTCTAAATGCTCAAGCAGTATCTCAAGCCCGCAGGATACGAGGAAGTTTCTCTTCTCGGGTAGTTTCCTTACGAACAGGCTAAAGACCGCATTGCCTATCTTTCCGTGTTCGAGGTAGCTTTGTGCCATCGTAAGCTCGTACAGGTCAGTAGCCAGTCCCAGGAGGTTTTCTGTCATTAATAAGAAATTGTAATCCCTAAAAGGGATATTATCTCTACAAGGATTAGAATCCTGCTGGAGGGTCTTTAGAGTAAATAATCCATAGGGTTCTGGAGCTGGGGCGTAAAATTAGATAGTTATGGAAAAGGAACACTGGGCTTTAGTCTCTCTACTGCTCAACCTCCTTCAGGCGGGGCTTAAGTTCCTTGGGGGTGTGCTAACCGGCAGTCTATCGCTAATAGCTGAGTCTATCCATTCTCTTTCCGATTCAGCGGCGTCGCTTATAGCTTTCATATCTATAAAACTTTCAAAGAGAACTTCCCACCGGTTTCCCTACGGATTACACAAGCTCGAGAACATAGGAGCTATAGCTATAGCCTTTTTCTTGATTTTAGCCGCTTTTGAGATAGGGAAGAAGGCTCTCCGTGAACCGGTTGTGATAGACAAAGAAGCCCTGCCCGTGGGTATAGCGGTAGTCGTGTTCTCTCTAATTAGCTCCCTCACTCTTTCCTTTCTCGAGAGAAGGGCGGGAAAAAGGCTGAATTCACCCACCCTTATAGCGGACTCCTACCACACTCTTACGGATGCCTTCGGTTCCTTCCTCGTTCTCGTAAGTCTGAGCGCATCCTTTTTCGGGTACCAATACGACAGATATTTTGCGGTTGCGATAGCGGTTCTTATACTCTACACCGCCTTCGGGCTATTAAAGGAAGAGGTGGGGGCAATACTCGATATATCCGCGGATGAGGAGACTGTTGAAAAGATAAGGGAGATAATTCTTTCCTTTCCAGAGGTGGTAGGTATAAAGAGGCTTCTCGTGAGAAGTGCAGGAGGAAAGCTGTTTATAGACGCCGTGATAATACTGAGGCAGGGAAGCTTTATAAAGAGCCACAGGATAGCGGACGAGATAGAGAAAAGAATAGCTCAAGAGATAAACAACGTTGAGATGGTATTCATACACTACGAACCTGCCGGGGAAGAGACCCTCAGAGTAGCCCTATTCTCCGGTGATGGGAACACGCTTTGCAGGAGCTTTAACGACGTGAGCAAGATGTACGTGTTCGAGGAAAAAAGCGGAAATCCCAGAGTAGTTGAAGTCCAAGCGGAGAAAGAGGAAGATGTGGCAAAACTGCTTGCAAGGGAAGGTGTAGATATAGTCATCTGCGGACATCACCCAGAAAGCTCGATAGCCAAGTGGATACTCCACAAAAACGGTGTCTTCGTATGGGAAACAGACAGGGAAAACATATACGAAGCTCTCTCGGAAGTGTCACGATTAAAATTGAGGT
>WFYI01000031.1 GCA_015490155.1 Aquificaceae bacterium | reverse complement strand
TGAAGAAAGCCATATCCGAGGTAAAGGGTGTCAAGTGGGTGAAGGCATACCTGAAAAACCGCGTAGCGGTGGTTATAACAGAAGACGGAGTAAGTGAAGAGGAAGTGATTAGGTCCATAAGCAGGGCGGGAGCTTACAGAGGAAAGCTGATTGGAGAGGGTAGGTTCTAAGGAGGGGAAAGATGGTTAAGTTAAAGATAAAAGGAATGACCTGCGAACACTGCGCCCTTACCGTGAAAAAGGCACTTGAGAGCCTCAAAGGGGTTAAAGAGGCTAAGGTGTATTTTCCCCAGGGCTATGCGGAGGTTTATACTCAAGGGGAGATAACTACAGATACGCTGATACAAGCGGTCAGGCAAGCGGGATACGATGTAGAGCTACTTGAGGAGACTCCGGAGGTCTATGTGCCGAAAGAGGGCGTTTACGACCTGCTGGTATTGGGTGGAGGCTCTGCGGGCTTTGCGGCGGCGATAAGGGCTTCCGAGCTTGGAGCCAAGGTCTTAGTTGTGGAGGATAGGGTTATAGGCGGAACATGTCTCAATAGGGGTTGCGTCCCCTCCAAGTATCTGATTGACTTGGCAAACACCCTTTACACGCCAAAAAAGAACCCTCTTCTTAAAGAAAGTATTGAGGTTAAGGGTGTTAACATCAAAAGGGTCGTTGAGTTCAAAGAGGAGCTACTGAAGGAGCTTAGAAAGGAGAAATACTGGGACGTGCTTGAGGCTTATCCGGGTATAGAGTATAAGGACTGCAGAGGAAAGTTTTTACAGGGCGGCAAAGCTCAAGTAGGTAAGGGGGAGGTGGAGTTTCACAAGGCGGTTATAACCACCGGCTCAAGTCCCGGCATACCCCCAATAAAGAACTTGTATAAGGTTAGGTATTACACCAGCGACGACATATTCAACATAGACCATCTGCCTGAACACCTTTTGGTGATAGGTGCGGGGGCGGTAGGGCTTGAGCTTGGGCAGGCTTTCCTAAGACTGGGGAGCAAGGTAACGTTGATAGAGGTTCTTCCTGACATAGCCTTCGGTGAGGAACCCGAGCTTAGGAGCAGGCTTAGGGAACTCCTTGAGAAGGAGGGCATGAACATACTCACGGGAGTGGAAATTCAAGAAGCTCACGAAAGCGATGGCAAAATAGCTGTAAAGGTTCTCAAAGACGGAAAAGAACTTCTGATAGAGGGAAGCGACCTTCTCGTGGCAACGGGCAGGACTCCCAACACTAAGGATATAGGACTTGAGAGCGTAGGTGTGAAAACCAACTCAAGGGGCTTTATAGAGGTGGACGAGCATATGCAAACCTCAAACCCGAAAATTTACGCGGCCGGAGACTGTATAGACAAGCTCATGCTCGTCACGGTAGCGGCGGTTGAAGGGAGCATAGCCGCCCAGAACGCTCTGCTGGGCAACAAGAAGAAGATGGATTACGGCTCGGTTCCCCATGCCATATTTACAGAGCCAGAGCTTGCCTCTGTAGGGTTAAAGGAAAAGGAGGCTAAGGAGAGAGGCTACCGGGTTGATACAAGGATTCTTGAGTTCTCCAAAGTCCCGAGGGCTATTCTGGGTTTCAAGAGTGAAGGACTTATAAAAATGGTGGTAGACGCAGATGAAGAGAGGGTTTTGGGCGTTCATATCCTATCAAGCCACGCCGCAGAGATAATCCATAAGGCTGTCCTCCTGATTAAGTATGGTTTAAAGCTTGAGGATATTATAGAAAGCGTGGACGTTTATCCAACACTTTCGGAATCCATTAAGCTCTGCGCTCAGAGTTTTAAGAAGGACGTTAGTAAGCTTTCCTGTTGTGCCGGGTAAAGGTACCCTTATCGCTTCCTTCTCCTTTCCTCAACTATCTTCGCGTTAAAAAGCTCCTTTATTTTCAAAACAGCTTCGTCATATTCTCGTCTTCGCTCTTTTTTTTTATAACCCTGAACTCAGCCTCCGGATACATGCCCTTGAGTTCTTCTATCCTGTCCTCAATCGCCCTCCAGTCCTCTTCGTTGAAAGTAAAAACCGTCTTCCCGTTTTCCATGGTTCTCTTAGCTCTGCTTAAGGCTTCCTTTATAAATGGGTCTTCTTGTTCCCTGCTACCCTCTGAACTTAAACTTACCCCCGCTTCTAAAACCTTAGATAGAGACACCACGTCCTTAATTAGGAAACTCTTTACTATGGCAAGCCTGTAAGCAGAAAGGGAATCCCTACCTCTAAGGTCAAGCTTACCCCTGTTTACTAACTCCTCAAGGTAAAGGAGGGCTTCAAGCGGTGTACTTTTAAAGCTTTCATAGTAGGATATATCTTCAAAAACCGATTCTGGCTCATCTACGGACTTAAAGAGTATTATGTTATTGATTTCTTTGTGGAGAGTTTCCCAGAATCTTTCGAGGTTATAACCCCTGTAATATAAGTCCTCTATATAGCCCAAGGCTTTGCTTACCTTAGAAGATAGAAGGAGTTCTATAAAGCTTATTACCTCACTTTTAGTAAGAATACCCAACAGCTCTTTGACGTCGTCGAGTTCTATCCTCCCGCCGCCGTAGACCGAAGCCTGCTCCAATAAAGATGCTGAATCCCTCATACTACCGTCGGAAAGTTCCGCAATTAAACTAAGAGCTTCTTCAGAATAAGTTATACCCTCCAGCTCACATATTCGTTTCAGGTATTGAAGTATGTCACTGTTATTAGCCCTCTTGAATATTACCCTTTGACATCTCGAAAGTATAGTGGGTAAAATCTTGTCATACTCGGTAGTGCATAGAACGAAAACGGTGTTGGGTGGAGGCTCTTCCAAGGTTTTTAGCAAGGCATTAAAAGCCTCCTTAGTGAGCATGTGAGCCTCATCTACTATGTAAACCTTATACCTACCTTTGAGAGGTCTGTAATTTACCGCCTCCCTTATGGCTCTAACATCATCTATACCCCTGTTGGAAGCCGCATCAATCTCTATCAGGTCTGGGAAAGAGCCTCTCTCAACTTCCAAGCAGTTTTCACACTCCCCGCAGGGTTCTCCCTCGGAAGGGTTCAAGCAGTTTAGGGACTTTGCGAGGATTCTTGCAACGGTAGTTTTGCCAACGCCCCTTGAACCCGCAAATAGGTAAGCCTGTGCTACCTTACCGTCCTTTACAGCATTTTTAATAATCCTTACGGGAACTTCCTGCCCAACTACTTCCTTAAAAAACCTCGGTCTGTACTTTCTTGCAAAAGGCTTATAAGACATTAATGCCCTCTATCCTTCATCTTTTTAAATTGTTCCTCCAGAAACACCAGCATCAAAGGAATTTGCTTTTTTACATCCTCATCCGATATGTTTTCAGCCTCAAGCTCTTTAACGAGAGAAGCAACCAACCCTAAAAGCTCTTGATAAAAAGCCTTTGCGTCTAACTCTCCGCTTTTCCTTTTCTGTTTGAGTGTCTCGAGCTGTGCTGTGAGGGATTCACTACTCATAAAAGGTTCACCTCCGCAAGGGTTGTTGAGTATACACCCGCACACGAGACGGCAGGCTTACCCTTGCTCCCTTTCGGGCCTGGGGGATTCACCCTGTCCCGTTGCGGGCTTAGATATAAATATACAACACACCTTACCGTTAGAGGCACACTTTAGCCCCTGTTTACAATTTGCTCAAATTCCTCAAGGTATTAAAATTAAAATAGAGTTCTGTACCTTAGGAGGGAAGCTATGATTGACCCTGATATACTTTTGATAGCTACGGTTCAACTCGCCGAGGGAGTTAAAAACCTAATAGGAGAAAAGGGAGCTAATGCGGTTCTGAGAGACGCCGGCAGGCACAGCGGAGCTAAACTCCTCGAAAGTCTCATAGGTCACCTTCCAGAGGTCTTGGATAAGGAAGAAGCTCTAAGGAGAACCTGTATGATTTTAGAGGAGGAAGGTTTTGCAAAGAGCCTAAGCAAGGAAGAGGGACAGGTCGTTGTAGAGGGAGATATATTCAGCGATGCTGTTGAGGGGGAAATAGAGAAATCCCCGATAGTTTACTTCTTTATAGGCTTAATAGAGGGCTTCGTTCAATTCATGTCCGAGGAGAAAGCTATCTTGAAGCCCAACTCAATAGAGAAAGGTAAATTCGTATTCTCATACTCCTAAGGGGTCTTAATCCTTAAAAAGTTCACGCTTTCCACGTGATAACTCTGCGGGAATATGTCTATGACGCAACTCTTTTCAAGTCTGTAGGCTTTGGAAAGCCGCTTAATGTCTCTCGCTAAGGTCGTGGGGTTACAAGATATGTAAACTATACTTTCGGGCTTGTTTTCCAACAGAAGCTCTATCTCCTTTTCTATAAGCCCTGAGCGCGGTGGGTCGAGGACAACGGTATCTAAAACCTCTCCCGCTCTGAGCTGTAGGTGTTTAAACGCAGTGCTTTTTAGGAATATCGCGTTTTCTATACCATTTAATTTGGCGTTGTACTGGGCATCGTTTACTGCAGAGGGATTGCTATCCGAACCTTCTATGAAATTCCCCTTCTTAGCCAAGGGTAGTGTAAAAAATCCGACACCGCAGTAAAGCTCAAGGGCTTTTTTAAATTCAGCTTTATCAACCACAAGGTTAGCAAACTTTTCCCACAGAAATCTGTTCGTTTGAAAGAAGGAATCGTTACTAACCCTGTACTTGAAGTCCCCGACGCTTATAAAGGTGTATTCTCTACCTACGAAGTATCTCTTGTGTAAGCCGTTCCTGAGACGGAAGTAATTACCCACACCTACCACCGAAGGTGGTATATAGGATTTCCTGAGTTTTTTAAGAAGTTCCTTATCAAGATAGGTGGGGGTTACGAGCTTAATTAAAAACTCCTCCTCCGTGGGAGAGTAAAGAACGTGTATCTCCTGTAAATCCTTTACCTGATTGGTAAGTTCCCGCAGGGAGGGTATAAGCTCGTTTATCTTAGGGTGTGCAACAGGACAATTCTCAACGCTAACGATATCCCTGTTGTCCCACCTTACGAACCCTACGTGTCCCTTCTTGACTTTAAACTGAACCCTGACTCTGTAGCCGAATTCTTGTGGGGATGGGATAGTTTCCACTTCCGTGAGGTTTAAGCCTGCCATCCGTTCAAGGCTTTCCAAAAGGTTGTCCTTTTTAATCTTGAGCTGTGTATCGTAATCGATGTGCTGGAACTGACACCCACCGCAGAACTCGTAATAGGGGCATACAGGGTCTCTACGCTGATTGGAAGGGAGTAAAGTCTCAACCGCAACTGCTTCACCGTAGTCCTTTTTTTCCCTGTAAACTTCAGCCCTAACTATCTCCCGCGGTGCGGAGTAACGAACGAGGTAGGTTTTGCCTCCGTGCCTTGCAAGACCGAAACCCCCGTAAACTATCTTTTCTATGTTTAACTCAAGCAGTTTATCAGCCATTCTCCTCCCTTAACTGAAGGAGTTTCTCAAAATCTTCTTCGGAAAGGACGTCTATGTGCCAACCGGTGAGTTTGTGTGCCAACCTCACGTTAACACCCCGTTTTCCGATAGCCAACGACAACTCGTCCTTTGGGACTCCCACCTCTGCCCTTTCCTCTTCGGGTATGAGCCTTATACCCGTAGGGTGAGCAGGTGAAAGCGACCTGAGAATAAACTCCTCGGGTTCTTCCGTCCACCTTATAACGTCTATTCTTTCCCCGGAAAGCTCATCGGATATGGGTTGAATTCTCGAACCCCTTAATCCCACAACTATACCGACCGGATCCATCTTCATGTCGCTTGCAAAAACCGCCACCTTCGCCCTCTGTCCAGGTTCCCTTGCGATAGCTTTTATTTCTATATCCTTCTCGGCAAGCTCCGGTATTTCAGCCTCAAGGAGCTTTTTCAAAAATAAAGGATGCGTCCTTGAAAGTATCAGTCTCGGTTCACCCTTTGCTTTCCTAACGTCTAAAAGTAAAGCCTTCACCTTATCACCAACTTTGTAAGTCTCGCCGTGTATTTGCTCCCTTCTGGGAAGAATAGCCTCTACCTTGCCGAGGTCTACCACTACATCGCCGTTCTCCAAAATCCTTCTCGCTATGCCGGTTACTATCTCTCCCTCAAGCTCCTTGTATTCGAGAAATCCCCGCTCCCTCTCTGCCCTCTCAAGCTCCCTAAAAAATTCTTCCTTCGCAGCATAGGCGGCTATCCTGTTTAGGTCTTCGGTGGATATATCTACGGGAAAGCGTGCCTTTCTACCCCCTTTTCTCCTAACTATGTACGTTTTTATACCCTCGTCTGTGAAATCTACGTCTATTTCCTCTCTTATCTTCTTAGCCTTCTTAACCCCCAAAGCTATGGCGTTCTTAAGAGCATACTCCACCACCCTCTCAGGCAAGTCCTTCTCCTTAGCCACTTGCTCTATTAACTTTCTTATACTCTTTACCATTCTTCTATCTCCAGCCTTCCTCTCGCTATCTTAGAGAAGGGTATGTGGAAGACTCCACCCTTTTCTTTCTCGCGTATGTTTATTATACCTTCAGTAACATCGTCGATATAACCGGTTATCTCCTTTTTTCCTTCAATAGCTTCCCTTAACACGAGCTTTACGAGTTTGCCCTTGAAAAAGTCATAGTGTTCTACCTTCTTCAGCTCCCTATTGAGACCCGGTGAGGAAACCTCCAAGATATAGGAAGAGGGTATGGGGTCTTCTACGTCCAAGAGCGCCCCCACGCTCTTGCTCACTCTTTCACAATCGTTTATAGTTACCCCGTCCGCCCTGTCTATTATTATCCTCAGAACCCAGCCCCTTTCCGGCTTGAATTCTACGTCAAACAACCTGTAGCCCATGTCCCTTATGATAGGCTGTACAAGCTCTTTGACTTTCTCGCTCACCGCTTCCGGGTCTAAATGCATAATCAATTATTTTAATACCCACAGGTTGCTACAATACTTGAAACTACAGAGGTGTCCTATCAAAATGTTCAAGTACATGGTTTGGCTTGAAAGATTAGACTCAACGCAGACACACTTGAAGAAGAAAAACTATCCTCACGGGACGGTGGTGGTTGCAGATTTCCAGAGTGCGGGCAGAGGAAGGCTCGGCAGGGTTTGGGAATCTCAAGAGGGAGGGCTGTACTTCAGCTTTTTGATGAAGGACATACATGGAAAGGACATATCACCTTTACCTCTGGTTCTGGGGTACTCACTGGTAAAATCGCTCCGTTATTTTGGGTTGAACACATCTATAAAGTGGCCCAACGACGTTTACGCTTCAGGTAAGAAGCTCTGCGGGATACTCGTTGAGCGGGTAAAAAAGGGGTTGGTAGTGGGCATAGGTGTAAACGTGAACCAGAGAGAGTTCCCCAGGGAAGTTGAGGATAAAGCCGTGTCCATAAGGCTCTTAAAGGGTGTAGAGGTTTCCAGAAAATTGGTTCTTCTGAAGCTGCTTGAAAACATCTACGGGGATATACTCAAATTCCAAACGGGAGGGTTCGGGGCATTTAAAAGCTCCGTTGAAGAGCTGCTGCTCTTTAAAGGTCAGGAGGTAGTGGTTCTTTCTGAGAAACCGGTAGCAGGCTTACTATTGGGTATAGATGATTACGGTAGGCTCCTACTTAGGACGCCGAACGGCGTAAGAGAAGTCATAAGCGGGGAGGTAAGTTTAAGGTTAAGATAGTACCTAATGGGGTTTTGGATAAAGGTTTCCGAAGAGGTAGGGAGGGCTTCTTTGCTGGTCGCCTATGCGCTTCTATTCCTCGCTAAGTCTCCTCCAAAACTCAAGCATTTCTTAGACCAGTTCGTTTATGTAGCCGTAGGAACCGCACCGGTTGTGGTAATAACCTCTCTGTTTACCGGAGGTGTCATAGCCCTGCAGACCTACGCCACCTTTCACAGGTTCAACGCGGAGTACCTAATCGGCGCTGTGGTAGCCCTCTCCGTAGGTAGGGAGCTTGGACCGGTTCTTACGTCTCTCATGGTCGTTGCGAGGGTAGGCTCTGCCATGACGGCAAGCATAGGAACCATGAGAATTACCCAGCAGATAGATGCTCTCGAGGTAATGGCCGTTAATCCCGTAAGGTATCTCATTACCCCACGTCTCGTTGCTACAACTCTCGGAGTTCCCATGCTGACCGTTCTCTCAAACGTTGCGGGCATACTCGGAGGTTGGCTCGTTGCAACAAAACTATTTCAGGTTAACGAGTACCTCTACTGGCAAAAGATGATAGACCTAACAGAGTTTTACGACATCCTCGGTGGGCTGTACAAGGCATTTTTCTTCGGGTTCTTAATCGCCGCGGTTAGCTGTTATTACGGCTTCTACACCCAGGGAGGAACGGAGGGCGTCGGGAGAGCCACGACTAATTCTGTTGTAACAGCTTCCATGCTAATACTTATCTCGGACTACTTCCTGACAGCTCTCATCTTCTAACTCTAACGGAAGGGCTAAGTTTAAAATTAAAACTGATGGATAGAAGAGAAAGTTTAAGGATTTTGCTTATAGGTCTATTTCTGATTTCCTTATTCGCCGTGATTGAGTTTGTTGGAGGCTTAATTACCAACAGTCTTGCCCTTCTTTCAGATGCAGGACACATGATAACGGATGCCACGTCTCTGCTCATAGCGGTAGTAGCTCAGGTTCTTGTCGTTAAGTCTAGGGGGAAGAAGTCTACCTACGGTTTATACAGGCTCGAGGTTTTTGCCGCCCTATTCAACAGCCTTTTTCTGTTTGCCCTTATAGGTTACATAGCCTACGAAGCGGTCAATAGGTTTCTCGAGCCTCAACCCGTTAAGGGCGCTCAGATGCTCGTAATAGCCTTTGCGGGGCTAATCATAAACCTGATAGTGGGCTACATGCTGTACAAAAACTCAGAGGACAATATAAACGTTAAAGCTGCCTTCCTGCATGTTGTCACGGATACTTTGGGTTCGGTAGCCGCCATACTTTCAGGGCTGGCCATAATCTTTTTCGAGCTTTACGTTGCAGACCCAATTCTGAGCGTAGCTATATGCTTACTGATAATCCCCGGAGCGTATTCGGTTCTTAAAAACTCCGTTCGCATACTCTTGGAGATAGCACCGGCTCATCTGGATATGGAAGAGATAACTCAAGATATAAAGTCTATAAAGGGTGTAAAGGATGTCCACGACTTGCACGTATGGGCTATAACCCACGGGAACGTTATACTCACCGCTCATGTGGTCGTCGAAGACCTCGGCTTTTGCAACGATATACTTAACGAGATAAGCAGTCTGGCTCAAAAGTACGGGATAGCTCACACCACAGTTCAGTTGGAGAGGGAAGGCTCAAGCTGTCCGGCCACCTGTCCACTTATGCTCAATCCCGGGAGCATATCTCATTCCCACGAACACAAGCACTGATGCCTAAGTCATGTATAATTAGGGATAACATGTATAATTAGGGATAAAATAAAGAGGATACGGTATGAATAGATTATCTCAGTTAGCTATAAACGATGAAGGGTTTATCTTCGACCCCGTAAGGGGTGAGAGTTTTACGGTTAATAAGACGGGTCTGCTCATCATAAAAGCCCTGAAGGAGGGTAAATCTCAGGAGGAGATTGTTAGGGAGTTGGTGAGCAGTTTTAACGTGGAGGAGGAGAAAGCTCGCATAGACCTCGTTGACTTTTTGGAAAGGTTGAGGAGCTTGAACCTGATTTAGCGGGCGGTTTGGCTATGATAGTGGGTGTTTCCGGTATAAATGCCTTCGACAACCCGGGTCCCGGTGTAGGGGTTGCAAAAAGCATAAAGGAGGATAGGGAACTAAATGCTAAGGTGGTAGGGCTATCTTACGATGCGATGGAGCCGGGTATATATATGGATTGGATAATCGATAAATCCTACATACTGCCCTACCCTTCCAGCGGACACGAGGCTTTCCTTGAGAGGCTTTACTACATAAAGAACTCCTACGGGCTTGACTTCGTATTTCCGAACCTCGACGCTGAGCTTCCTCTGTTTATGAAGTATCAGCAGGAGTTGGAATCGGCAGGTATAAAAACCTTTCTGCCTTCCCTCGAACAGTTCAAGCTCAGGGGAAAAGATAGGCTCGAGGAGGTAGCCTCAAAGATAGGTTTTGAAAGTCCTAAATCTCAGGTGGTAACTTCTTACGAGGAGCTTCACAAGGCAGTTGAGAGGTTGGGACTTCCCGTTATGGTAAAGGGCGTCTTTTACAAGGCTTATAAGGCTAACTCCCTGCCGGAGGCGGTGTCTTACTACAACAAGATAGTTGCGGAGTGGGGGTATCCGGTTATCCTGCAGAGCGTCGTTTACGGCGAGGAGATGAACGTGGTGGGAGCGGGAGACGGTGAGGGAAACAGCCTGGGAATGGTGGGCATAAAGAAGCTCTGGATTACGGAGCTGGGCAAAATCTGGACAGGTGTTACCGTAAGAAACGAGAAGATGCTCTCGGGTGCAGAGAGCTTTATAAGGGAGTTCGGTTGGAGAGGTCCCTTTGAATTGGAGTGCATAGTGGATACAAAAGAAGACAAGGTTTACCTAATAGAGATAAACCCACGGTTTCCCGCATGGTCTTACTTCTCCACCGGTGTGGGTGTAAACATAGCCGCCAACATACTCAGAAAAGCCTTCGGTATGTCCACTAAGGACTTTAATGACTACGAAGCCGGGAAGCTCTACATAAGGTTCACGGACGACCTTATAACGGACATGAGCAAGTTCCAAAAAATTCTCGTCAGAGGTGAGGACTGATGAAATTAGAGTACGAAAAGCCCGTCATAACGCGGATAGAGACAGGACTTATGAATAAGTTCGGGAGTTCTCCCCTTTACGCAAGAAAGATAAGAAAAGACATAGACGGCGTGAGTATTGAAAAACTCGTTGAGGATTACGGCTCTCCCCTTTTCGTTATATCCGAGAGGAAGCTCAGGGAGAACTACAAGAGGCTCTTTAACGCCTTCAGCTCCCGTTATCCAAACGTACAGTTTGGCTGGTCGTACAAAACAAACTACCTGCAGGCTGTCTGCGCAGTCTTACATCAGGAGGGAGCGTTGGCTGAGGTGGTCTCTAAGTTCGAGTATGAAAAAGCCCGCAAGCTTGGTATGGAAGGGCATCAGATAATATTCAACGGTCCCTACAAGCCCTTTGAGGCTCTGGAAACCGCGGTCAGCGAGGGAGCTGTTATAAACATAGACCACTTCGATGAGATATTTGAGCTTGAGAAGGTAGCTGAAAAGCTCGGCAAACAGGTAAAGGTAGGCATAAGGCTGAACATGGATACGGGAATATATCCCCAGTGGAGCAGGTTTGGCTTTAACGTAGAGAGCGGGCAAGCCATGGACGCGGTTAAGAGAATAGCCGGAGGCAACAAGCTCGTTTTGAACGGACTTCACTGCCACATAGGGACTTTTATCCTTGAACCCGACGCCTACGCAAAGGAAGTGAAGAAGATGGTAGAGTTCGCTTACGAGGTAGAGGACAAGTTCGGTTACAGCATAGAATACATAGACATAGGCGGAGGTTTCCCTTCAAAGAGCAAGCTCAAAGGCACTTACCTTTCGCCGGACGTGTTAATACCTTCGGTTGATGAGTTTGCGGAGAAGATAACGCAGGCTCTCTACGAGAGCCTGCGTCCGGGAGACTTTCCCAAGCTGATACTTGAAGCGGGCAGGGCGATAATAGACGAGGCGGAGTACCTGATAACCTCCATAGTGGCGGTAAAGAGACTGCCGGACGGCAGAAGGGCTTACGTTGCGGACGCAGGTGTAAACCTCCTATTCACAGCTTTTTGGTATAAGTTCAACATCGAGCTTGTACAGGAGGTTTCCGGAGCTAACGAGCCTTCCGTTATATACGGTCCCCTCTGTATGAACATAGACATAATAGACGAGGGTTCCCTGCTACCTCCCCTCGAGAAGGGAATGCAGTTGGTCTTCTCCCCAGTAGGCGCGTACAACAATACCCAATGGATGCAGTTTATAGAGTACAGACCGAACATAGTTATGGTGATGGAAGACGGAAGCGTGGAGCTTGTGAGGGAAAAAGAAGACCTGAGCGACATAGAGAGAAGGGAAAAACTGCCGGAAAAACTGAAGCTCAAATAAGAGAATGCGCAGAATCTATCCCCACTCAAGGGCTGTTCTCAACAGCTACGCTGAGGTTCTCTTCATACAGCAAAGCCCTCTGATAGGGTTTATCCTCATGCTCGTCAGTTTCCTTAACCCATCTGTGGGAGTGGGCGGGCTCGTTTCCCTTACCTCCGCTTACCTTTTTGCACGCTTTATCGGCATGGGAAAGGTTTTCCTTGAAACGGGCTTTTACACTTACAATGCCCTGCTCGTTGGTTTATCCGTGGGCTACCTTTTTAAGATTACTCCACTAACCCTTACCTTTACAGCCGTAGCCGGCGTTCTTACCCTCGTATTTTCAGTGATGCTTTACAGCGTATTCTCTTACTACCTCAGATTACCCATACTCAGCGTACCCTTCGTAGTTATAAGCTCCATGCTCTACCTCTCAGCCTCCGGGTACGCAAACCTTTTTGCAGGCTCCTTTTATACGCACTTCAACATTTATGAACTTGAAATTTACACGCCCCTTTGGCTTGCCGGATACTTTAAATCCCTCGGAGCTATACTCTTTTCACCCACGGTCTTGGCCGGTATACTTTTCACAATTCTAATCCTAATATTCTCAAGAATAATGCTCTTTCTCGCCATAACCGGGTACTACACGGGAACTCTTCTTGAGGGTATGATGCTAGGCTCCTTTGAGAAGGCTTTTTTAGATGTGAACAACTTTAACTTTATTCTCGTGGCTATGGCTATAGGCGGCGTATTTTTGATACCCTCTCTTAAATCCTACGTGATGTCCGTAGTTGGCGTAATCATATCCACCGTAGTCCTATCCTCGGTAAAGAGCTTCTGGTCTATATACGGAATTCCCGCTTTTACACTGCCCTTCAACTTCACATCTCTGTCCATGCTTTACGTGCTCGGACTTGTAAACTTCCCCATGATAGCAAGGTACATAAGAAAAACCCCCGAGGGAACACTTGATTACTACCTGACTTACATAAAAAGGTTCAGGGGAACAGAGAGGGGAATACATCTTCCCTTTGCAGGTGAGTGGACTGTGTGGCAGGGGTTCGACGACGAGTGGACTCACAAGGGGATTTGGAAGTACGCATACGACTTTATAATCACTGACGAAGGAGGTAAGAGCTTCTCAAACAGCGGAGAAAACCTCGAAGACTACTATGCGTTCAGGAAGCCCGTTCTCTCCCCCGTAAGGGGTAGGGTAGTTAGAGTAGTCTCAGACCTGCCGGATAACCCCATAGGCAAGGTTGACAAGGAGAACAACTGGGGGAACTTGGTGGTTATCTACGACGAAAGGGGTTTTTACGTTGAACTGTCCCACTTTTCCCAGAGCTCTATAAGGGTAAAGGAGGGAGATTGGGTTGAGATTGGAACGCTATTGGGATTATGCGGAAACTCCGGGTACTCTCCTCAGCCCCACATACATATTCAGGTTCAAAGTATGCCGGAACCTAACAGTCCGACCCTACCCTTCAGCTTCGTGGACTACATATCCGACGGGAAGTTTTTTTCAAACTTCTTACCCAAAAAAGGAAGTAGGCTCTCTCCGGCGTATACCAGCAAACACTTGAGTAACAGATTGGCTTTCGCTATAGGTAACGAGTTCGTTTACGAAGCATGGGAGGAGGACGCTAAGGTTGGAGAGCTGATGTTCAAGGTAAACATGGACGTGGACGGCTCCTTTTTCTTTGAAAGTGAGAAAGGGAAGCTGTACTTCGGTAAACACGAAGGAACTTTCTATTTTTACAGGTTCGAGGGAAAAGACCCATACTTAAAGCTACTTTTTCTCGCCGCGCCCAGAATACCGCTCGTGGAAAAGGAAGGTGTAGAATGGGAAGATTACGTACCTCTAAACGTCTCTTTGAATCCCTACAAAAGAGCCGCCATACTGTTCTTTTCCTCCTTCAATCACAGGGTTTTTAGCACCGAGTACAGAGGTAAAATTTACGAAGGAGGAAAGAGTTTACGGGGTAAAATATTACCGCCGCTCGTCGGGGAAGAGATACCGACAGAGGTAGAGATAGACAACACACTCGGGTTTAAAAGGGTAAGGGTGGGCAGGTTAGAGTTGAAGCTTAAAGAAACGTTTATAGGAGGTATGGACGATGCTTAAAAAGGCTCTTGTTTTGGCACTTGCAGGATTTACAGCGAGTTCGCTGGCTGTGGAAGGTACGGGGAGATTTGACATAGTAACTTCCTTTACACCTTTGATTTACAAAGACTCTCCGGTAAAGAAAAGCGGTTATTACATGGGAACACACCTTTACTACACACACGGTAAGGAACACGTTACCGAGTTTTCGGCAGACTACCTAACAATAAAGTACAGGAACACGAACTTCAAACTCAGGCAGTACGACTTCACACTTTCCTATACCAATTACTCCCTAAGCAACTACAAGCTCAGGGGAGGTCTACACTACATAATCAACAACGACGACGCTACGGACAACGCTGTTACGGTTTTCGGAGAGCTTCTGTACTACGTTCCCCTGAGCTGGAACGCCGGGCTTGAGGCGTACGTTACCTACTACCCCGACCATCCCTACAACTCCGGCTTCGGAACGGACAAGGGTATTTACGTTTACCAACTCAATCCCAAGGTTGGAGCCTACGTAAAGGAAAACATGGGAACGGGTTCTCTTTACTTGGAGCTTAAACCTTACTTCATTAGGGTATCTAGGGACGTAGGCTGGGACAAAAACCACTTCTCGGTGGAGTTCACGGCTACCTACTCTTACCAAAAGTGGGTTTTAAGCGGGTTTGGATATATAGGAACACAGCTGTTTCCGGTTAGGTACGGAGGTTTTGTGGTCTACAACTTTGCAGAGAAGAGAACGAGCGGGTACGGACTTTCCGCCAAGTACATCTTTCACCCAAAGGCAAGCGTATCGCTCACACTATTCCAAGACAACTTCAAGTATCCCGGAGAGGACAAAACCTCTTCACTTACAACGACACTGCTTTCCTTGGGGTATACCTTCTAAATGCGAGGCAGAAGGGGTAAGAAACTCTTAGGGGTTATCTTGCTTCTCTTTTCCCCCTTCCTTCTCTCTCTCTCTTATGAGGACATAAAAGAGGCTTACCACAAGTCCTACCAGTACGAAAGTGTCCAGGACTACGACAACGCAATAAAGGCTATCATGCCCGTTTACGACAAATTTCCGGAGGCCTACACACCGAACCTAAGACTTGGCTGGTTATACTACCTGAAAGGCAAGTACGCCAACTCCCTGTACCACTACGAAAAAGCTATGAAGGTAAGCCCTTATTCCATCGAAGCTAAGCTGGGGTACACACTGCCGCTTCTCGCTCAGGGAAAGTTTGCCCAAGTCGAAAAGGTTTGCTACAACATACTCAGCTTTGCACCTTACAACTACTACGCAAACTACAGGCTAGCTCTTTCCCTCAGAAAACAGAAAAAACTCGACTCTGCGATGAAGGTAGTTATAAAGATGCTTGCTGTGTATCCTACAGATGTTCAATTTCTTACGGAGTTAGCGTTGCTTAAAATGGCAGCGGGAAAGGAAAAAGAGGCTACATCTATATTTAGGGACATTCTCATTTTAGACCCGGAGAACGTAACGGCAAGGGAATACTTAAATAAAGGTGATAAAGATACGAATTAGGTAAAAAGTTATAAAAAACAAACGATGTTATTATATAGGTTTATATAGGTTATAAAACCTTAAATAAATATGGGAGAGACGGACAACGAAAGGCTTGAGGGAAAGTTATACGCAATATACAGAATAACAAGCTCTATAAACAGAGCTAAGACCCTTAAAGAGGTCTACCGGAAGGTTATTGAAGGTATAACCGAGGTGTTCGGTGTAAACAGAGCCTCCATACTACTCTTTAACGAGCAAAAGCATATGGAGTTCAAGGCATGGAAGGGCATATCCCAAGAGTACAGAAAAAATGTGGAAGGACATACGCCCTGGGTGTTCGGGGAGAAAAATCCCGAACCTTTATTTATAACAGATGTGGAAACCAGCAGTGAGCTTGGCAAGCATAGGGAGGTTATTCTCAAAGAGGGCATCAGGGCTATGGCTTTTATACCCATAACTTACAGGGGCAGGGCCATAGGAAAGTTTATGCTTTACTACGATAAGCCCCACGAGTTTTCCGAGGAGGAAGTACTTACCGCACGCATACTCGCCGATGAGTTGGGCTTTTTAGTTCATCAGAAGAAGTTAGAAAGAAGGCTCAGGGAAAGCGGAGAGTTGTTAAGGGCTGTATTCAACGAGGCACCGGAGGGGATAGTACTTCACAGAGATAACAGGGTCGTCTATGCCAACGATGCTTTTGCCTCCATGTTAGGATACGAAAAGGGAGCGGAACTCATAGGTAGAAGTATATGGGACTTTGTAGTAAAGGAAGAGAGGATAGTCGAAGAAATCAAGAACAGGGTAAAACGGGTTTACTCGGGTAAGAAGGTACCACCGTTAGAAGAAAAGCTCATAAAAGCTGACGGGAGCTTGATATACGCCGAGATTTTAGCCACACCGGTGAACATAGAAAATAAGATATTCAGCCTCGTGTTCGTACGGGACATAACAAAAAGAAAAATTCTCATGGAAGAACTACAGAGGTTCAAAAAGGCTGTTGATAAGTCTAAAGACCTAATAGTTATCACGGATGTCGAGGGCAGGATAATCTATGCAAACGACGCCCTGACAGAGATAACAGGTTATACAAAAGAAGAAGCTTACGGCAGGAAGGTGCCTATCCTTGATGAGAACATTTACTCATCGGAAACCTACAAGCTGATGTGGGACACAATCCGTAGCGGTAAAGAGTTCACCACCATAATTACGGATAGGAAGAAAAACGGCGATTATTTTATGCTATACGCGACCATAACCCCCATAAAAGATGAAAGCGGTAAGATAGTGAACTTTATAGGGATAGGTAAAGACATTACAAAGGAAAGAGTCCTTGAGGAAAAACTTAACAAGAGTATGTTCTACGACCCAATAACAAACCTTCCCAACAGAACACTTTTTATAGAAAAATTGAAAGAGGCTATTGAGCTTGCAAAGTTAAAGAAAAGGTTTGTTGCCGTGGCAGTAGTCGATATAGACAACTTTTCGATAATAAACGATACCTACGGTGAGGAGGTGGGTAATAAGGTTCTTTACTCGGTGGGACATAGAATAGCTGAGCTTTTAAGACCGGGTGACATAGTCTCGAGGGTGGGAGCGGACGAATTCGCAGTAGCCTTGGCTGATGTAGGAGACGAAGAAGATGTAATTTACGTTATGAACAGAATAATGGATAACTTCAAAGACTTGCTGAGCGTACTGAACATATCCATCGATGTATCTCTAACAGCAGGCGTATCCATATACCCCTCCGATGCGGACACGGCTACAGAGCTGTTGGAAAAAGCAGACCTCGCCTTAACAAAGGCAAAAAGTGAACAGGTGAAGGTCAAGTTCTTCCACAGAGAGCTTGACGAAGAAGCTCTTGAGTTCGTTATACTCACCGGAAGGTTGAAAAGTGCCTTCGAGAACGGGGAGTTTTACCCCGTATATCAGGGAATACACACTTACGGGAAAGGACAGCCCGTAGGTTTCGAAGCCCTTGCAAGGTGGAAAAGCTCCGACCTCGGAGAGGTACCACCTGTGAAGTTCATTCCCATACTGGAAAACACAAAGCAAATCATAGAACTCGGAGAGGTTTTGTTTCCGGTTATAAGACAGGACATCGAGAAACTGATAGCAGAATTCGGTGAAGAAGTGTTCGTATCCATAAACCTGTCCCCAGTGCAGTTTGAAGATAGGAACCTAATAAGTCTATTGGTGGACATTTTCTCAGACGTAAGTGGCAACGTTGCCTTTGAGATAACGGAGAATACCATAGCAAGGGAAAGGAGAAGAGCGGCAAGGATTTTGGAGAGGCTTCACGAAATCGGCTTCAGGATACACATAGACGATTTCGGAACCGGATACTCCTCCCTTGAGTACTTAAAGGACTTCCCCGTAAGCGGTTTGAAGATAGACAAAAGCTTTATCGACGACATACTTGAGGATAGGAAAGACCTTTCAATAGTAAAGGTAGTCATCACCTTAGCCCGGGAGCTTGGCTTTTATACGGTCGCGGAGGGAGTTGAAAAGGCGGAGCAGGTAGAACTTTTACACGAGCTTGGGTGTACCTTCTTCCAGGGCTTTTACTTCTCCAAGCCCAGGTCGCTTGACGCTTTGCTCAATCTCCGAAGGTAGCCAACCTATCCCTCACGAACTCCCAGCTCCAGGCTCTCTGCTCGGTCATGGGCAGGCTCTTACCTATGTGTTCTTCGTAGCCCTCGACCCATATGTATTTTCCGTCGGTTATGAGCTTAAAGTTGTTGGTTCTTGCAGCCCAAGTCCAGTAGTTATGGGGAGTAATTCCCATAGCCTTCTTAAAGGTTTCCAACTCCGCAGGTAAGAGTGGTCTCTTTTCCGGCTCTTCTTCCTGCTGTTCTACAGCTCCCTCTTCATCTTGGGCTTCTACAACCTGTTCCGGTTTTGGGTCTTCCTCTTCCTTTTTTCTTCTAAAAAGCTTTCCAAACATGATTATGAAATTTAATCGGTGCTTCTTAGGTTTATGTGGTCTTGCTCATATTCGGGGTATAATTTTCTAATCTTTTTTCAGGCGGAGGTAAGAATGGACTTCGATGTTAAGGATTTAGGTCTTGCGGAAAAGGGTAAGCTCAGGATTGAGTGGGCGGAAAAAGATATGCCCGTTCTCAGGCAGGTAAGGGAGAGGTTTGAAAGGGAAAAGCCCCTTAAAGGTGTAAGGGTAGGAGCCTGCCTGCACGTTACCACGGAGACGGCAAACCTGATGATAACGCTCAAATCCGGAGGTGCAGAGGTTTATCTTACGGCTTCTAATCCTTTATCCACACAGGACGATGTAGCCGCCTCTCTCGTAAAGGATTACGACATACCCGTGTTTGCCATACACGGAGAGGACAGAGAAACCTACTACTCCCACATAAAGGCTGTTTTGAACAACAAGCCCCACATAACCATGGACGACGGCGCGGACTTGATTTCTACCCTGCACAAGGAGTTCAGGGATTACATACCCAACGTTTACGGCGGTACGGAGGAAACCACAACGGGGGTTATAAGGCTGAAGGCTATGGCTGAAAAGGAACAACTCATGTTCCCTGTTATAGCTGTAAACGACGCCTACACAAAACACCTCTTTGACAACAGGTACGGAACGGGACAATCAACCATAGATGGGATACTCAGGGCGACCAACAGGCTCATAGCCGGCTCAACCTTCGTGGTAGCAGGTTACGGTTGGTGTGGCAAAGGCGTAGCTATGAGAGCCAAGGGAATGGGCGCGGAGGTCATAGTGACCGAGATAGACCCCCTGAAAGCCTTAGAGGCACGTATGGACGGCTTTAGGGTTATGCCTATGACAGAAGCGGCAAAGCTGGGAGACTTCTTTGTCACGGTAACGGGGAACAAGAACGTCATAGACAAACATCACTTTGAAGTTATGAAGGACGGCGCCATAGTGTGCAACTCCGGACACTTTGACGTTGAGATAAACGTGAAAGCCCTTGAGGACATGGCGGTGGAAATTAGGGAAATTAGGGAGAATGTAAAGGAATACAAACTCAAAGACGGTAGGAGCCTTTACTTGCTCGCGGAAGGTAGGCTCGTAAACTTAGCCGCTGCAGAGGGGCACCCTGCACAAGTTATGGACATGTCCTTCGCAAACCAAGCTCTGTCCGCGGAATACATATACAAAAACCACCAAAGCTTAGAAAAGAGAGTTTACAAGGTTCCCGATGAACTTGACTTTGAGGTGGCAAGACTAAAACTCAAGGCGCTTGGCGTGGAGATAGATGAGCTGACTGAAGAGCAGAAGGAGTACTTAGCCTCTTGGGAATTCGGAACATAAGGAATATCAGGGAATATCTGTATTCCCGATTTAGATTTTTCCTCACGGAGGTGCGAGCATGAAATTTGTCCTTGTGACGCAGGAGGTATGCCCTCGCTGTGAGGTTGCCAAGAAAATACTTAGAGAGCTTCAGAATGAGATAGATTTTGAGTGGGAAGAAGTGGACATGTACGAGATGTTAGACACTTTTACTTACCTCGGTATAGCCACCACTCCCGTTCTTTTAGTTCACAGGGAAGACGAGGATTACTCAGAAGAGGATATAGTCTTCATGGGAGAGCTTCCCCGTAAATGGAGGCTGCGGGAGATAATCGGTGAGCTTGCCGGTCAAGACAGCCTTAAAAGACGCACTGCTTGATACCGCATCGGAACTCGGGGTTAATTTAAGCGACAAGGAGTTTAAGTCCGCGCTCGCAGACCTGAATAGGTGGCTCCGGCGGGAAGCCCAAAGCGGGTGGGTACAAACCCGTGACGGCTCACTTACCCTAATCCACGAAGAATACGGAGAGCCTTACCACAGCGTAACCGCGGGAGCGGTAAGGGAGTGCGTGGATAAGTTCGTGAAACCCTCCGGCATTCTTAAAAAAGCAAGGGAGCTTGAGGAGATAAGCATTCTGGACATCGGCTTCGGTCTCGGGTACAACGTTGCCGTTGCCCTCACGCTGCTGAAGGAAGTAAACAGAAATATCTGTGTAAGGATTATATCCCTTGAGAAGGAACTCCCAAATAAAGTACCACCTTTACAAGGTCAGTTTGGAAATTACCACGGGGGACTTTTAGAGAACCCTGACCAACTGAGAGACGAAGGTATAAGTTTTGAGCTAATGCTCGGAGATGCGAGAAAGACGATAGGAAGTATCGGGAACTTCAAGGCGGATGTGGTCTTTCACGACCCCTTCTCTCCCTACAGAAACCCTGAGATGTGGACTTACGACTTTTTAAGGTGTGTAAAGGAGTACATGAAGGAGGAGGGCGTATGGGTATCCTACACCAGCTCACTGTCCGTTAGAAGTTCCCTTTACGAGCTGGGCTTCAAGGTAGGTAGCTCCGAACCCGTGGGTCGCAAGAGGGGAGGAACGGTAGCCTCTCTGAAAGCTCCTATTAAACCTCTCAATAAAAATGAGAAACAAAAACTCCTAAACTCCCCTTATGCCTGCCCCATGAGAGACCCCCATCTCAATTGGGATTATTTGAGAATACTCGCAGATTACAGGCTTAGGGTTACACTGCGCGAGCGGGAACTCTCCTCAGCACGAAGAAAAGGGATATAGAGCCGAGAATCAGAAGAAGTGAGACAACCTGATTCCACGTAAGCCCCAAACCGGGGATAGGCGGCGTAACTCCCCTGTAAAACTCAAGGAAGAACCTCTCCGCACCGTAAAGGAGCAGGTACAGGGCGAAAACTTCACCGTCCACCTTCTTCTTTGCATAGACCAACAGGAGTATTCCGAATATCAACAAGTTTCCTACGAACTCCATAAGTTGTGTGGGATACAGGGGTACGCCGTAGGGTGCAGTCCCCCCTTGAGGGAAAACCACGTAAAAGAAAGGGAACTTATCCATAAAGTGGATGCCTACGGAGTTTGAGGGCGCGTCAGCTACGGGCTTACCGTAACAGCACCCGGCGGCGGTGCAACCGAGCCTGCCTATCGCATGGGCTAAGGCTACCGAGGGAGCGGATATGTCTGC
>WFYI01000030.1 GCA_015490155.1 Aquificaceae bacterium | reverse complement strand
TTCTATGGGTTCAAGTATTTCCCCTCTACCCCTGCCCAGAGCTGAGCCTCCCTGCAAAAAGAAGGGAGCGTCCGAGGATAGCCGTAAAAGAAGCTCTTTCAGCTCTTCGTAGTTAAGGGGACTGCCGTAAAGCTCGTTCACAGCCTTAAGCGCCGTTGCGAGGTTAGAACTTCCACCTCCTAACCCGCCACCCTCGGGGATTCTCTTTTCTATGAATACCGAGAGATTTACCTCAATACCCGTTATCTCCTCAAACAGCTTTATCCCCCTGTAAACTAAGTTTTCCTCTTGGGAAATCCCCGTATTGGTTCTGACCTCAAGCCTACCCTCACTTATGTAGATTTCATCGGACAAATCTATCTCGTGAAAGAGGGTAAGTATCTCGTGGTACCCGTCGCCCCTTTTACCCAAAATCCACAAGCCCAAGTTTACTTTTGCGGGGGATTTCAGTACAAGCATCCCTATTTACTAAGATAACCCCTAACCGCCCATTCCAGTGATTCCTCGTAGGGTATTGGAGGCTTACTACACACTTCCTTCAGAGCTTGAGTGGAGCATACATTGTCTCTCCACATCATTAAAATCTGGTCTGAGGAAAAGGGAGGGGGTTCAACAACACTCTCTACGAGCTTGCCCATGTAAAACATAAGCCTCTTCGGAAGAGGGAGCATTAGAACTCTCCTACCGAGCAGGGAGAAGGTATCCTCCAAAAGCTCCTTGAAGGTAACCGCTCTGCTCCCGCACAGCTCAAATGTCTTCCCGTCCGTTTGCGGGTCCTCCAAGGCTTTAGTGAAGGCACAGGCTACGTCCCGCACGTCCACGGGTTGGAATCTGTAGTTACCTCCGCCCGGCAGAGCTACTATCGGTATAAGCTTGGTTATTTTATCCATGTCGGAGAACAGCCTCTGTTCAGGGCCCAGTATCATGGAGGGTCTGTATATGGTGTAGTTAAGTCCGGAGCTCGTCAGGTATTTCTCAGCCAATCTCTTGGTTTGGTGGTACACCGAAGGAGCCTCGTCGTCCGTTCCCAAGGCGCTCATAAACACGACCTTTTTTACGGATAGCTCTTTGGCTACGGAGAACAAGTTTTCTGAAAATAAGGTGTGAACCTTGTAAAAGGTAATCCCTTTCCTCCTTTCCTCAAAGAGTATTCCTATCAGGTGGATAAGATACTCAGGGTTTGAGTCCGCTAAGACTTTTCTCACCTTTTCCTTTGAGGCGAAATCCACTTCGTAGCCCTTTACTTTATCATCAAACAGGGACTTGAGCTTCCCTAAGTTTCTTACGCCGGCGTGAACCTCGTACCCTTCTTCTAAGAGCTTCCTGACTATATGTCTACCGACGAAACCCGTAGCACCCGTTATAAAGACCCTCATATCTCAACCTCCACACACCTGTAAAACCCCCTTTTAAGGAGCTTTTTTGAAAGCTTATAGTTCTCCGAGGTTGCAATAAAGCTTTGATATAGCCCGCCTTCACCTGTAAGGGATAGCCCTTTGTCACGCAGGTACCCAATAGTTTCAGCATCCAGAAGCCTCCCTACGAGAGCCTTAACCTTAGAACAAACTATAAGAGCCTTATCTCTTTTCAAGCGCTCCAATATGACTTCAGGGCTATAAAACCACAGGGGGTTGACTACCCTTATATCAAGGGGCTTGCACAGCCTTTCGAGTATGAATTTGAACTCTCTATCTTCCACGTTCCCGGTTATCAGGTAGTTTATATCAAGCTCTTTTAATCTTTCCTCCAATCTATCAAGGATATTATTCTTCCTCTTACTACAGTAAACGGGCAGAAAGTTTAACCCGAGAGACTCTGCCTGCTTTTGAACAACCCGTTCCTTTATGTAGCTGGTAAGGAGTCTCTTAGAATACTGATTTATGTAGCTCAGAGCGGTTTTAACCTCAAAGCCCCTGCTCCGTGCCAATTTAAGGGAGAGGTAACTGTCCTTGCCGCCGCTCCAGAGTATAGCAGAGGGTTTCATACCTTCGCCAGCCGTTTTATGCTCAGGTAATCGCCTATACCGTAGTTGTTCCAAAGGAGGTTAAGGAGTTCCAGGAACAGGTAAGCTGTGGTGAGTGCATCGTCCAAAGCCCTATGTTTTCTTTCCCTACTTATGCTAAAGTGGTCTGCAAGTGAGTCAAGGGTGTAGCTTACAAGCCCGGGTACGAGCTTTCGGGAGAGCTTTAGCGTGCATAACGCGGGGACTTTAAATCTACCTTTCAAGTACTTTTTCAAGAACCTTATATCCTGTTCTACATTATGAGCTACTATAACATCACCGTTTACGAACTTTAGAAAGTCCGGCAAGATATCGTGTATTGGGGGTTTCCCAACGAGCATAGTGTTGGTTATTCCGGTAAGTTCCCTGATTTTTTGCGATATGAAAAATCCCGGATTTACCAAAGAGGAGAAGGTTTCTGTTATAACTCCTCCCTCTACTTTCACGGCTGCAATCTCTATAACCTCCGAGTGGTTTACGTCAAAACCTGTAGTTTCCAAATCTATAGCTGTAAAAGAGCTGTCAAAAAGAAGCTCACGCATGGCTCTATAAAAGTTAAAATATATGTGCTATGAAGTCAAAATTGATTTTGGCTCTCGGACTGTCTGCAACCGTGTTTCTAAGTTCCTGTGCCGAGGCTATCCTGCTCGGTGCGGGTGCTGCCGCGGGGGGATTCTTAGGGTACAAGGCTGCCAAGGAAGGGTACGACGTTGACGTTGAGCCTCCCGTGAAGATAAAGAAAAAGGCAAAAGAGGAAGACTTTTAAGGTTATGCTCCTCAAGGTCGTCCCGGTTGGTCCACTGCAGGTTAACTCTTCCATAGTGGTGGACGAAGATACTGGGGAAGCCATAGTGATTGACCCGGGAGCAGATGCGGATAAGCTTGTGGATGTCCTCAAAGAATACAAATTGAAAGCCATAGTTAACACCCACGGACATATAGACCACGTGGGTCAGGTGGGTAAAATCAAAGAGCTTTTTAATGTCCCATTCATGTTGCACAAGGAAGACGTGTTTTTAATAAACGACGAACTGTGGAGAGGGTTCGCCTCCCACATAGGTGCTGTCAGGTGTCCTGAACCCGACGAGTTTATTGAGGAAGGTACGGAGTATAGCTTTGGCAATACCAAACTAAGGGTAATACACACGCCGGGACATACGCCCGGCTCCTGCTGTCTGTACTTTGAGGAGGAAAAGGTTTTGATAGCCGGAGACCTGTTATTTAAGGGAGGCGTGGGTAGATGGGATTTACCCGGTGGCAGTCTTGAGGCACTCAAAAGCTCCTTAGATAAAATCTTCTCGGAGCTTGAAGATGATGTTCTGGTTGTGTGCGGACACTACGACGAGACCACGATAGGTTACGAGCGCAAGTTTAATCCCTACCTGCACGGGGGACTATAACTTGGATTTTGTGGTAAGGCTTGAGAACGTTTGTAAAGAGATAGAGGGCAGGCAGATACTAAAGGGCATATCCTTTAACGTTCCAAAGGGTAAGATTTTCTCGATAATAGGAGGAAGCGGAAGCGGGAAAACGTCAATAACCAAGCTGATAGTGGGTCTCTGGAAACCTACCAAGGGAAAGGTTTATCTGTTCGGGGAAGATTTGTCGGCTTTGACTTTTGGCGAGCTTGATTCTCTACGGAAAAGAATCGGTTATGTCTTCCAAGAGGGTGCGCTCTTTGACAGCTTGAAGGTTTGGGAAAACGTAGGTTTCTACTACCTTGAACATACGAACAAAAAACCAAAAGAGATAAGGGAGATAGCCCTTGAAAAGCTGAGGCTGGTCAATCTTGACGAAAGCGTCTTAGACCTTATGCCTTCCGAACTCTCTGGAGGTATGAAAAAGAGAGTAGCTATAGCACGGGCTATGGCTACCGAACCTGACCTGATAATATACGACGAACCGACCTCCGGGCTTGACCCCATAACGAGCCGGGTTATAGACAGGCTCGTGCTTGAGCTAAACAGGAAAACTGGGATAACCGCCGTAGTGGTAACCCACGACATGATTTCCGCCTTCTCAATATCGGACAGGGTAATCCTCATTCGTAAAGGTGAGATAGTTGTAGAGGGAACTCCCGAGGAAGTCCTAAACTACGAAAGCCCCTTTGTCCAGGAGTTCATAGGCGAGATGAAAGACTGTCTGACGGGTATGAAAGGTCTCAGGTATGATTAAATTTTAAATAGGTCTTGAACAGGAGGCTAAGATGAGGGCTGTTTCTATAGATTTTGTTAAAGATAAGGTTTTAGAAGGTGAGAGGCTTTCCCCGGAGGAAGCCCTTGAGCTTTACAAAAGCCTGTCACTGCCGGAGATAGGGACTTTAGCAAACCTCGTTAGAAAGAGAAAACACCCGGAGGGTATAGTTACCTTCGTAATAGATAGAAATGTGAACTACACGAATATTTGCATAGCGGGATGTAAGTTCTGTGCCTTTTACAGGAGAAAGAGCGACGAGGACGCCTACACGCTTGACATAGAGACTATACTTAACAAGGTCAAAGAGCTTGTTGAGTGGGGAGGAACCACACTCCTTATGCAAGGTGGTATAAACCCAGACCTTCCCCTAAGCTTCTACGAGGAGATGATTTCCGCCATAAGGGAGAAGTTTCCGCAGGTGCAGATACACTGCTTTTCCGCGCCTGAGATAGTCTATCTATCAAAGTTAGAGAAGATGCCTATAAAGGGAGTCCTTCGCAGACTTAAGGAAGCAGGGCTTATGTCTGTTCCCGGAGGAGGAGCGGAGGTTCTCTCCCAAGAGGTGAGGGACAAGGTATCCCCGGGGAAGTGTTCCGTGGAGGAGTGGGAGGAGGTTCACAGGACAGCCCACGAACTCGGCATGACTACAACAGCTACCATGATGTTTGGACACTTGGAAAGCATAGAGAACATAATTGAACACCTGAGCAGAGTCAGGAAAATTCAGGATGAGACGGGAGGCTTTACCGCCTTCATACCTTGGACTTTCCAGAAGGGCAACACGGAGCTTGATTACGTTGAGACCGCTTCTTCGGTGTACTACCTGAAGGTTCTTGCCCTTTCAAGGATATTCCTCGATAACTTCGAGAATGTTCAAAGCTCCCACGTTACCCAAACCATGCAGATAGGTCCCGTGGGGCTTCACTTCGGTGCCAACGACCTCGGTAGCGTGATGATAGAGGAGAATGTTATATCTTCAACGGACTTCAAGGTGAGCATACCGAAGGTTGAGGATATGGTTAATGCTATAAAGGATGCGGGATTTACCCCCGCTCAGAGGGATACCTATTACAGGGTAGTCCGAATTTTCAATTGAATGAAGGTATTTATACTTTGTGGAGGAAGCGGAACACGGCTGTGGCCTCTGTCCAGAGAGAATTTTCCGAAGCAATTCGTAAGAATTTTTTCCGATAACTCTCTCTTTCAGGAGACGGTTAAGAGAGCTATTGAGCTTGTAGGAAACGAGGAAGACATATACCTCGTAAGCGGAAGCAAGTACGAGTGGATAGTCAGAAACGAGCTTGAGGAGATAGGTCTTCAGGGAGTAAAAATACTTACCGAACCTGTTGGTAGGAACACAGCTCCTGCGATAGCCTTAGGGGTAAAAGCGCTTTTGGAGGAAAACTGTTCACCGGAGGAAAAGGTCTTAGTCCTACCCTCAGACCATCTTATAAGTAATATTGAAGGATTTAAGGAAGCGGTAGCTCGGGGGCTTGACCTTGCGAAGCAGGGATACATAGTGCTTTTTGGTGAAAAGCCGAGCTACCCTGAGACAGGCTTTGGCTACATCAAAACAGGGCAAGCTGTAGAAGGAGGTTATATTGTAGAGCGGTTTGAAGAGAAACCTGACTACGAAAAGGCTAAGGAGTATTTTGAAAGCGGTGAACATCTGTGGAACTGCGGTATATTTCTCTTCAGACTGGACAGGATACTCAGAGATTACAGACAACTTATGCCTGATATAGAGTTCTCCCTGAATAAGGGCGAGTTCTTGGAAAGGTTCCCAAGTTTTGAGAGTATATCTTTCGATTATGCCATACTCGAGAAGACCGATAACATAGCCGCCGTACCCATGAGCGTTGGCTGGAGCGATGTAGGTTCTTGGAAGGCTGTATTTGACAGTCTCTCTAAGGACGAGAACAACAACGCCCTTAAGGGCAGTGTTATGCCGTTAGACGTGAGTGACTCTCTACTGTTTACGACCAACGGTAAACTCGTAGTTAGCATAGGGCTTAGTGATTTTCTCCTCGTGAACACCGAGGATGTAACTCTGATAGTTTCTAAGGAGGACTCCCAAAGGGTAAAGGAGGTAGTGGGAGAGCTAAAGAAGTTGGGAGATAGTAGAATTAAGGAACACGTATCGTCCTACACGCCCCACGGGGTTTACACCCTGCTTGATGAAGGAGACAGGTTTAAAATACGGAAAATACTTATGAAACCATCTCAGAGAACTCCGTTAAGGAGGCACCATCACAGGACTATGCATCTCGTAGTCTTAAAGGGAACTGCAAAGCTCAGCGTTGGTGGAGAAACTGTTTTTCTGCACGAGAACGAAAGCTACTTTGTCCCGAAATCTACGCCCTACGGTATAGAAAATGTGGGCAGGGTTCCCCTTGAACTGATAGAGGTTCAGAGCGGTGAGTACCTCGGGACTGATGACGAAGAAGTATTAGAGTAGGTGGACACGAACTCACTACACCACTTGGATATGTCTCCTGCACCCATGAACAGTAGTACATCTTCGCCGAGGTTCCTGTTTATCAACTCGAATACCTTATCCTTTGAGGGAGCATACATGGCTCCGCTCCTCTCCGAAAGCTCACGGGCGCTAACACCGTAGGTGTTTTCCTCTCCCGCAGGGTATATATCCGTGATTATCTTCTTGCTAACTCCGCTGAGAACCTTTACGAAATCCTCGAATAGGAGGTATGTGCGAGAGTACCTATGGGGCTGAAGCACGAGGAAGACTTCCCTTTCAGGGTGAAGCTCTCTTACAGCTTCCACCACAGCCCTTATCTCGGTGGGATGATGTCCGTAGTCGTCGTAAACGGGAACGCTTTCCACGAAGCCCTTAAAGTCTAATCTTCTTTCTGCGTTTGTAAACTCCCGAAGGGAGTTGGTAATCTTTTTAAAATCATCGCTTATCTGAAGGGCTACTGACACGGCGGCAAGGGCGTTGTAAACGTTGTGCCTTCCGGGAATTCCCAGATGAACTCTACCCATGTTTTTGCCTTCGTAAATTAAACTAAAAGAGTAGGTGCCGTCTTTTATGCTCAGGTCTTTAGCTTTTACCGTAGCATCTTCTTTTATGGCGTACGTTATTACCCTTTTGTCCAAGTGAGGCAGTAAGCCACTCAGGTTATCGTCGTCGAGGTTGAGAACCGCAAAGCCGTAAAAGGGAACCTTTGATAAGAACTCTCTAAAAGCCTCCTTTACCTTTTCAAAGCTTCCGTAAAAGTCAAGGTGTTCCCTGTCTACGTTTGTGGCAACCGCCACAACAGGAGAGAGTTTGAGAAAGGAACCATCGCTCTCATCAGCTTCGGAGAGCATGAGTTCGCTGTCCCCAAGCCTTGCGTTGCTTCCGAACTTTTTCAGTATGCCGCCGATTATTACCGTGGGGTCGTAGCCGAGGTCGTGGAGTATGTGGGCGAGCATGGAGGTGGTGGTAGTCTTCCCGTGACTTCCGCTTACCGCTATACCTTCCTTGACCCTGAAAAGCTCTGCGAGCATGTCTCCCCTTGATATGATAGGAATTCCCAGCTCCTTTGCCCTTTTAATTTCAACGTTATCCTGAGATACCGCTGAGGAGTAAACTACCACCTGAGCCTTTTCGACGTTTTCCCTCTTATGCCCTATGTGTACCTTTGCCCCTCTCTGTCTCAGGAAGGTTGTGTTTTTGTTCTCTTTTATGTCGGAACCTGAGACCTCGTAGCCCATGTCTATGAGTATTTGGGCTATCCCGCTCATGCCTATGCCGCCTATCCCTACGAAGTGAAATCTATTTATCTTTTCCCTGAACATAGCTTTAGAAAAATCTTAACATGTAAAGAAAATTTGTATAATAGCTCATTATGAGCATAGGAGAGGGCGGTGGAGCAGCGATAGACATAAACACTCTCTTTTTACATCTCTCTATAATTCTCGTCTCCGCAAAGATTTTCGGAACCATATTCAGGAGGCTCGGCATACCTCCGGTGTTGGGTGAGGTGTTCGCCGGTATAGTTTTAGGACAGAGCCTACTCGGTTTCATAGAGCTGAGCGATGCGATAAAGGTTCTGGCAGAGCTGGGGGTAATACTACTGCTCTTTGAAGTGGGTCTGGAAGCGGACATACACATGCTCGTGAGGGTAGGACTGTGGGCTATGGCTGTGGCTACGGTTGGTGCAGTTCTGCCTTTCGCCGGAGGTTTTATAATCTCATACTACTTCTTCGACCTACCGCTGATAGGCTCTCTCTTTATAGGCGGAGCCCTGACCGCCACGAGTATAGGTATCACGGTGCGCGTTCTCACCGACCTAAATAAACACAAGGAAAGGTTCGCTCAGATAGTCTTGGGAGCGGCTGTCCTCGATGACATAATGGGCGTTATAATCCTCGCCGCCCTTTACGAGTTTTCTAAGACCAAAGAGGTTCATTTAGACGCCACCGTAAACCTCGTATGGCACATAGCCGTCTTCTTCGTTCTCGCACCCATAGTGGCCAACATACTTGCCAAGATTCTCCAGTGGATTGCGGTAAAGGCAAAGGATATGGACATAATTCCACCTTCGGTGATGGCTCTTATACTGCTTTTTGCCTACGGCGCCCATAAGTTTGGTTCTCCCGCTATACTCGGTTCTTTCACCGCAGGTCTTGCCCTCTCAAGGCGTTTTGTTATACCCTTTGCCGCAGCTCTACGGCTTAACGAGAACGTGCTTCACAAGGTAGAGGAGGGGATAACCCCCCTCGTATGGACTTTAGCCCCAGTGTTCTTTGTTTCCGTAGGACTTGCACTTAACCTAAAAGCCATAGACTTTTCCTCGGCACATTTCTGGGTCTTCTCAGGCTCACTGATAGTTATGGCTATAATCGGAAAGGTTCTTGCCGGTTTTGTGGTTCCCGGAAGTTTCAAAGAGAGGTTGAACATAGGTCTTTCTATGATGCCGCGTGGGGAGGTGGGTCTTATATTTGCGGAATTCGGTAGGAGTTTTAACGCCATAGACGAGCTTACCTACGCAGTTATAGTTTTCGTAGTTGCGGTAACCACTCTACTTGCCCCTATCTTCCTGAAACTAAATGCGAGGTAGTCAGGTTATAATTTTTAACCGCTGAAAATTACCTCTGGAGGATGAGGATATGGACCTTTACGAGTACGAAGTTTACGACAAGATATTTAAAAAATACGGAGTTCCTACGACTCGTTACCTGTTCGTTGACCACGTAAACGAGGAAGTTGAAAGCTTCGTTAATCAGTTGGGCGGTGAATGTGTAGTAAAGTCTCAGGTTCTTGTGGGTAAGAGAGGAAAAGCCGGTGCGGTAAAGCTCTGTTCCTCTACGGAGGAAGCCATAGAGGAAATCAATACCCTTCTTGAATACCCGGTTTACGGGGAGATGCCCGTAGGTGTCTTGGTAGTTGAGAAGGCAAACATACTTAAGGAGATATACGCTTCGGTAACCTACTCGACGGAAACGAGGTCTCCGGTTTTAACCCTGAGTCTGGAAGGCGGTGTTGACATAGAGGAGGTTCCTCCCGAGAAAATAGGTATATACCCTATAAATCCAATGAAGGGGCTTTACCCTCACATGGTAAGAAACTACCTGATAGAACTCGGCTATCCCCACGAGTACCTTGGAGCTTTGAGACAGCTGTCCGAGGTAATCGCAAATCTGTACAGAGCCTTCTGGGAATCGGAGGCGAGGCTTTTAGAGATAAACCCCCTTGCGATAGTTGATAAGGGAGGAAAGCTAAGGGTCATGGCTTTAGACGCAGTTGCCAAGATAGACGACGATGCCTCTGTGCCTCCCGCAAAGATTTACGGTGTCAGGACAGCCCTCAAAAGACCTCCTACTGAAAGGGAAATCGCGGCAGCGGAAATCGATAAGGACGACCACAGAGGTAAGGCAGGTTCTTACGTGGAGATGGACGGAAACATAGCTATGATGACCTTCGGTGGAGGAGGCTCCACTGTCACGATAGAGACGACTTACGCCATAGGCATGAAGCCCGCAAACTTTACGGACATAGGAGGAAATCCCCCTGCGGAGAAGATGTACAGGATAACGAAGATAATACTTTCCAAGCCCGGAATAAAGGGGGTTCTCGTTTGCGGAGGAACTGCAAACAACACGAGGATAGACGTAACTCTCGGTGAGGGCGTTGCCAACGCCATAAGAGACCTGAAGAAGGAAGGGAAGCTCGACCCTGACTGGATATGGGTAGTCAGAAGAAACGGACCCGAGGCTGAGAAGGGGCTTCAAATGCTCTACGAGGCATTTAAGGAGTGCGGCGTCAAAGGTGAGATATACGACTCAAGCCTGCCCCTCACGGAAGCCCCCGTGAGGTTAAAGGAACTCATGGATAAATGTGGCTCCATAGCTGAGGAAAAGAAAGAAGACCGGGTTTTGACTGACGAGCAAGCTAAGGATATGGGGATATAAATTAAAATCTAAGGGATAGAAAAAGTATGGGTGCAGTTTCAGAGGACTTGAAGGAGTATATAGAGTACAAAGTTGAGCCGGCAAGGGGTATTTTAAGGAAGCTCTGCTCCCTAAAAACCGAGGTAAAGAACCGCACTTTAATAAGAACCGCTGAGCTTCTTGAGGAGAACAGGGAATTTGTAAAGGGGGAAAACCAAAAGGACATAGAGTTCGCGAAGCAGAACGGTCTCAAGCCTGCGATGATAGACAGGCTTCTTCTGAACGACAAGCGCATAGACGGAATGATAAAGGTTCTCAGAGACGTTGCCTCCTTGCCCGACCCCGTCGGAGAGATAATAAAGGCGTGGAACTTGCCCAACGGATTGAAGGTGGGAAGAATGAGGGTTCCCCTCGGAGTCATTCTTATAATTTACGAATCAAGACCGAACGTTACCGTTGAAGCTGCTTCCCTCTGCATGAAGTCCTCCAACGCCGTAATCCTGAGAGGAGGGAAGGAGGCTGTAAACTCAAACAAAGCCTTAGTGTCTATCCTGAAGCAAGCCTGTAGGGAAACGGGCTTCCCGGAGGAAGCTATCCAGTTTATAGATAGAACCGAGAGAGAGATAGTCTGGGAACTCCTTAAAATGGAAGGAAAGATTGACGTTGCCATTCCCCGCGGAGGAGAAGGTTTGATAAGGGCTGTGGCTGAAAACTCAAGGGTTCCCGTGATAAAGCATTACAAGGGTGTGTGCAGTGTATACGTGGACAACGAAGCAGACCTGAGCAAGGCTTACGACATAGTCTATAACGCCAAGGTGCAGAGGCCCTCGGTGTGCAACGCCATAGAAAACCTGATAATTCATAGAGACGTTCTGGGAGAGTTCTTGCCTAAGATGGCTTACTTTTTAGGCAAGGCGGGAGTAGAACTCAGGTGCGATGAAGAGAGCCTGAGAGTTATAAAGAATGAACCGAGTCTCTCTTTCCTCAACGTAAAGCCGGCTGCTGAGGAGGACTACCACGAGGAGTTCTTAGACCTAATCCTCGCTGTCAAAACGGTGGGCAGTCTTGAGGAAGCCATGGAGTTTATAGATAAGTATGGCTCAAAGCATTCGGATTCAATTCTTACTGAAAATTACAGTAAGGCGATGAGATTTTTAAGGGAAGTGGACTCGGCGGCGGTTTACGTGAACGCCTCTACAAGGTACACAGACGGAAACGAGTTCGGGCTGGGGGCAGAGATGGGAATATCAACGGACAAGATTCACGCCAGGGGACCCATGGCTTTAGAAGAGCTTACGGTTCCTAAGTTCGTGGTCTTCGGAGAGGGGCAGTTCAGGGATAACTTCGGAGTTCCCACTGAACTAAAGCAAGAGCTTGGTTTATGCTAAACCAGAACTTAGAACTCAGGTTAAAGCTCAATCTCAACCTTCTCCTTAAAAATCAGGTGGAGGTGCTACTTTACCCTTCCACAGAGTTCGAGAACCTCCTGAAGGAAGAGGCGATATCAAACCCGTTCCTCGAAAGTGTCCGGTTTAAGTATCCCCAAGGGATTAGTTTTGAGAACGAAAACAGACCTCCGCAGATACCTTACATGAAGACACCTTACGAGGAGCTCTTGGAGAACATAAGGGCTGAGCTGGACGGTGTAGACGTAGATATAGCCCTCGAGATAGTATCCTGCACCGACGAGAAGGGGTTTTTCGTGGGACAAGTGGAAGAGATAGCGGAAAAGTTTAGCGTTTCTGTTGATTACGTTGAGGACATACGGGAGTTTGTGGCGAGGCTTGAGCCTTTGGGTATAGGTTCTAAAAACCTGGAGGAGTTCGTTTGTATTCAGCTGGAAGAGCTTTACCCCGACGACAGGGAAAAGAGAAGGGAAATCCTTAAATCCATAGAGGAGGGAAGGATTGACGAGAACATGAAAAGGGAGCTTTCACACCTTAGAGCATCACCTCTACTTCCGGAAACGCCGGCTTACTCGGTAGGAAAGGTAGATGCTGTTATAGAACTGGACAATGGAGAGCTTGAAACCTACATAAACGATGAGTTTATAGAGCTAAAACTTAGCGAAAGGTACCTTGAGCTTTACAGGG
>WFYI01000029.1 GCA_015490155.1 Aquificaceae bacterium | reverse complement strand
GCGCTTCCCTACATCAGGAAGTTTCACAGGAAAGTGTTTGTGATTAAGTACGGCGGTTCTGCCATGAGCAGGGCAGAGCTTAGAGAGTCCTTTGCAAAGGATGTGGTTCTTTTGAAGTACGTGGGGATAAACGTGGTAATTATTCACGGTGGGGGTCCCCAGATAAGCACCACACTTGAGAAGTTCGGTATAAAGCCGAGGTTCGTGGGAGGTATCAGGAAGACCGACGAGAACACCATACACGTGGTAGAGATGGTTCTCTCAGGGGACGTAAACAAGGACATAGTTGCCCTGATAAATACCTACAGCGGTGAGAACATATACGCGGTGGGGCTGTCGGGTAGGGACGGTAGGCTCTTAAAAGCTAAAAAGTTGGACAAAGAAAGGTACTTCTCCGAGCTGGGTCTTCCCGTTCCCAAGGATGACGTGGGCTTTGTGGGAGAGATTACCGAGGTAAACACAGACCTTATATTTTCCCTGATAGATAAAAACTACATTCCCGTTATAGCCCCCGTAGGTGTGGGAGAAAAAGGAGAGGCTTACAACGTCAACGCGGACATAGCCTCTGCAGAAGTTGCACGCCACCTGAAGGCGGAAAAGCTCGTGTTCATGACGGACACGGACGGTGTAAAGGACGCGGAAGGGAACTTGATTTCTTCTCTCAACAAAAGGGAGGCTATGGAGCTGATAAAGAAAGGGGTTATAAGAGAGGGAATGATACCGAAGGTGAAATCCGCACTCAAGAGCCTTGAAGCGGGTGTGGGGAAGGTTCACATAATTAACGGCAAAATTCAGCATTCGCTACTTTTAGAAATCTTCACCGAGAGCGGTATAGGAACGGAGATAGTTTGAGCTTCACTCCTCGAGGCTTTTCAACCTAAAGAGAATTCTCGCTCCGAGTAGGAAGGTGAGGAAAAGCACGTTCAACCACATGAGGAATAGTATCACCGTACTCAAGGAGCCGTAAACCACACTGCTTTTGAAGACATAAGACACGTACCAAGTGAAGCCCCACTGAACGAGGGCTATAGTTCCCGCGGTCATGTAGGAAACGAGGAAGAGTGAAAAACTCAGGTTTACGTGCAAAAAGCTAACGTAGAGAACCAAAATGATAACTCCCAGAGGGAGTATGTAAACCATGTCTACCAGCAGGGGGAATATCTCCGGGAACAGGACTTTAAGGTATATGCTCAGGAAAAAGGTTAGAGAAAAGAGAATTACCCCTACGAGCAGTAAAAGGGGCATAAAAAACCAGAAGAAAAGCTCTCCCCTTTCCCTGAACTTGTCTTCAGTAACAAAGCCTATGCTCATTCCCAGCTTCTTCATAAAGCCCACCGAGAAGAAGTAGGAAAGCGCCAGTGCTATGATGGAGGTTTTCGTTCCCCTCCTTTGGAGTTCTAAAAGCTCGTACATGACCTTTTGGGCGTGCTCCGGAAACCACTTTATAAGCAACTCCTCAAGCTTGTAGAAGTCAACGAAAGGGAGCAAGGGTACCAAGTTCACCGCTATTATCATGAGGGGAACGAGAGAAAGGAGCATCTGGAATGCCAAGGCACCCGAGTGATAGGTGTATCCCTTGTCAAAGATATCAAACACTGAAAGGAAGAAAGCCTTGAGAAATCTCTTAATTACCACACCTTATAACTCTCGCCTCAAAAGGCACTACACCCGACCCAATCATCTTGAGCTTTTTTGCCGCGCCGTAGGACAGGTCTAAGTGCCTGCCCCTGACGAAGGGTCCCCTATCTATTACCTCCACCACCACGCTTCTACCGTTCTTCAAGTTCTTAACCTTTAGCAGAGTTCCGAAGGGCAGTGTCCTGTGAGCCGCATACTTTCCGTACATATTGAACCTCTTACCCGAAGCGGTTTTCTTGCCGTGAAACTTCCTGCCGTACCAGGAGGCGTAGCCCTTTAGCTTATATGGACAGTGTTTCCTTCCCTCTTTCCCGCACCTGAGTACTCTGACCTTTGCCTTTACCCTGCTGTGGTTTCCCAAAAGTCTCTTGTACTTTCTTGGTAGGCATATTCCCCTTACCTTGTTGCTCCTGTAAACGACAGTAGTTAAAGTCTTGCCGTTGTGGAGGCTCTTTATCCTTACCTTGCTAAGGTGCTGAATTCTATCGCTTAGAGCGTGCTTTACATCACAGAACTTTACCGTCGTGTACAGCGTCTTGGGGCAGTCCCTTACGGAGAGCCTGCCCCTTTCTACACGCTCAACCTTCTTTGCACAGGACGCTAAAAACAACGCCACGCTAAGCGCAAAGAGGATAAACCTCATCAGAGGACGACCTGTTTCACGAAGAGAAGCTCGGGAATTCCTCTCAGCTTCTCCAAGGCTTCCGAGGGAACCTCTTCATCAAGGTTAAGCACCCCGAGAGCTATACCCCCTTTCTTCTCTCGCCCCAGCCTGAAACCAGCTATGTTTACTCCCTGTTCTCCGAGTATAGAGCCTATCTTGCCTATAACACCGGGTACGTCTTTGTTCTCAAACACGAGGAGTATCCCCTCCGGCTCTATATCAACCCTGTACTTGTCTATCTGAATTAACCTGAGCATGTGCCTCTCGAGAACCGTTCCGGCTACCACCCTTTCGGTTCCGTTTGCTTTCACTACCACCTTTATGAAGTTCTTAAAGTCGGGAGTGTCCTCGGAGGAAAGCTCCTCAACCTTTATCCCCCTGTCCTTAGCCACGTAGGTGGCGTTTATGACGTTCACCGGAAACTCAACCGTTTCCTCGAGTATCCCTTTCAGAACCGCGGCGGATATGGGATGGAAATGCTCCGCTATCTCTCCCCTCACCTCTATGTGAACTTCCCTTATACCTTCTTCACTCCACTGAACAAGGAACCTACCCATCTTTTCCGCAAGGTCAATATGGGGTTTTATGAGAGAGAGTATGGACAGGTCTGGGAAGGGTGCATTTACTACATATTCTACCGTCTGTCCCTTCAGAGCCTTTATAACCTGCTGTGCCACTATAACCGCAACGTTTTCCTGAGACTCGTAAGTGTTTGCCCCTATGTGAGGAGACAGGGAAACGTTCGGAAACTTGGATATTCTCTCCACGAACTCCTGAGGAGGGGGTTCCTTTGAGAATACGTCCAGTCCTACGCCCTTTATCTTTCCACTCTCAAGGTTCTCTATGAGAGCCTCGTCGTTTATAATTCCACCTCTCGCACAGTTTATTATGTAAACGCCCTCCTTCATAAGGTCAAACTCTTTGCCGTCTATCATTCCTTTCGTCTCGTGGGTAAGGGGTGCGTGTATCGTGAGCATGTCAAGCTCTGTGAGCATGTCCTCTAACTTATCAACCAAAACAACTCCAAGTTTTTCCGCCTTCTCGCGGGGAATGTAGGGGTCGTAAGCCATAACTTTCATTCCGAAAGCCTTAGCCCTTATGGCGACCTGAGAGCCTATGTTCCCTAACCCTATTATCCCGAGGGTTTTCCCGTAAAGCTCCGTTCCCATGAACTTCTTTCTGTCCCATCTTCCCTCAAGTATAGAGTCGTGCGCCCTGTGTCCGTTCCTTACCACCGTTAGCATGTGCATAAGGGTAAGCTCGGTAGCTCCTATGGTGTTGGCTCCGGGCGTGTTTATTACGAGTATTCCTTTCCTTGAAGCCTCGTCTATGTCAACGTTATCTACGCCGACCCCCGCCCTGCCTATTACCTTGAGTTTCTTTGCCCTCTCTAAAAGCTCTTTCGTGACCGGCGTTCTGCTCCGCGTGATTACGGCGTCAAAGTCTCCGACTATCTCCAACAGCTCCTCAAAGGGTATTTCAGGCTCGTTATAGACCTCTATTCCTTCTTCGGATTGAAGTAGTTCTATACCTTTTTGGGCTATCGGGTCTGTTATCAGTACCTTTTGCAATTTCTTCCTCCGAGAGAGTTTAGAGAAATTTTATCAAAATTTGAACTAAATTAATAAGTATGGCGGCAAAGAAGAAGGAGGAGAGACTGAAGGTTGAGAGCTTAGAAGAGGAGTTGGAGAGCGTAAAAGGACAGGTATCCAAACTCCTTGAGATATGTTTACCTCCGAAGGAGGTTCGCCAAGAGATTATGAAAAATGTTTACACTATAGAGCTTTCTCTCTTCAAGATATTTAAAACCCTTCTCGATTATCAGGTTTCCGAACTTGAGAAGAAGATAGATGCTCCGAAGAAAAAGGCTAAGAAGGTGGAGATAGAGTAATTACTCCCATACGCCTTCTATCTTGTATCCGCAGGATTTACACCTTCCCTTTTCCATGTCCGTGTAAATTATCCTGTAACCCTCTCTGCGTATAACCGAGTTTCCACAGTTGGGACAGTAGGTATCCTCGTGCCGGTTCCCTGAGAGGTTTCCCACGTAAATGTACTTAAGTCCCGCCTCCTTTCCTGTCCTGTATGCCTTTTCTAAGTCCTCGACGGGGGTGGGTGGTAAGTCATGCGCTTTGTAGTGGGGGAAGAACTTTGATACATGCCACGGAACGAAATCAGCGAGTTCGTTTGCTATCCATCGTGCTATCTCCTCAAGCTGTTCCTCGTCAAGGTACTGAGGAACCAAAAGTGTAGTGAGTTCTACCCATTTGCCCTTAGAGAAAACGTACTTAATCGTTTCAAGAACCGGTTGAAGTTTCCCTTTTGAGTAGGTTCTGTAAGAGTCATCGGAGAAGAACTTAAGGTCTATGCTGTAGGCGTCCATGAACTCGTCAATATCCTTTAAAGCATCCTGATTTATGTAGCCCGCACTAACCATTATGTTTTTCAGCCCCTTTGAGCTTGCCAGCTTGGAAACCTCAATCATGTACTCCGCAAATATGGTGGGGTCTGAGTAGGAGTAGGATATGCTCTTACATCCTTCCTCAAGAGCCTTCTCAACCACTGTCTCCGGAGGTACAAAAGTATCCCTGTAAAAGGGGTTCTCTAAGATTTCCTTCTTCTCTATCTGGGATATCTCCCAGTTCTGACAGCCCTTGCAGTGGAGATTACAGCCGGGTGTGGCTACGGTAAGGGTTTTATGCCCCGATAGGAAGTGAAATAGGGGCTTTTTCTCCACGGGATCTATAGCGGCGGATACGAGAGAGCCGTAGGTGTAAGTGTATAGCTTGCCTCCCTCGTTTATACGAACCCCACAACTTCCTATGCCCCCTTCCTTTAGAGTGCAGTGAACCGGACAGAGCGTACACTCAACCTTTCCTTCCTCCGAAGCTTTCCACCAGCGTGCGACACTCCTCATTGGATATAAAATACTTCCTGTGGTTGTTTGGGGAAGAAATGCCGTCATAGAGGCTTTAAAGTCCGGCAGGGATATTGAGAAAATCCTCGTAGCCTACGATTCCCACCCGCCCAAAGAACTTTTAAAACTCGCTAAGGCTCAGGGTATAAAAGTTCAGAAAGTTTCAAGGGCAAAAGTGGAAGAACTATCGGGAACAAAGAAGACGCAGGGGGTAATCGCTTTACTCAGTCCCGTAAGCTACGTACCACCGATGGAGCTTTTTGAGGATACACTTCGGAGAAACACCTTTTTTATTGTAATTGACCACATAACAGACCCTCAAAATGTGGGGAGTCTTCTAAGGAGTTGTGAGGTCTTAGGGGGTGCGGGGGCTATACTTCCGAAAGATAGAACTTCTCCTATAAACGAGGTTGTGGTCAAGGCCTCCGCGGGTGCGGTGTTCCATCTCAAGCTCTCAAGGGTTAGCAATCTCTCAAACGCTCTCAGGGACTTCAAGGATATGGGTGGCTGGGTTTTTGCAGTTGAGAGGGGAGGAAAAGACATAAGGGGTTTTGATATTCCTACACCTTGCTGTTTAATACTCGGCTCGGAGGGAGAGGGGGTATCAAACAAACTCATGAAACTCGCAGACGAGGTTCTTTCTATACCCATGAAGGGTAAGGTCTCCTCTCTGAACGTGGGAGTAGCAGGGGCGATAGCTATGTGGGAGGTAGCTAAAGGCAACCTATAAAAGATGCCAAGTGTGTAAAACAACATATATTTAGAATTGCCTTGTAAATTAGATAGGGTAAAGGTAGGTGCAGGTAGTTGTGAAGAAAAAAACATACGTATTCGACAAAAACACCCTTGAGATTCTCGATAGTCTCAAGCAAGAGCTGGGAAAGAAAGAAGTTCAAATCCTTAAAGAAGCCCTCTCACTTTACAAAGAGAAGGTCTCAGAGGCAAAAGAATCTATAAGGTACGTAGAACACATTTCCTCTAAGTTGGACACGATTATCAAAGGTATAGCAGAGCTTAAGAGCAAAGTTGACGACTCAAACTCGAGACTCCACCGTATAGAGGGAATGATTTCTTAAAAAAGAGTGCCTTTGTACACCGGGGAAGACTAAATTAATATTTGTAGGTTGTTGCCCGAAAGGAAGGGCGAGCTACGGTTTTGCCGTAAGACATAAGGAGGGTATAGCTATGCCGATATTTGTTATGTTGACCACACTAACAGACGAGGGAGCAAAAACTTTAAAGGAAAACCCGGACAGGATTAAAGAGGTCGATAAGGAAGTGATGGAAAAGTTCAACGTGAAAATAATAGCTCAATACATGGTTATGGGTCCCTACGATTTCGTGAACATACTTGAGGCGCCGGACAACGACACCATAGTTAAGATGGCTGTTGAGCTTAACTCAAGGGGTAGCATAAGAACCCTCACCATGCCGGCGATAGACATAGACAGCGTCATAAAAGACCTCAAAGAGCTTTAGGGTAAAATTTGCGTCGAAGCCTTTCCTTTTTAAAGGGGAGATACAGACACACCCCGAAGGGATTGGTTTTGCCAAAAGAGTTTTGTGAATTATTTCTTAATAACCGATAACCTTAGTTATCAAGTTCACCCACCTTACGGGTGGTGGGGGTGAACTGACCCAAGCTAAAGCCCGTGGAGAGGGATACTTCCTCCGTGAAACGGGAAGCTCTCCACTCCGAGTGGAGAGAATAGGTCACGGTTAGGCTTACACGTCCAAGTTTTTAACCTCTTTTGCAAAGGTCTCTATCAACTCACGGCGAGGTTCTACCTTCTCTCCCATGAGTATGGAGAATATCCTGTCTGCCTCGCCGGCGTCCTCCACTGTCACCTTTACCATTCTTCTGGTTTTGGGGTTCATGGTGGTCTCCCAGAGCTGTTCGGGGTTCATCTCTCCCAATCCCTTATACCTTTGAACCTCTATGCCTTTCTGAGCCATCTCACTTAGGGTCGGGAGTATCTCGGAGATGCTGTTTACCTTCTTACTCCTTCCCTCAAAGCCCACCTCCACCGGCAGGGGCAACTTTATACCCTCAAGAATCATTCTGTAAGACAGAGAAGAGAGAAAGTCGGCGTCAATTATGACCCTAGTTCCCAGTTTATCATCGTAAAAAACCAAGTCGTAAGCTCCCTCTATGTCGTCGTATTTGACGTCTATGCGGTAGTCTTTAAGTTCCTCTCCCAGCTTGCCTACCACCTCTTTGACACTTTCGGCGTCCCTGACCTTTTCCTCCGTAATTTCCAGCTTTATCAGGGCGTCTACTATGTCCTCACCTCTGCCCTTCATCAGTGCATTCAGACTCTCCTCATACTCTTTTAGGGTTTTTAAGAGGTTCATAAGCTCCTCGCCTCTGTATTCCTTGCCCAAGGCGTCCCTTACAAAGCCTTTATCCTTTATCAAAGCACTGAGGTAGCTATCAAATTCCCTGTCGTCCTTGAGGTAGTCTATCCTCTTTCCTTTCTTAACCCTGTAAAGGGGCGGAACGGCTATATAGACGTGTCCCTCTTCAATTAGCTTGGGCATGAATCTGTAGAAGAAGGTAAGAAGTAGGGTTCTTATGTGAGAGCCGTCCACATCCGCGTCGGTCATGAGAATTATCTTGTCGTATCTGAGCTTGGACAAGTCCATATCCTCGCCTATGCCGCACCCTAAGGCACTGACTATCGCCTTCACCTCCTCGTTGGACAGAGCTTTGTCTATCCTCGCCTTCTCAACGTTTATGATTTTTCCCCTCAGGGGCAGGATTGCCTGTCTTCTTCTGTCCCTTGCCTGCTTTGCCGAACCACCGGCACTTTCTCCCTCAACTATGAAAATCTCGCACTCTTTGGGGTCTTTCTCTGAACAGTCGGCGAGCTTTCCCGGAAGTATTCCCTCTTCAAGGGGAGACTTTCGCCTTACCAGTTCCTTGGCCTTCTTGGCGGCCTCCCTCGCCAAAGCGGCTTCTATGGCCTTATCAACTATCTTCTTGAGAACTTCCTTGTTTTTATCAAAGAACTCTATAAGGTAGTCATAGACTATGGAGTCCACTATGGTTTTTACGTTCTGGTTTCCCAGCTTTGTCTTGGTCTGTCCCTCAAACTGGGGTTCGGGAACCTTGCAGGATACCACCGCCACCAATCCCTCCCTTATGTCCTCTC
>WFYI01000028.1 GCA_015490155.1 Aquificaceae bacterium | reverse complement strand
GGGCAAAGGAGGAGAAAAGTAGAAATGGGCTTCCGTAATGCAGTGAGTAAAAGGACAGAAGCACCACGAAGGGAATACTGCAGTAGGGCAGACTGAGTCCTATCGATATACCCGGAGGTATGTTCCTACCGGGGAATAAGAACTGTGGTGATAGGTCAAAGGGGGCTATACCGAGCCTGCTCATGAGCGGGAAGCCAAGTATCAGGATAATAGCCACCGCAGATTGGACGATAACCAGCGTATCAGCAGATACGGACACAAAAGGAGAGACCGCCCACACTATCAGGGCTATTAGGTTCATCAAGGCAAGCCTTGATAATATAAGTAAAGCAAGCTGGGAACCTCCTTCTCTTTTCACGTAAGCTCTCATAAGGAGGTTGAGGTTCCACATGCAGGGTGTAAAGAAGGAGAATATACCTATCAAGGGTACAAGAATAAGCTCCATCAGGTCATCTCCTCCAATATAGCTTGTTTTATCTTTTCTTCCGTTGGTATGACACCGACGAACTTTACTTTACCGTTCACAACTACTGCGGGGGAGGTGAGTATCCCCAGCTCCACTATCCTGTCGGTGTCCTCCACTGGGTCTAAAAGAGACACATCTACTCCAAGCTCCTTAGAGACTTTAATTACCTTTTCCTTAACGGTAGCACACTTGGGACAGAAGCTTGACTTCAGAATTTCTACCTTTACCTTCATGTATCTAAATCTAAACCTTCCAGTTAAGTGGAAGGCAATAGGGTAAGGTTGGTTTCCTTTAGAGGAGTATTACCTCCTTTGCCCTGTGCTTGAGCAGTGAGCGTGTTGTAACGAAGCACAGGTAGAGCATGGATAGGTTTAGTACGAGGAAGGAGGCAATTTTCAGTATAGCGAAGGGTTCTCCCCCGAACCTTATAATCAGTCCGGAGAGGTTATCTATTAGGGCGGACAATATCACGATAGAACTCCAGAGGACTTTCCTCCTCAGATTTGTGAAGAAGCTGAAGTGAATGAGTGTGAAGAGATACACGCCCATGGCTACGAAGTGTGGAGACACCACCTCTATAATTCCGTGAATGCTCTTGGGTCTCATGAACTTCTCAGGGTTTCCGAGGTAGTACTCCGCTACCGATGATGGTAGAAAGCCGAACTTAACGAAGAACAAAAAAAAATTCAGCAGTACGAAGAGAGGGGCTGAGGTTACGAAGATGAAAACGAGGGTGTAAAGTAAGGGTCTCTCAGGAGGTTCTTCCTTTTCCCTTGATAGATAGAGCTTGAGCGTTATCAGGAGCATAAGCCCCGTAAATATCTGAAAAGCATAGAAAGAAAAGAGCTTAAGGTATATGAATTTCTCGCTGAGAAAGTATATGGGCAAGCCGCTCACAACGTCGAGAAAACCTACCGTGAAGGTAGAGGTTATAAGGAAGTACTTTATATGCTCGTTTACGCGTTTGTGAATGAATATGGAGGTTATTACGAGGAAGAACATCACCATCAGGAAGAACTGAACGTGCATGTCCTCGAGGAGTTGGGGAAGGGCTATCTTTTCGGGAAACTCGGGGTCTGTAAAGAAGTAGGAGTACATGGCTTTGTAGGTTAGTCCGTACTTGAAGTGGTAAAGCAGCCAGTTGTTACCCCAGAAAAGAAGCATGGCGAAGAGAAACAGAACTATGGTTATGTACAAGGGCTTGTTGTTCTTTATGTTTGAGGATATAAAAAATCTCATCTTTCCTTAAAGACCACCTGCCATATGGCTAAAGCCTTCCTCGCGCTCCTGACTATAGCCCTTGCCGTTAGCGTGGCGCCGGTCATGTTGGGTATGTCCCTCTTTAGCCTAATCGGGTCTTTATCTAAGGACTTTCCCTTGAAAAGCTCGAGCCAGTTTTCGTCCGCCATGTACTCGAGGGGCTCGTTAAAGGATAGCACTTCTACAACCTCTATCTTTCCCTCCGGGGATATTACAAAAAGTACGCTCTCGTTCTTAGTCCTTACCCTGTGAACATCAACGTAAGCGTACCCTAAAATCTCACCGTTTTTTTTGGCTATGTAGAAGGATACGAGTCTGCTGTCTAACTTAGTCCGTGCCAGCTTCTCTATTCTTTTAAGTTCGGATTTGGTTATAGCGATGTTCTTTACCTCTATCTCCGCGTCCGGGAATATGGACTTTAACGCCTCGTCGAGCCTTTTAAATTCTCTCTCAAGGGACATCAGGGGAAGCATTCCTATCAGTAAAATAACTAATATCTTCATAGCCATACTAAGAACTATAACACATGAGATTAAATCTCAATATTATCTTTGTCATGTTTAGACAGGTTCTCAACCTCTCTCCTCAGCATCTCCGTAAGCTCTCCATAGTCTTTGTAGTCCCGGGGATTTAAGGGCTTTCCGAATAGGATTTTTATCTTCGAGGGCTTCGGAAATCTGTCCTTTACCGATAGAGACTCGTATGTGCCTCCTATGTACGCGGGAACAATCGGCACACTAAGCTCTTTTGAGAGTATAGCCACTCCCTTTTTGAACTCCATGATTTTTCCGTCCCTCGTTCTTGCTCCCTCTGGGAATACTACGAGGACTTTGTTCAGCCTTAAAATCCACGCGGACCTCTGGAGAGCCTCCTTTAGGTTTCTGTTTATGTTTACGGGTATCACGTGCGCCAGTTTTCCGAAGAAAGATGCTAAGGGGTGTTTAAAGTAAGCCTCCTCGCCTAAAAAGTAGGTGTCTCCGAGTATGTTTTTCGGCAGTACTGACGCAAGCACGAAGCCGTCGAGATAGCTTGCATGGTTGGGAGCAATTATAAACGGCTTTTGCGGAAGGTTGTCAAGACCGTGAACCTCGAGCCTGTTGTAAGCCTTGAAAAATAGCCTGAGAAGTTTTGAGCCTGCGAGCAGGGGTAGTTTGTGACTCGGCAGGGTGAAGGGTTCTGCGTGCGTGAGTATCTCCTTCCAGTTTACCTCAGCGGTGGAAGGTGCCTTAAGCTCCGAGCCTGATACGAGTTTGACGAGTTCTCCTACGGTGCTGTACTTGGATAGCTCTTCCTCGCTTAACCTTACACCGAAGGTTTTTTCTATAAAGCTTATCAGCTCTACCTTGCCGAGAGAGTCGAGCCCCAAGTCAAGTTCTATGTGACTGCCGGGCAGGATTTTTTCTTCTGTGAACCTGCTCAGGAATTCGCTTACAAGTTTGCCCTCTGCAGTTTCCAGTATACCGGTATCTTCTTCAGCCGGCGGTTTATCTTTCTTGTCCGCCCTTTCGTACAGCTCTTCTAACATGAACCTTTTAAGCTTTCCCAGTCTCGTTCTCGGCAGGTCTTCTGTAGTTATCCTGAAACCTACTATCCTCTTCCACTCCGGGAGTTTACGGTTCAGTTTATCTACCACATCCCACTTGATTGTCTCTTGGAGGTTTACAACCCCCATTCTTCGAGCTGTGTCTAAGTCCGGTTTTATAAGTGCGTGGAGCTTTTCGTTTCTTTCCAGAACGCCCACCTCTTTTACGAGAGGACTTAGCTTGAGTATTTCGTTCTCAATCTCCTCGGGGTTTACGTTTTTTCCGGTTCCCAGAACTATTATCTCCTTCTTTCTACCGCTTATGTAAAGGTATCCCTCCTCGTCTATAAAGCCCAAATCCCCCGTGTGGAACCAACCGTTTTTTATAACCTCATCGGTTTCCTTGGGTTTTCCCCAATACCCTTTCATTACATTTGGTCCCTTTACGAGAACCTCTCCGTCTTTGGCTATCCTGACTTGGACTTCTTCTATGGGAACGCCTACCGAGCCGAGCTTTATCTTTTGAGGAGGGTTGAAAGTGACTATTGGCGAAGTCTCCGTTAGTCCGTATCCCTCAACCACCGTAAAGCCGAGGTTCACGAAGTCCCTTGCTACCTCGAGACCGAGCTTAGCTCCCCCGCTTACCATGTACCTTACATTTCCACCGAAAGCCTTATGAACCTTTTTAAACAATACTTTTCTTAAAGCCCTGCTACCTAAAAGCGGAGACAATCGGAAAATCACCTTTGCGAGTTTGTTAGCCTCTATCCTCTCCATTATGCGCCTGTGGAACAGGTAGTAAAGCCTCGGAACGCCGACGATTATGGATATACCGTACTTCTGGAGCTTCGCCACTATGTCTTCCGGTGTAAGCTCGTCTAAAAATACTACGGTTGCACCGAGGCTGAGAGGCAGTAAAAGGGTCACCATAAGAGGGTAAGAGTGGTGAAAGGGAAGTATGGCTAAGGTTGAGTCCCTCACTCCCGCTATTCCTGTGTTGGCTATACCGTCTATGTTGCTTTTTAGATTTCTGTAGCTCAGCATAACTCCCTTTGGTTTTCCGGTTGTTCCTGAGGTGTAAAGTAGAAGGGCTGTGTCCTCCCACTCTCTATGGGCATGTTTCAGGAAGGGGGCAGGAGGGACGAGCTCGTCGAAGTTTATAACCTCCGGTGGGTTATCCATACCCTCCGTAGCCTTTAACAGGTTTTTCTTTGTCTGGTTGGAGCAAAATACGAGGGAAGGTTTCGAGTCATGGAGTATGTACTCAATCTCCGGGGGAGTTGACATGAAGTCTATAGGAACTACTATTCCACCCTTTCTCCATGCTCCGAACAGCGCGTATACCCATTCCGGGCGGTTCTCCGAAATTATAACTACCCTGTCGTCGGGGAATATGTCCATTACCGAGGCAAAGGACTTAATATTCTCAAGAACCTCAAAGTAGGATATCTCCCGCTCCCTGTAAATTAAAGCCGTTTTGTTAAAGTTTTTCGGCTCAAGCATACTTTTTATAAATATAGCTTTCTGCTCCGTTAAGTGACGGACGGCCGTACACCTCTGCTAAGATTATTTTCCTATGCATGAGAGTCATAGGAGTTGATACGGGCGGAACCTTTACGGACTTTGTATGGGTAGAAAGGGGACTTATTAGGGTTTTAAAGGTTCCCTCCACACCTGAAAACCCTGCCGTTGCGGTTCTTAATGGTTTAGAAAAGATAGGTGGAGAAGAGAGGTATGTGCTTCACGGTACAACTGTGGCTACAAACGCCCTTTTAGAGAGGAAGGGAGCTGTCACAGCCTTTGTAACCAACAAAGGCTTTGAAGACATAATAGAGATAGGAAGACAGAACAGAGAAGAGCTTTATGACCTACACTACAGAAGGCAGAAGCCCCTCGTAGATAGAGGGCTTAGGTTCGGTCTCGGTTGCAGGTTGGATTACAAGGGAGAGATATTGGAAGACCTTAGTAGAGAGGAGGTAGAAGCTCTTGCGGATAAGTTGCGGGAGCTGTGTGTTGAGTCCGTAGCTGTGGTGTTCCTGCACTCCTACGCAAATCCTGTACACGAAAAGCTTGTGGGAGAAATTCTTGAGGAAAAAGGATTTTACGTTTCCCTGTCCCACGAAGTCCTAAACGAGTTCAGAGAGTATGAGCGAAGCTCAACCACCGTTATAAACGCTTACGTATCTCCCAAGATGAGCGTATACCTTAGAAGCATACAAGAGAACTTGGGTAGCGGTGACCGGTTGAGCGTTATGCAGTCAAACGGCGGACTGATATCCGTAGATGTAGCCTCAAGAGAGGCTGTTAGAACTATACTTTCTGGACCTGCCGGAGGGGTCATCGGAGCTATAAGTGTGGGCAGGCTCGCAGGCTACACAAAGTTGATAACCTTTGACATGGGCGGGACTTCAACCGATGTGTCCCTCGTAAATGATAAACCCACCGTAAGCTCTTACTCAAAGATAGAGGGTTTTCCCGTGGGTATTACGATGATAGACATACATACCGTAGGTGCGGGAGGAGGGTCTATAGCCTACGTTGACGAGGGAGGTGCGCTCAAGGTAGGTCCCAGAAGTGCGGGCGCAGACCCTGGTCCCGCGTGCTATGGTAAAGGAGAAGAGATAACTACCACAGATGCGAACCTCTTTCTCGGTAGATTAAGAGAGGATTTCTTCCTCGGGGGAAGTATGAGGATTTACCCCGAAAGAGTGGAGATTTACATGGAGAGGTTGTCCGGTAGTCTTTCCCTTGAACCCCGTGAGCTTGCGGAGGGAATACTTAAAGTTGCCAACACCAACATGGAGAAAGCCATCAGAAAGGTATCCGTGGAGAGAGGCTACGACCCGCGTGAGTTCGTTTTGCTCTCCTTCGGTGGTGCTGGAGGACTTCATGCGGTAGAGCTTGCCCGTATGTCGGGCATAAAAAAGGTTCTAATTCCCGTAAACCCAGGGACGCTGTCCGCATTGGGTATGCTGATGGCTGACGTCGTCAAAGATTACTCTTACACGGTTATGCTCTCGGAGAGTTCTGCAAGCTACCAAGAGCTGCTGTCCATGTTCAAGTCCCTCGAGGAAAAGGCAGTCTCGGACATGCTCGCGGAAGGGTACGATAGCCCGGTTCTCGATTACGAGTTAGATATAAGGTACAAAGGGCAATCCTTTGAGCTTAGAGTTCCCTTTAAAGAAAACTTCAGGGAAGAGTTCGAAAACTATCACAGGAGGCTTTACGGTTACAGCTTTGAGGATAGGGAGATAGAGGTGGTAAACTTGAGGCTGAGAGCCACGGGCATAACAAAAAAGCCCGAGCTGAGGAGCTTTTCCCAAAAGGCAAATGCTTCACCCAAGGAGGCTGTTCTGGGAAAGGGAAGGCTCTTTTACAGAGGGGAAGAGATAGAAGCCACCCTAATCGAGAGGGAAAAGCTGAGGTGGGGAAACGTGATTGAGGGCTGTGCGTTGGTACTTGAGTACTCCTCAACTACCTTTATACCTCCCGACGCTTTAGCCCGTGTAGATAAGTACGGCAACCTCGTGATTGAGGTGGACGGCTGAGCATGTACCTGGTTTGGGGACTCGGCAGAAGCGGGCTTGCCGCCGTGGAGCTGTTAAGGAGCAAAGGATACGAGGTAGTTGCCGGAGACGACACGAAAAACCCGGAACTGTGGAGAGGTGTATTAAAGGAAGTTGAGTGTGTAGTTCTCTCGCCGGGCGTTCCTCCCTCACACCCCCTATGGAGAGAAGCAGAGAAACTCGGCATAGAGCTTATAGGAGAAACGGAGCTCGCCTACAGGCTTTTCAATGGCAAGGTGGTAGCAGTAACGGGAACGGACGGCAAGACGACCACCACGGAGCTTATATACAGGATGCTTAGAAAGGAAAACCCGAAGGTGCATAAGGCAGGTAACATAGGCATACCCTTCTCGGAGATTGTAAGAAAATCGACGGAAGGAGTGACGGTTCTTGAGGTATCCTCCTTTCAAGGTAAGACCCTGAAGAGCTTTAGACCCCACGTGGGTGTATTCCTCAACTTCTCGGTAGACCACTTGGACTGGCACCCTTCTGTAGAGGACTACCTTAAAAGCAAGTACCGTATATTTGCTAACCAGATGGAAGAAGACCTTTTAGTTCTTGCAAATAATCAGATGGAACTTCTCCAGACTCCTTCGAGGGCAAGAAAGCTACTTCTTTGGAAAGAAGCGGAGATTACCGCCAAAACTCTGAGTATAGGCGATGTGTCGCTTAACCTCAAGGACATCAAGCTTAAAGGAAAGCATAACTTAAAAAATATTCTGACGGCTGTCGCCGTAGCTTTGGAGATGGATATACCGCCCGGCACTATAGAGGAGGTAGTTTACTCATTTGAGGGACTGCCCCACAGATTGGAGCTTGTGGCGGAAGAGGGAGGTTTAAGGGTATACAACGATTCAAAATCCACCACCGTGAACTCTCTGAGGGCAGCCTTAGAGAGCTTCGAGGACGGCAGGGTAGTCCTCGTCGCTGGTGGAAAGGACAAGGGAGACGACTTCTCACTTGTTAGAGAGCTTGCAAAGAGGAAGGTAAAAAAAGCCTTCCTTATAGGTGAGACTGCAGAGAAAATCGCCGACAGCTGGAAAGGGGTTGATTGTGAGCCGTGCCGTAGCCTTGAAGAGGCTGTAAACAAAGCGGTCAGCTCGGCAGAGACTGGGGACTGTATCCTCTTCTCACCTGCATGCTCCTCCTTTGATATGTTCAGGAATTACGCGGACAGGGGAGAGCGGTTTAAGAGGTTGGTAAGTAGTGCGTTGGGGCTTAATGACTAAACTGCGGGGCGTTCGAGCTGAAGGCTTGCTCCCTCCGTGAGAAAATATTACCTATGGTCAGGATTAAGGTTAACGGAGAAGAGAGGCTTCTCGATAGGGAAGTCAGCGTAATGGAGTTGCTGAAAATACTCGATGTGAAGTTCAGAGAGGTGGGCTTGGCGGTGGCTTTAAACGGGGAGGTTGTACCCAAGTCCGAGTACGAGACCACCTTTGTGAAAGAAGGAGACAGCGTAGAGATAGTCCAGCTCGTAGGCGGAGGATAACATATAAGTGTCATGAACAGAGTTTTGATAGTAGGAAGACCCAACGTAGGAAAGTCTACCCTCTTTAACAGGATAGTGAAGAGGCGAAAGAGCATAGTCCTTGACATGCCCGGAACCACGAGGGACGTTATAGAGATGCCCGCGGAGTGGGGAGGAAAGGAGTTTCTCCTCGTGGATACGGGAGGGCTTTTAACGGGTGAGGAGGACGAGATACTTAAACTTATAAAGGGGAGCATAGAGAAAGAGCTGCCCAAAGCGGAGGTTATCATTTTCGTGGTAGACTCCAAGAGCCTGACCCCCTTAGACGAGGATGTGGCTAAACTCCTGTACCCTTACAAGGATAAAACCCTTCTGGTGGTGAACAAGGTCGATTCCCTAAAGGACGAGGAAAAGATTTACGAGTTTTACTCTCTCGGCTTTGATAAGGTGTTTCCCGTTTCAGCCCAGCACGGCAAAGGAACCGGTGAGCTACTTGACGAGGTAGTAAGCAGGCTCAAGGAGGCGTCCGTACCGAGAGACGAGGCTATAAAGCTGAGCTTTGTCGGAAGACCAAACGTGGGTAAATCCTCCCTCATAAACGCCCTCTTAAAACAGGACAGGGTTATAGTCTCTCCCATCGCCGGGACTACGCGCGATTCGGTGGAGGTTCCCTTTGAGTTCGGCGGTAAAACCTATGTACTCACGGACACCGCAGGGGTGAGAAGACCCTCAAAGGTGGACTACGGCGTTGAGTTCTTCTCCGTGGGCAGAACCTTAGAGGCTATAGACGAATCGGACGTGGTCTGCCTCGTTCTTGATATGGGCGAGGGTATAACCAGACAGGACAAGAGGCTGGGAGGACTGATAGAGAGGAGGTACAAGGGCTGTGTAATAGTTGCAAATAAGATAGACCTGAGCGGTATGTCCCAGCAAGATATAGACTCCTACATACGCAAGGAGCTTTTTTTCCTTGACTTTGCCCCCATAGTTCACACGGTAGCTACCGAGGGTAGGGGCGTTGAGGACATAATGAGCGGCGTTGAAAAGGTAAGGGAGGATTACACCAAGGTCTTTAAGACCTCCTTTATAAACAGGGCTATCGAGAGGATACTCGAGGAAAGACGACCGCCCTCCGGGAAGAAGGGAAAAGAGGTAAAGGTCTATTATTCCTTTCAAGAAAAAAATAGACCACCTACGGTGGTAGTTATAACCAACGACCCGGACAGCTGGCAGGAGAACTACGTGAAGTTCTTCAAGAGACGCCTGAGAGAGAGTTTAAATCTAAGGTTTTCACCCTTGAAGCTGATTATCAAGGGAAGGCAAACTTAAAAAGCCGGCGGCGGGACTTGAACCCGCGACCTAGGCATTACGAGTGCCTCGCTCTACCGACTGAGCTACGCCGGCTGGTATATAGATTATATAACCTGAGAAACCCTAAGTTTGCTCAAGGGACGCCTTTATAAAAGATGTAAACAAGGGGTGTGGTTCAAAGGGCTTGCTCTTGAACTCGGGATGGAACTGACAGCCTATATACCACCTGTGGTTTTTAATTTCCATAATCTCAACTAACCTTCCATCAGGGGAAAGTCCGGAGAATATCGCTCCCTTTTCCTCAAATGCTTCCCTGTAAGCGTTGTTGAACTCGTACCTGTGCCTGTGTCTTTCGTATATAAGCTCCTTTCCGTATATTTCCCGTACACGAGAACCTTCCTTAAGACGGCAGGGGTAAGCCCCGAGTCTCATAGTCCCTCCCTTCTGCTTTACTCCCCTTTGCTCCTCCATAAGGTCTATAACCGGGTACGGTGTTTTAGGGTCAAACTCCGTTGAGTTAGCCCCTTCCATACCGAGGACGTTTCTCGCAAACTCAACGACCATCAGTTGCATACCAAGGCATATACCGAAGGTGGGTATGTTTCCCTCCCTTCCGAACTTTAAAGCTTCTACCTTGCCCTCAATACCCCTGTCCCCGAAGCCCCCGGGAACTAGAATACCGTCTACACCCTCAAGCTCTTTTAGAGAAAACTTTTCGGAGTTCACCCACCTTATATTCACCCTGCAGGAGTTGGCTATCCCGCCGTGTATGAGAGCCTCCGCTATGCTCTTGTAGGCGTCCACAAGCTCCACGTATTTGCCCACTACCGCTATGCTCACCTCCCTTCGGGAGGTTTTTAGAATTTCTACAATCTTTTTCCACTTGCCTATGTCCGAGTATCTGTGGGCTATACCCAGCTTGCGGGCTATCACGCTGTCAAGCCCCTCCTCCTTGAACTTCGAGGGTAGTTCGTATATGTAATCGAGGTCTGGAGCGGATATAACCGCCTCCTTCTCAACGTTTGAGAACAGAGCTATCTTTGACTTTATCCCTTCCGGCAGGTCTCTGTCAGCCCTGCATATTAAGATGTCCGGCTGTATACCTATGGCCCTCAGCTCCTTGACGGAGTGCTGTGTGGGTTTAGTTTTCAGCTCTCCGGCGGTTTTTATGTAGGGAACGTAGGTCACGTGTACGAACAAGGAGTTCTCTTTCCCTATTTCAAGGGACAACTGCCTGACAGCTTCAAGAAAGGGCAGTCCCTCTATATCACCCACGGTTCCACCGACCTCCACGAGGACTATGTCCGTCCCGTCCGCTACCCTCTTAATCAGCGCCTTTATCTCCTCGGTTATGTGGGGAATGACCTGAACCGTCGCGCCCAAGTATCCTCCCTCCCGTTCCCTTTTTATAACGTTAAAGTAAACCTTTCCGGCGGTGACGTTGTTGTCCTTGGTCATCACCGCTCCGGTGAACCTCTCGTAATGTCCGAGGTCAAGGTCTGTCTCTGCCCCGTCTTCCGTGACGTATACCTCTCCGTGTTGATAGGGACTCATGGTACCGGGGTCAACGTTGAGGTAAGGGTCGAGCTTCTGAAGGGTTATCTCGTAGCCCATACCCTCAAGGATTGTTCCTATGGAGGCTAAGGTTACTCCTTTCCCGAGGGAGGAGAGGACTCCCCCCGTTACAAATATGTATTTGGTCATGTAAGAAGATTATAAACTGAAGGTTACTTGAGCAAATCCATTACCTTCTTGATACTGATTCTCATGCGTTCAAAGGCTTTTCCGAGCTGTCCTATCTCGTCGTCCGACTGTATGGGAATTTCCTCGTCAATCTCACCCCTACTTATCTTATCCGCATGCTCCCTTAAGACTTCAACCGGTTTGAAAACGTACCTATTCAACACCACGAGTATGACACCCACTATGAGAAGGTTTACCACGAAAGCTATTAGACCCTTTATTATCCCGTTTATCTGTGCTTTCAGGAGTATGGTCTCAAAGGGAACGTAAACGAATATACCGCCCTGAATGTTTCCCACCTTCCATTGGGGGTCTTTGGTGGGTTTGTATATGTTCTTTACGGACACAGGCATAGCTGTAAGCGTGCTGTGACATCTGAGACATTTAGCTTTTACCTCAACCGCAGAGGCTCTTATGAAGAACCTTTGGTTATTTAGGGTCTTTATACCCTCAAAGGTTTTATCCTTAGTCTTTTTGAAGTAGTTTATTATCTCCATCTCAACGGGGTTGGGAGTGTTCTTCGGGTTCAGCGGTGCTACGGCAACCTGTCTTAGCCTGAAATCGGGCATTTCCTCTCCCACAGCTCT
>WFYI01000027.1 GCA_015490155.1 Aquificaceae bacterium | reverse complement strand
TTAATAAAGCCCCGAAGACACCGCCTATTGCTATCAGCAAAAACTTAAACATTCAACCCACCCGTAAATCAAGAATTGTAAAATATACTAATACTCCTGTGAGAAGGCTCTTTTTAATAAGACATGCCCAAAGCGAGCTTAACCAAAAAGGTATTTTTCAGGGAAAGTTAGATAGCGACCTAACACCTTTAGGTTTTGTTCAAGCAAGGCTACTTGCCAGTTCTTTAATGAGGGAAGAAATACATCTCGTTATTAGCTCCCCACAAAGGAGAGCTTACAAAACAGCCCAAACGGTAAGCGACGTTCTCGATGCCCCGCTGATAGTTGATGAAAACATAAGGGAGATGTCCTTCGGAGAACTCGAGGGGCAAGAGTTTCTTAAAGTAGCCCAGGAGTACGGAGACAAAATAAAACTCTGGCTGAAAAACCCTATTGAAAACCCCCTTCCCACACAAGAACCAATGAAAGACTTTGAGTGTAGGATAAGGAACTTTCTGGAAAGTCTCCGAGAACTTAAAGAGGAAAATATAGCCATAGTAGCGCACGGTGGCTCTCTTCAAGCGTTTCTGTGCATTGTTCTTGATTTAGGTATAGAGAACATGTGGAGAGTTCACATGGACAATACAGGGGTTAGCCTGCTAGAATATGCCAACGGTAAATTTGCACTTGCATACCTTAACAGAACTTGTCACCTTGAAAAGGTTTAACTCTTAATTTTCCTTTTTCTTCTTTTTATAATTTTTTTCTTCCTTATTAATAAGAATAATAATAGAAGCGTATGTTAAAATTTTAATCAAATTAACATCCCTTGCGGCACAAGGCTTTAGTTGATATTACTTCCACAATGCTTTTGTAAATTATTGATAAAATAGGCTATATTAGGTAATTCGTATATTTAGGTGTATCAATACCTTATGAAACTACTTCCACAATTAACACACATTTCTTCCACATTCTTTCCACAATGCACAGTGGATTTTTGTTAAGTTATTGATGTATCTGTATAAATTCTTTGTGGACTTTGTGGATGCAATTATTTAGATTTATCAATAACTTACTGATAGAAGTCCTTTCCGTTTTAGGTCTTTCCACGGACTATTGTGGATGGGTTGTGGAAACTCAAAAATATTTAGATTTATCAATAACTTACGCTGTGGAAACTCTATGGGTATTTATTGCGCTTTATCAACTACTTACGGATTTTAGTGTTTGTGTTTTGTGGAAGTTGTGGAAACTCTGTGGAAGGATTGTGGAAACTCTGTGGAATAATTTAAGTATTTATGAGGAAGAAGATTCTAATTGTTGACGATGAAGAGAATATAAGACTGTCTCTCAGGTACATACTGGAGGACGAGGGGTTTGAAACCGGGGAATGTTCCACTCTCGCTATGGCTCGCGAAAGTATAAGAAGGGAGTTCTATCCTGTGATATTGCTCGATGTGTGGATGCCGGATGGAGACGGTATAGAGTTTATAAGCCGTGTTAAAAGTGAGTCTCCTGACTCTGTTGTGGTTATAATGACCGGGCACGGGAACATAGAAAGTGCGGTTAAGTCTATAAAGCTCGGAGCTTACGATTTTCTTGAGAAACCCTTTTCTTCGGAGAAATTACTTATAACCGTTAGGCACGCTTTAAAGGAAGCTGAAAGTAGAGTTGTGGACTTTGAGCAGGAGGGAGTGAGTTTAATCGGTGTATCTCCACAGATTAACAAGGTTAGAGAGCTTGTCCGAAGGGTAGCAAAGAGTAAAGCACCTGTTTTAATACTTGGCGAGAGTGGAACGGGCAAGGAGCTTGTAGCAAGGATGATACACAGGCTTTCAGAGAGGAGCGGGCAGTTTGTAGACGTGAATTGTGCTTCTATACCGGATGAGCTTGTCGAATCTGAGCTTTTCGGTTACGAAAAGGGAGCTTTTACGGGGGCTTCTTCCCGTAAAAAGGGAAAGTTTGAGCTTGCGGACGGCGGGACTCTTTTCTTGGACGAGATAGGGGAGATGAGCGTTCAGGCACAGGCAAAGCTCTTAAGAGTTTTAGAAATTGGTAGCTTTACGCGCTTGGGAGGAACTCAGAGAATAGACGTGGATGTACGGACGCTTGCCGCTTCAAACAGGGATATAAAGAAAGAGGTTGAGAGAGGAAATTTTAGGCAGGATTTGTATTACAGGCTCTCTGTTTTCACTATAGAGATACCACCTTTGCGGGATAGGAAAGAGGATATAATTCCGCTTGCCGAATACTTCCTCGAAAAGTTTGCAAGGGAGTACAAAAAGCCGAGACTTTACCTTTCAGAGGAGGCTAAAGAGATTTTGGTAAATTACGATTGGAAAGGTAATGTGAGGGAGTTAAAAAATCTTATAGAAAGAATGGTTATACTTGCCGACGGTGAAGAGATAAGCCTTGAGCCTTCCGATATGGCATCTTACAGTAAGGAAGGGGCTTACGATTACCTGTTCGGTATAAAGGAGTTGAGGAGTGCTAAAAAAGAGTTCGAGAAAAAGTTTATAGAGTATAAGTTAAAACTCCACGGTTACGATGTAAGAAAAACCGCACGGGATATAGGGCTTGACCTATCGAGCCTTTACAGAAAGATTAGGGAATACGGAATTAGAATCAGGGATTACACAGGTTGATAATTGCACCGCACACCAGCAGAGAAGCGGTTTCAGCTCTCATAACGTAAGGTTTTAAGCGCACGGATTCAAAGCCTTTGTCCATTAAGGTTCTGCTTTCCTTTTCCGTAAATCCCCCTTCGGGTCCCACTACTATCCCGTAATCCTTGGAGTTTATGTCTATCTCATTCATGGATTTACCTTCGTGGAAGTTATCGAGGATTAGGTTTACATCATGATTTGTTTCTATTCTTTGTATGTCAATCGGCTCTGCTATAGATAAGGGTAATGTTCTGCCGGACAGCTTCATAGACTCCCTGACGATTTTTTCCCATCTTTCCATTTTTTTGGAAACTGCTTTTTTGTTCCTGAAGCTCCTTGCGGAGAAGGTAGGCACTAATTCTTTAACGCCTAATTCTGTAGAGTATCTTATGATTTCCTCAAAGGTTTTTATATCTGTAGTTATGCACTGATATAAGGTTATGCTTGTGCTTACTTCTTCAACCGGCAATTTTTCAAGGATGTTGCACAGGACTATTTCTTTTTCTACCTTGTAGGCTTTACACAGGTAAAGCTCGGATTGGTATATAACCCTAAAGGTCTCTTCTCCACTTATACGGCGAACCTTGAAGTGTTTGAATTCTCTACCTTCTATTACAAGGTACTTATCTTTTTTCTTTTCCGAGAAGAAGGTGTGCATAAGATAGAGGGGGCTTGCCCCCTCTATTAAGAGTTTTTACTTGACTGATTCTCTGAGGTCTTTGGCAGGCCTGAAGACGACTACCTTCCGTGCGGGAATGTTTATTACCTCTCCAGTTCTGGGATTTCTTCCCTTTCTGGGCGCCCTCTCCTTAACGGAGAATATCCCGAAACCGGGTATAGCTACCCTTTCACCCCTTTGCAGGGCTTCCGAAACAGCCTGGACTGCAGCCTTAAGAGCCGCATCGGCTTCCTTCTTGGTAATTCCTGCTGCCTGAGAAATTGCCGAGACAAGTTCTGCTTTAGTCATGGTTAACCCCTCCAAAAAGTTTCGTTGATAATTGATAATACATAATTTTTAGAGCGTTTGCAAGCCTTTTCTTTAACTTATAATTGTTTTACTAATTTCAGCCCGGAGGAAGCTTGTATGGATTACAAGGATACGCTTAATCTCCCTAAAACCGACTTCCCTATGAAAGCCAACCTTCCGAAAAGGGAGTTAGAGATACTTGAAAAGTGGAGAGACCTTTACAAAAAGCTCTTGAAAGAGACAGAGGGAAGGGAGGTTTTTTTGCTTCACGATGGTCCCCCCTACGCAAACGGTAACATACACATAGGACATGCACTCAATAAAATCTTGAAGGACATAATAAACAAGTACAACCTCCTGAGCGGTAAAAGGGTGGTTTACATTCCGGGTTGGGATTGTCACGGACTTCCTATAGAGAGAAATGTAGAAAAGGAACTTGGTAAGAAAAAGGTTCGTAAGGAGGACATACCGAAGGTAGAGTTTAGGAGGTTATGTAGAGAATACGCAAAGAAGTTCGTTGATATACAGAAAAAGGAGTTTATGAGGCTCGGAGTATTGGGGGATTGGGATAGTCCTTATCTTACTATGAACCCCTCCTATCAAGCGGCGGAAGTTAGAGAGCTGGGAAGGGTTTTTCAAAAGGGACTTGCCTTTAGGAGTAAAAAGCCTGTTTACTGGTGTATATACGATAAAACCGCGGAAGCTGAGGCTGAAGTAGAGTACGCCGAGCGTAAAGACCCGAGTATATACGTTAAGTTTCCTGTAAAGGGTGAGGAAAATGTTTATCTTGTGGTTTGGACTACTACGCCTTGGACTCTGCCCGCAAACTTAGGGATTATGGTTGGGGAGGATTTTGATTACGTTTTTCTATCTACCGAAAAAGGAACACTCGTTGTAGCAGAAGAGCTTGCGGAGAGTTTTACCGAGACAGTGGGGCTAAAGGGTGAAGTAATTAAAAGAGTTAAGGGGAGTGAACTCGTCGGACTTGAGTACGTGCATCCATTTGTCCATAAGGAAGAGCTTAAAGGATTCTTAAGTGAGGGCTCCCTTGGTAGGATATGGAGAGTTTACCCATCCGAGTTCGTCGAGCTGGGAACCGGAACAGGGCTTGTTCACATGGCTCCCGGACACGGACAGGAGGACTATACAGTTGGTAAGAGGAACGGTATAGAGCCTTACTCTCCCCTTGACGACAGCGGTAGGTTCGTAGAGCCTGCATCCGAGTTCATAAGGGGCATGAGGGTCTTTGATGCAAACAAGGTGATAATTGAGAGTTTGGAAAGAGAAGGGTATTTACTACACAAGGGAGATATTAAACACTCCTATCCCCACTGCTGGAGGTGTAAAAATCCCGTTATATTCAGGGCTACAACACAGTGGTTTATAGGTATGGAAAGGAAAGTTAATTCAGAAACATTGAGGGCTAAAGCTCTTGAAGAGATAGATAGGGTTAAATGGGTTCCATCTTACGGAAAGAACCGTATAAAGAGTATGGTTGAGAACAGACCTGACTGGTGTATATCGAGGCAGAGGTACTGGGGTGTTCCAATAGCGGTGTTTTACTGTAAGGATTGCGGAGAGATAGTATCTGATAACTCTATATTTGAACACGTTGCGAGTTTGATACAGGATAACGAGTTTGGAGCTGATATATGGTTTGAAAGAAGTGCGGAGGAACTTGTCCCTGAGGGGACAAAGTGTCCCAAGTGTGGAGGAAGTGAGTTCGAGAAAGAGGAAGATATACTCGATGTTTGGTTCGATTCTGGAGTTTCTCATGCGTGTGTATTGAAGCCTCGCGGGTTCAATGTAGCTGATGTTTACCTTGAGGGTTCAGACCAACATAGAGGTTGGTTTCAGTCTTCGCTTTTAGAATCCGTAGCCTCCTATGGATATGCGCCTTACAAAGAGGTTATTACCCACGGCTTTACCGTAGATGAGAAGGGTAGGAAGATGTCCAAGTCCGTGGGGAATGTAGTAGCTCCTCAGGAGATAATCGAGCAGTTTGGAGCGGACATAATTCGCCTATGGGTGGTGTCTGAGGATTACACGGAGGATATGAAACTTGGAAGCGGGATTATAAGGAGGGTGGTTGAAGATTACAAAAAGGTTAGAAATACTTTCAGGTTTTTTCTCGGAAACCTTTACGACTTTAACCCCTCCTCAGACATAGTTTCCTTTTCTGAAATGCACCACTTCGATAGGTGGATAATCTCTCTTCTTCAAAGGGTATTGTCCGAAATTCATAAACATTACAGGAGTTATCACTTCCACAGGGTAAACCAAACCGTAAGGAACTTCTGTATAGTGGAGCTTTCCTCTGTTTACCTTGACGTTTTAAAAGACAGGTTGTACGTTTACTCACCTGATTCTTGGGAGAGGCGTTCTGCCCAAAGCTCGCTTTACATTCTTGCGAAGTCTCTCACTCCCGCAATATCTCCTTACCTAAGCTTTACCGCAGAGGAGATATGGCAGCACTTGAGGAATATAGACCCGGAGCTTTCTGAAACTGTTTTTCTAAGTGAAATTCCTGAGCCTGATTCATCTTTGATTGATGAAGAGCTTGAGAAGGACTACGGTTATCTACTTAAACTTAGGGACGAGGTAATGAAAGCCATAGAGGTGGCTAAGTCTGAGGGTGTACTTAAGCATCCCTATCAGGCTAAGGTGTACATAAGTGGTTATGAACCCCCTGTTAATAAGTACAAGGACTACCTTAACTACTTTCTTACAGTTAGTCAGGTTGAACTCAGTAGTGGAGGAGATGTGCATTTGAGAGCGGAAGAGCTTGGAAACCTTGAAGTAGGAGTATCCCACGCGGAAGGTAAGAAGTGTCCCAGGTGTTGGGTATTCTTTAAAGAGGAGGAGTTCGTAGGGGATGTGTGTTTCAGGTGTTCAGAGGCTATGGGTTCATAAGATTTTATGGGGAAAGAGGGATTGAGGCTTCTTGTTAAGATAGGCTCTAACCTACTTCAGACCGAAGGTGGTGATATAGACCTGAGATTTATATCAAGCCTCGCTGAGGGTGTTAAGGAACTTAGGACTAAGGGACATGAGGTAATAATCGTTTCCTCCGGGGCGGTTCTTTGCGGTATAAAGAGACTGGGGATTTCCGGCAAGCCCTTCGAGCTTTCCGTAAAGCAGGGCGTATCCGCGGTCGGTCAGGCGTACCTTATGCACCTTTACGATACCGTTTTTTCCAACTACGGTCTTGTTGTTGGACAAGTTCTCTTGACGAGCGATATTTTTAAGGCTAAGAACGAAAATAGGTTTAAGAACGCCAAAAATACGATGGAAAGTATGCTCGGTATGGGAATTGTACCGGTTATAAACGAGAATGATGCTGTCGCCGTTAGCGAGCTTGTTTTCGGAGATAATGATTTCCTATCGGTTTACGTCTCTTACATGATGAACGTTAATCTTTTGGTCATACTCTCCTCTGCCGGCGGATTGAGGGACGATGAGGGGAGAATAGTTATGGAGGTGGAGGACATAGATAAAGCGTTTTCCCTCGTGAAGGATACCGGAAGTAGCTTCGGTACTGGTGGTATGAGGAGCAAGCTCGAGGCTTCCAGACTTGCCAGCGTTTTAAACATACCAGTTATCATTACAGGTAAGGAAGAGAGCCTATCTTCTATACTTTATGGTAACTACACGGGGACATACATAAAGCCCTCAGAGAGGCGATTGAGAAATAAACAGAAGTTCATAGCCATGCTCGAGGAGCCGGACGGGATACTCGTAGTTGATGACGGAGCTGTAAAGGCTCTAAGAGAAGGAAAGAGCCTGCTTCCTGCAGGGGTGGTTAGTGTTGACGGTGTTTTCTCGGAAGGTAGTATAGTAAGCATATTAGATACAAGCGGTAAGCTGGTGGGTAAGGGTAAGGTTAACTTCTCTTCGGACACCATAAAGTCTATAAAGGGTATGAAGGGCTATGAGGTTAAAAGGAAGCTAAACACAACCAAGGAGGAGGTAATTCACAGGGATAACCTTATACTCTTCTAATAAGCCATCCTGTAGAATAGCCTTCCTATGTGTTCCCTTATAGCTATAGTAGAGTCGTAAAGGGCGCTGTATTTTGGGAATAAGGAGTAAAGGTTGTACCTGCCGTCGAACCTGAAGTCTGTGGGGTATGGAAGAACTTTTAAGCCCGCTTTTCTAAAGCTTTCCATGGAACGCCCCATGTGAAAAGCAGAGGTAACGAGCAGTACGGTATCACACCCAATTTTTTTACACAGGTTCTTTACGTACAGGGCATTTTCCTTGGTATCTCTGCTTTTTACCTCTGCGTATATCATGTCCTCCTCTACTCCGAACTCCCTAAGCAGTTGCTTCATTATCTTTGCCTCGGGAATTCTCTCTATAGACGCTCCTCCGGAGAGTATTATCGGCAATCCGGTTTCTCTGTGAAGTAAGAAGGCGGTTATCAACCTTTTATATGAACTGCTTTTAAGGTATCCGGAGTTGTAAACTCCTCCTCCGAGAACTACTATAGCCTGAGCTTCCTTGGGATTAGCCCTTTTGAACTCGGACTCTAAGGGATATATCAGTGCGTCTTTTATCGGCTCGGTTGATATTAGATAAAGAGCTAACGCAGAAATCAAGGATAACTTTCTAACTATACCTTTTTTGGATAGTAATGCGATTAGTAGAAAAGCTATAACGAACACCCCTGGAGGGAGTATCAGGTAAGATATGAACTTCTTTAGGAAGAACATATTACTTTTTCTTCTTCACACTTATAACTAAGTCTTCTACCTCTGCTTTTTTAGCCCTGTCCATGACGTAGACAACGAACTTGTGCGGTACGTCTTCGTGCGCTTCCACGACGAGTATCTTAGGTTTATTCTTCTTGAGAAACTCCTCTATGGTTTTTAAGTCTGAGTGCTTTCCCTCAAGTAGGTAAGAGCCGTTAGGGAGTATCTGAACTCTTACAGCTAAGAGCCTTTGTGTTTTGCCCTTCTCAGCCTCCGGTAGTTTTATAGCAAGAAAGGTTATCGGAGATTGGAAGGCTAAGATAGCCAAAAATAGAAATACTGCGAGCAGTGTGTCCACGAGCGGTACGACGTCTATGTATGCCCTTTCGTCTGCACCGAGCCTGTGTCTCTTTCTGAGGTTCATGATTACTCCAGCATTGATATTATTTCTCTTGCCTCTTTTTCTATCTTGGATATTATGCTATTTCCCATTGCTCTGAAAAGCCAGTAAGCAAAAAGGGCAGGTATTGCAACTATTAGCCCCGTTGCTGCCGCTGTTAGAGCCTCACTTATACCGCTTGAGAGCAGTTTTATAGCCTCCTCCGTCTGAACCGATGAGTAAGCAGAAAAAACCTTTATAAGTCCTGTTATAGTTCCGAATAGTCCAAGAAGAGGTGCTATGGAAGCTATTGCTGAAAGGAGCATTAGGTTCTTTTCAACCTGCGGCACTACGGCTGACAGTTGGGTCTCCATTGTACTTATGAGGTAAGGTTTTCTTTTTACACCTTTCAGGTACTCGTCAAGGGTTGTATGTAAAGCCGTTGTAAAGGGGTCGCTTCCTAAGGAGGTTAGCTTGTGAACTCCTTCTATGTCACCTTTTTGGAGTAAGAGCTTTATGTCCTTTAGGTTTTTGGGTAGAAAACTTGAGGTTCTTAGGTTGAATAACCTTTCGATTATCAGTATCCACGAAAGTATTGAGAGTATAAGCAGAGGATACATGACCACTCCGCCTTTCTCTATCAGCGTAAAAAGGTCTTCCATTTCTAACCTCCCTGTTTTTTCTTACAATCCGGGAGCTTCTCTTTAAGCATTTTAACCTTTCTAACTTGTTCGTTGGTAAGGTGTTCCTTATCTAACCTCTCAAGAAGACAAGATGCGTCGCTCCTCGCTTTCATGGAGATTAACAGCTCAACAGCTTCAAATATGCTATTGTTGTAGTAAGGCTGTATTCCCTTTGAAGATATTATCACCTCGAGGAAGCTTTCTAAAGCCTC
>WFYI01000026.1 GCA_015490155.1 Aquificaceae bacterium | reverse complement strand
TCCGTTACCTCTACCCCCACTACCTTCTTACTCCTTACGTCAAGCGCCACATGAACCTTTATCCACCCTTTCCTTGGTCTCTTGCCATGTTTCTTCCTGAGCCACTCCCCCCTGTTGGTAACCTTTATGCCTGTGGAGTCAAGAACTATCACAAAGTCATCCGGCAGGTCTTCCGGAGCAGGAAAGTCCTTTAGGTCTATGTCCATGGTTTTGAATCTGTAGTGGAGAGTTCTGATATCTTTAATCCCAAGGCTCCGAAGAGTTTTCTTGCAAGTCCTTGAGTTTGTCTGTAAGTAAGTCTTAGGGCGAATTTGATGAAGAGGAGCATGAGTATTAAGTGGTTTGAGAATAGGGGAGGTCTGCCTACTTTCTTAAGGTTTTTTCCTCAGCTTTGAGACCGAAGGCTGCAGGGTCTATGAGTATTTCTCCTCTTTTCACAAGTTCCTTGTTATATCTGCTCCAGTCTTTGCTCATAGTCCTTTTATCTTACCTGATGAGTTTTTAGACAAAGCAGTATCTATCCTGAACCTTAAACCTTCCTTAGCTCACCACTGAAGGTAGAGGGAGTACATATACTCGGGTATGTAGGGCAGTTTGTTTCCGCTCCTGTCATAGGCATATAAGCGACTTCCGCGCCTGGCATATTCGGTAAACTCCTTATACTTGAAGTCAAAGTATGAGAAGGCTCCTCCAACTACGAGGGGGCCGAAGAGTCTGATTTTGCCATCAAGCTCAAATCCTTTTTTCTCTGTTCTTCCCGCGTTCAGGTAGGTTCTTTCCCCGCTTCCTAAGATTGAGTAAACTATCTCGTCCCTCACATCGCTGTAGAAGACAGCGGTGCTAAAAGTAAAATGTTTTTTCTCGGAACCTTTAAGTCCGACTTCGTAGTTGATAATCCTCGCAGGTTTTAAATCAGGCTTGGTCAAAACCTCGTTATCCTGCAGTGTCTGGAAACCTGTTGATACCGAGGCGTAGGCGTTCAGGAAGGGAAGGAGCCTGTAGGTCAGTCCTATCCTTGGGCTGAAGGCGTTGAAGGTTTTCCTCGTGTTTTTGGTCTCGTTTACGTTCCTGTAGTAGTTTCTCCCCCATGCGAAGTCCACGTATATGTCCTTCTTGATGTCAAATATCACTTGGTCAAACCTGATTCCGAGATCAACTATCGTTCTTTCCGTGGGTCTTAGCGTCTCCTGAGCGAATATCCCCCACATTAGATTTCTGTTTTTCTGCTCGTCCGCAAGCTCCCCTTCTCGTCCGAGATTACAAACTCTATGGGGTTTGTCCTGCTGGAGTTGGAACAGAGGTCGTAGCCCCCGCCCAGTTTGCAGTATTTGTAAGCATACCTTTTGGAGTTGTAGTGGTCGTATCTTATTTGAATGCCTGCAATAAGCTCCGCGCTCCCGCCAAGAAGGCTGTGTCTGTAATTTACCTGCGTGTCGGTTCCGCCTACGTATGAGCCTCCCGTAACTATCCTTGCGGTAACCGGATGGTAGTGGGTCCACCTCTGGAGATAGAGCACGGATTTTAGCTTGAGCTTTCTTGAAACCTCCCTCATCATATTTGCTACTCCAGAAGAATATCCTGCTGTATCTTCCCGACTTTCTCCAGGGCTCCGAGGTCTGCTGGGAGGGGTCCCTTTCAAACTCCTCCTTGGTAAGGGGTCCGGGAAGTTGAAGGGCCGCCTTGGAGAAGTTGAAGGTCATCTCCAAGGTAGAGTCGGGATCTGGGATGAAGCCCAGCTTTAAAGTGTTTTTGAAACTCTCAAACCTGTTCCACTCCCTCCATGAGTCGGATTTCTTGTAGGAGGTGCTGACGTTGTAAAAGAGCTCGCCCTTTACGTTCCCACCGTAAAGGAGGTTGAACATATAGGTGTTGTAGCTTCCGTATCCCATCTTCAGCTTGAAGCCCTGAAACTTGAAAGGGCTTACCGTTATGAAGTTCACCACTCCGCCCGCGGAGTTCGCACCGTAAAGGGTTGAGTTGGGACCTTTGACTATGTCTATCTGCTCGAGCATTTGTGTATCCACAAAGTCCAATCTCGTAAGACCATCGGGATCTGTTATGGGGACTCCGTCAAGAAGTATGTTTATCTCCCTCACCGCGTAAGGAGCTTTAAGTCCCCCTCCCCTTATGATCAGCCTCACATCGTATCCGCCGTTCCTCGTGGTCGCCTGAACTCCCGAGATGCCCTGAAGAAGCTCGTAGGCTCCCACTCCGGGCTTCGCTTCTATCTCCTCCTCGGTTACCGTATAGACTCCTGCGGGTATGTCCTTTTCCTTCCTCTCCTCCCGCGTTGCGGTTACCTGAAGTTTTCCAGAACCACCTCCTGAGATAGGGACAGGATCGGGAATCCGAGAACTGCGGGGATGAGGGACCTTTTCATGCCTAACCCCCCTTGTTAAAAATTGTGTGAATTTTAACATTAAACTAACGTTTATTTTATCGTAAAATTAACATGGTGTAAAGGCTAAAAGAAATCACCGGTCTGCAGCGAGATAGCTAACTTGTTTTTAACAGAGGATTATTTTTGCGGGTATATCAGAACAAATATTATTCCTAGATCCAATGGGGCGGGGAAAACTACCACCCTAAGGATAATGGCGGGGCTTGAGTGTCCCAACAGGGGTTATATGTGGTTGCATATGCGCTTGCTCCACTTGATGATGAGCCTTGACAAAGCCTTGTCGTTCTTCATCCTTAACAAGATTTCCTAAACAGGTTCACCACTCCTGAGGCTTTTAATAATTGTATGCGAATATATTGATATAACTTAAGGTTTTTGAGCTATAAGAAATTGGAAAGCAACTGCCCATCGCTCAAGGGGTTAAAATTCACTACGGAGCTAAACCTTAGAAGGGAGGTCAGCAAAATGAAGAAAGCAATCCTTATAGGGGCTTTGTTTTCTACAGCAACCCTAACCTTTGCTACCAACGGAGATAACCTGATAGGTCTTACGCCCGCCTCAAGAGGTATGGGTGGTATTGGTGTAGGTATGCCCGTAGGACCTGTTGATTCAATCTTTAGAAACCCCGCTTGGATGAGTGTAATGGAAAACAAGTTTACCGCCCAGTTCGGTGGGATTTTGTTTATGCCGAAGGTGAAGGCGAGATTTTC
>WFYI01000025.1 GCA_015490155.1 Aquificaceae bacterium | reverse complement strand
ATTAAAAGGTATGATAAAAGCCCTGATGGTAGAGGACGACCCTGACATAGCGGAACTCCTTGAGGAGTACCTATCTAAGTTCAACATAAAATTGAAAAACATAGAGAACCCTAAGTACCTTATGGACATTCTAAAGAACGAGGAGTACGACCTTTTAATACTTGACCTTACCCTACCCTACATGGACGGGCTTGAGGTGTGCAAAAGGGTAAGGGAAAGGTACGAGATACCCATAATAATATCCTCCGCGAGGGGTGATACCTCCGATAAAGTGGTGGGACTTGAGCTGGGGGCGGATGATTACATCGCTAAACCTTACGAACCGAGAGAGCTTGTGGCTCGGATACAGGCTGTTATGCGCAGGTATAAGAAGACTAAAGACAAGGAAGGGGAGTTCACCGTGGACAGGGAGAAGATGCAGATATACAAAGGAGAAGAAGCCCTTGAGTTAACGGTTGCGGAGTACGAGGTTCTGGCACTCCTCATAGAGAACAGGGGCAGGGTTCTCTCCAGAGATTACATACTTGAGAACACCTCCTCTATGCATTGGGATAGTGTGGATAGGAGTGTTGATGTCATAGTGAGCAGGCTTCGGAAGAAGCTGGGTGACGATTCGAGAAACCCGAGGTACATAAAGTCTATAAGGGGAATAGGCTACAAATTCGTGGGATGAGAAAGCACTCCATATTCTTCAAGCTCAATTTACTTTTTCTTATAGCTCTGCTTACGGTGGGCTTTTTCCTATCCATAATATACAGGGCGTTAGAGAGGAGGGAAGACCTAAACTTTGTCCAGAGCATACTTATGACACTCCGTAGCGGAGGGTTCCCTAACCTTCAGGCACGAAAGGATATGAAGCTCCTGAGCGACCCAAAGGAGATACAGAGGGTTACTACCCGGGGGGAAGTCTTAATGCTCCAGAAATTTCCCCAGTTCAGGGTCGTAATTTACGATTACAGAGGTAATAAGTACTTCCTTTTCGTATCCGGAAGCGGTATGTTTATGATAGAGAAGGTCAAAAAGATTTCTGAGATAAGGGCCCTCTTCCTTGCGGTGTTCTTTATATCCGCCTTTAGCATGGCAGCCCTTTACCTGAGCATAATAAGGAGCATAAACCCCCTTAGAGTTTTGCAGAAAAAGATAAAGAAGTTCAGGGAAGGAGACCTTGAAGTTTCCTTCGACATAGGCAGGCAGGACGAAATCGGTGACGTGGCGATTGAGCTTGACAAGGCAGTCAAGGGCTTGAAAAAAATTACCGCAGCAAGGCAGTTATTTTTAAGAAACATAGCCCACGAGCTTAAGACACCGATTACAAAGGGAAAACTTGCCGTCGAGCTACTTGAGGACGAAAGAAAGAAGGAGATACTCTCGGGCGTGTTCAACAGGCTTGAGACCCTTGTGGGCGAACTTTTGACAGCCGAGAGCATAGCAGTTGGGGACGTCAAGCTACGCAAAATGGAGATACCTTTGAAGGAGCTGATAGAGAAATCTCTAAATTTGCTACTTCAGGATAAAGAAGGTATAGAGATACAAGTTCCGGAAGATGTAGCTGTGAATGTAGACCCGGATATGTTTTCCGTAGCGTTAAAGAACTTGATAGACAACGGGCTAAAGTTCAGCGAAGACGGGAAGGTTAGGGTGTATTACACAAAGGGAAGGCTCGAGATTGCGAACCGTGGTGAGAAGGTTAGCATACCGGAAGAGTATATGTTTGAACCTTTCTCCAAAGAGGTGAGCGAAAGAAACAGGAGCGGGCTTGGGCTTGGTTTGTACATAGTCAGGTACATACTGGATACCCACGGAGTAAGCGTAAGCTATAGATACGAAAAAGGGGAGAACATTTTTACCCTTGACTTAACAAAGGTTCTGGTTCAACCCAACTTGTAGTATATAAACCTACCGCAGTTGGGACACTGCTCTATACTCTCTTCCTTAATCATTTTCGAGTACACCACATCGGGAATCATCATTCCGCACCCTGCACAGGCGGACTCCTCCATGGGGACAAGCACCAAGCTGTCAAACCTGTCCTTCGCAGACGTATAGAAGCTCAGGGTAGCAGGACTAAGCTCCTTTTCCTTAATTTCTCTTTCCTTTTTTAATTCTTCTAACCGCCTTAAGGCGGTTTTTTCTTCATAAATTAAGTCCTCTATGTTTTCCTCTATTTCCGAGAGTTTTTCTTCAAGCTGAGGTAATCTCTTCTCAAGCTCAAGCTCGAGTTCCTCAAGCTCTTTCTCTAAAGCCTCAAGCTCGTAAGAGGTTTTAAGTATAAAGTCCTCAAGTTTTGCTTTCTCCTTGAGGGCAGCTTTGTACTCGCTCTCCTTTTTTACCATTGTCAGCTTTTTTTCCGTTCTTTCCAACTGCTCCTCCCGGTTCCTTATCTCTTCCCTTACCTGCTTTATCTCTTCCCTGAGATTTTCAAGTTTCTCTTTCAACCCTTCAAGCTCGGCGTTAAGCTCTTCTTTCTCTTGCCTTAGTTTACTCTTTTCCTCCTCTATTTTCTCAAGCCTTCTGTTTATCCGGGATATGTCAAGCTCCACCTCTTGAAGCCCTAAAAGTTTTTTAGCCTCTACCTTGTCTATACCCATCGGGTATTATGATAACCTGAGCGGTATGCTGGCAGGGGCTTTGAGAATTTTAGGCATCAGTTTAGTTCTTCTTATTCTTTCCTGCGGAGGTGGAAGCAAGTCCGATGCTAATAATTCGGTAAACCTCCCGGAAGTAATAAGGGAGACTCCTTCTAATCTTCACCCTATAAAGGATGCGGAGGGCAACCTTGAGGTATGTGTATTCCTGTGGAACGGTGAGGAGTATCTCGATAAACGGGAAGAGCTTTTAGACTCTTTAATCTCCGAGGGAATAAACTGCCTCTTATTTTCCTCCAATCATATCGATTACCTGATGGGTGAGGGCAGGTACACGTTAAAGGATTTCGTGGACAACTTACGGGTACACGGGATAAGGTTTGAGATAGTCCTGAGCAAGAACCGTTGGATTTTCCCCTATATGAGAGGTGAGTTGTTAGAGTTTCTCGGTCTTTACAAGGACTTCGTTAAGTTTTACGGTAGCTACATACCTATTAACCTCGATATCGAACCCCATGTGATAAGCTCACAGACGACAGGAGAGTTTATAACCCCTTACTACAGAAGGCTATACCTTGATACTTTGAGAGAAGCTAAAAACAGCGTAGGAAGGTTTAACCCGGTTATATCTTACGCTTACAGGTATTATGGATTGGATAAAGATGTCCTCGAGTACACGGATACGCTGGTGGTTATGCTCTACCTGAACCAGCTCGACAGGATAAGAGAGAACGTCAATTACTACAGGTCTATAACCAAAGAAAAAAAGCTAAGGATAGCCTTGTCCGTGGAGGAAAGTATCGTGGGAGGCTTTTCTTTCTATTACAAGGATAAGGAAGAGTTAAGAACGGCTATAGGCGTAGTTGCAACCGAAGGGGCTGAGTCTATCGTGTTTCAGGACTACTTCTGGCTCATGTCCTATCTGGAGAGGTAAACTTGGCTGTAAGTAGGCTCTTTTTCTTTGTTGGTAAGGGCGGTGTAGGTAAGACGACCTTATCCTCCTCTTTTTCCCTTATGCTTTCTAAAAAGGGGCTAAGAACCCTCCTAATCTCTACAGACCCCGCCCATTCTCTTTCGGACATACTTGAGACCGAGATAGGTACTCGGAGAGTGGAGGTATTACCCAACCTCTACGCCCTTGAGATAGACCCTTACAGGGAAGCACACCTGTACCTGAGCGAGGTACTCGGAAGAATGGAGAGGCTTTTGAATCCAGATGTGTTCTCAAAGGTAAAGGATATGTTCCACTTGCTGGAGGACTCACCGGGTCTTACGGAAACGGCTATTATAGAGAGGGTGTCGCGTATAGTCCTTGAAGAGAGCTACGACGCCCTGGTGGTGGACACAGCTCCCACCGGACACACTCTACAGATGTTAAGGACGGTTTCAAAAGCAGGAGATTGGATAGAAAGGCTCATAAAAAATAGGGAAAAGTCGGAAAGCTTTAAAAGAGCGGCGGGTCGGGAAAGCCGAGATGAGCTTGTAAGTCTTATGAAAGAAAGGAGAACGAGGCTTGAGAAGTTCTACGGCAAGCTTTTTTCAAAGGATACGCTCTTTGTACCCGTCCTGAACCCCGAGAAACTTCCCATACTTGAAACGATGAGGGCTGTGGGTAGATTAAGGAGCATGGGTATAGACCTCAAGTACTTAGTGGTGAACAAGGTTCTTAATGTGAAATCCGAGGACGAGTTTATCCGCAAGAGGTTAGCGCAACAGGAAATTTACATGAGACAGATAGAGGAAAACTTCCGGGATTTGAATAAAATAATTATTCCCCTGATGGAAAGGGACGTAAAGGGCATGGAGATGCTTGGTTATGTGTCTGATACTTTGGAGAGGTCATGGAAGAGTTCGTAAAAAAAGCTCCTGAAAAATGCGGGGTTTACATATTCAAGGGGAAGAGAAAACCGGTGTATATAGGAAAGGCTAAGAACATAAAGAAGAGACTTTTACAACACATCAAACTCGCCGAAAAAGACCCGAAGGAGTTCATGATAGTGAACTCAGCGCGCTCTATAGAGTGGATAATAACCAGAAACGAGTACGAGTCTCTGGTTCTTGAGATAGACCTCATACAAACGCACAAGCCGAGGTTCAACGTTCTCCACAAGTACGGAAGCGGTTATCCCATGCTGCTCGTTACCTCGGATAAGTACCCTACCGTCAAGGTAGTTAGGGGAACTCAGCACGAGGGTTTTTTGTACGGACCTTTCCTTCAGACCAAGAAAGCTCACAAGGTAAAGAAGCTCATACACAAGCTCTTTAAACTTAGAACCTGCGACCCCCTGCCCAAAAGGGACGAGCCTTGCATGGACTACCATCTGGGGCTATGTTCCGCTCCTTGTTGCGGGTACATATCTCAGAGGGAGTACAGCCTTAACCTTGAGTCTGCAAAGGCTCTGCTTTCCGGGGAGGTATCGGAAGTCCTTCCCCACCTTTACGGGAAGTTAGAGGAGTTCTCAAGGGAGATGATGTTTGAGAAGTGTGCTGTAATTAGAGACCAGATAACCGCTCTTGAAAATATATCCAAGGGACAAGGTGTATCAGGCTTTACATTTAAAGAGGGAGACTTTTTCTTCAAGCTGGGCTTGAGGCTCGGTTTGTTCCTAATAAGGGGTGGGAAGCTCCTCAGTAAGGAGATATACGACTTCGATAAAGAAGAAGAGGTGGAGGAGTTTTTGCTGGGCTATTACTACTCTAACTATGTACCACCTTTGGTGGTAACCAACTTCAAGCTCAACGACGAGGTAAAGCGGTGGATTAGCTCCAGAGCGAAACGCGAGGTTGAGTTTTCTACAAGCATACCCGCAGAGTTGGAAGAAATAGCAAGGGAAAACGTCAAAGAGAACTTGAACCTGAAAAGCCTTGAGGAGGAGTTTAAGACCAAGCTCGGTATTCCTTTGCCTGCGATAATAGAGGGATTTGACATATCACACTTCTACGGCGAGGACACCGTCGGCTCTTGCGTGGTGTGGGAAAAGGGTAAGATGAACAAGAGGCGTTACAGGAGGTACAAAGTAAAGAGCGTTAAGGGAATAGACGACTACCAAGCTCTGGAAGAAGTCCTCCGAAGGCGGGGCAAGAAGCTAAAAGAGGGCAGAGAGCCTATGCCGGAGGCATGGCTTATAGACGGTGGGATAGGGCAGCTGAACGTGGCAAAGAGGGTCAAAAAGATATTAGGATTAAAAATTAACCTCTTTTCCCTCGCAAAGGAGGAGGAGATACTGTTTACCGAACACGGGGACGAAATTAGACTTAAAGATAATCCCATGCTTTACAGGGTGTTCGGGGAAATCAGGGACGAGGCACACAGGTTCGCATTAACTTTCAATAGAAAGCTGAGGGAAAAGAAAGCCCTTGAGGATACCCTTTCCAGAGTTAAAGGTGTAGGCGAGGTGAGAAAACAGATAATTTACAGGAACTTTGATAGCCTGTACGACTTTATAAACGCCCGTGAGGAAGAACTTAAAAAGCTCGGCATTCCCGTAGGCCTCAAACAAAAGGTTGAGAAGGAGATATACAAAACCTGAAGGGAGGGAAAACCTCCCCCGGTAATTATTTCAGGGTAAGTACCCAGCTTACGATTTTCTGCGCCTCTTCCTGCTTTACGGGTTGAGGGGGCATGGGTATGCTTCCCCACTTTCCGGTGCTTCCCTTCGTAATGCTGTTAACTAGGGTAGCTACCGCGTCAGCCTGTCCGGAGTACTTTGCTGCCACCTCCTTGAAGGAGGGACCCACCTTCTTCGTATTTACATCGTGGCACGCTACACAGCCCTTTTGTTGTATCAAAGCCTGAACCTCTTCGGCGGATACGGCTACAGCCTGCATACCCGTTGAGGGCTGTTCTGCCTTAGGAGCTTCTTCAGCCTTAGCCTGCTCTTGTGTTTGCTCCTGAGCCTGCTCTTGAGCTTTGGTTTCTTCCTTCTTCACCTCGGTAGTTTGAGCGGGTTTTTCTTCCTTTTTAACCTCAGCCTTCGGAGCTTCCTCTTTCTGCTGGCAAGCCACCAAAGTCAGAGCTATCAGTCCACTCGCAAGTATATACTTCTTCATCCTGCTACCTCCTGTAGTTTTAGTATCCTTTCTTTAAGCTTAGCGACAGCCTCCCTGAACCTGTCCGGATTACTTCCTCCTCCTTGAACCATGTCCTCTCGTCCGCCACCTCCGCCCTTAATCACGGGCTTAATTACCTCTACCAGCTCCTTAGCACTTATTTTATCAGATATGGACTTGGATACGGCTATCACGAAGTTGAGCTTATCTCCGCTCTGTGAAGCCGTGAAAACTATAGCGTTGCTCTCCTTGTTTCTAAGTGTATCCGCCGTATTTCTAAGCTCGTTCGGTTGCAGGTTCTCCAGCAGTCCGTAGTAAAACTTAAAGCCGTTCAGCTCTTCAGAGGCGACAAGCTCCTTGATTTCTTTGTTTATAAGCTCCTGCCTGAGCTTTTGAATTTCCTTCTCTTTCTCTTTAAGGTTGTCCTGCAGGTGGGTAATCTTTTCCAGAACCTCCTCGGGCTTCGCATTCAGCACACCTTTTACCTCCTCAAGGAGGAAGTGTTCCTCTATAGCCTCCTTAACCGCCCACCTGCCGGTTTTGGCTACAATCCTCCTTACCCCAGCACCTACGGAGGACTCACTCACTATCTTGAAGTAGCCTATGTCTCCGGTTCTTTTAACGTGTGTTCCCCCGCAAAGCTCTCTTGAGAACTCACCGGCGGATATGACCCTTACTCTGTCTCCGTATTTCTCCTCAAAGATGGCTACCGCTCCGCTCTTTATAGCCTCATCGTACCCCATCTCGTTCACGCTTACAGCATGGTTTTTACGTATCTCGTAGTTCACAAGCTCTTCTATCTGGGAAAGCTCCTCCTTAGAAAGCTGGCTAAAGTGGGTAAAGTCAAATCTGAGGTATGTATCTCCTACAAGAGAGCCCGCCTGCCTAACGTGTTCACCCAAAACGCTCCTTAGAGCCGCGTGTAGCAGGTGTGTGGCCGTGTGATTCCGCATTATATCTTCCCTGCGCTCCCTGTCCACACGAGCGTGAACTATGTCCCCCACTCTAAGAGTTCCGCTGTTCACCGTTCCCATATGAACTATTACCCCCTCAGCGGGCATTTTTGTGTCGTTTACCTTAAACAATGCCCTGTCCGTCTCTATTATGCCCGTGTCTCCCACCTGTCCACCCCTTTCGGCGTAAAAGGGCGTTGCCCTCAGAATTACCTCTCCCTCCTGCCCTTCGCCAAGTTCCGAGGCGACCTCGCCCTTCCTGACCAAAGCCACGACCTCGCTCTCAAACTCAAGATGTTCGTAGCCTACGAACTCGCTGACCTTACCGAGTTCCTTCAGGTGTTGGTAAACCGGGCTGACCTCTTTTGCAAAGCTCTTAAAGTGCTTTCTCGCCCTCTCCCTCTGTTTCTCAAGCTCCTTTCTGAAGCCCTCTATATCTATTGACAAACCCTTTTCCTTGGCTGTTTCCTCTATAAGGTCAAGGGGAAATCCGAAGGTATCGTACGCCTTGAATACCTGCTCTCCGCTCAGAGTTTTCTTTCCCGAGGATTTTACCTCGCTGATGATTTCCTCAAGCATGTCCATACCCGCCCTGAGCGTTTTTATGAACCTTTCCTCCTCTCCCTTGACTATGCCCCTTACGAACTCTCGGGATAGCTTCAGCTCCGGATAGTGGCCGGACATAAGCTCTACAACCAAGTCTATACCCTTGTACAGAAAAGGTTTCTCTATACCGAGCTTGTAACCGAACCTCTGCGCTCTCCTTAAAATTCTTCTTATAACGTACCCTCTTCCCTCGTTTGAAGGAAGCACCCCGTCCGATATGGCAAAGGTTAACGCCCTCAGATGGTCTGCTATCACCCTGAGTGCAACGTCGGTCTCGTATGTCTCACCGTAGCTTTTTCCCGACACCTCCTCTCCGAACTCTATAAGGGGATATATGATGTCTATCTCGTAATTGGTTTTGGTGTTCTGGAGGACGCTGGCTATCCGCTCAAGTCCCATTCCCGTGTCTATGCTGGGCTTTGGAAGGGGCGTTAATTTCCCATCTTTATCGCGGTTGTACTGAATGAAAACCAAATTCCATATCTCAAGGTATCTCTCGTCACCTTCGTACTCCTCTCCTCTGTCTATGTATATCTCCGAAGAAGGTCCGCAGGGTCCTGTGTCCCCCATCTGCCAGAAGTTATCCTCTTCCCCGAGCTTCCATATTCTTTCCTCGGGAACGCCTATTTTATCTCTCCATATCTTGTAGGCTTCTTCGTCCTCGTGGTAAACGGAAACGTAAATCTTTTCTTTAGGGAGCTTTAATTTCTCTGTAACGAACTCCCAGCCGAACTTTATAGCTTCTTCCTTGAAGTAATCTCCGAAGGAGAAGTTTCCCAACATCTCAAAGAAGGTATGGTGTCTTGAGGTAAGTCCTACCTGCTCAAGGTCGTTGTGTTTTCCCGAAACCCGCAGACACTTCTGACAGGAGGTAGCTCTCTTATAGGGTCTTTTCTCTACACCCAAGAACACGTTTTTAAAGGGAACCATACCCGCGTTTACAAACAGCAGAGATGGGTCATTTTCGGGAACCAAGGGGGCGCTTTTGACCCTCGTGTGTCCCTTACTTTCAAAGAAAGATAGAAAAAGCTCCCTTATCTGGTCAGTGGTAAAGCCCATAGTAGCTTTAAATTATAAACCGCAAAGGGAGTTATTTTGACTTAACGTAGTTCTCCCAGTTTTCGGGATTAAAGGGAGACACCTCCCTGAGCCAGTTGATAGTTTTCGGGAACTCCTCAAGTATGTAATCCACATCCTCATCTGTGTTCTCTCTGCCGAAGCTGAAAACGAGAGAGCCGTTTGAAACTTCCTTGGGAACTCCCACTGCAAATAGAACGTGAGACTGTTTGAGGGCAAGGGATACGCACGCAGAACCCGATGCGGTTTCTATTCCCATTAAATCAAGTCTTAGGAGCATAGCCTCTCCTTCTACGAAGTGAACTATGAGAGATAGGTGATGCGGAAGTCTCTGGGTAGGGTGTCCCGTAAATTCTATATATTGGAGCTTTTCTTCAAGCCCTTTCCTAAGACGGTCTCTGTAAGAGGAAAGCCTGTTAATCCTGTCGTCTAACTCCTTCATGGCAAGCTCAGCTGCCGCTCCGAAACCCACTATCGCGGGAACGTTCTCGGTTCCTGCTCTCACGCCTCTCTCTTGAGTACCGCCCTCTATAAGGGGTCTTACCTTAACCCCCTTCCTCGTCCATAGCGCACCCACACCCTTGGGTCCGTACATAAGGTGAGCTGTAAATGAGGCCGCATCAACGCCCCATTCTTTCAGGTCAACGGGATAGTGTCCAAGAGACGGTGCCGCATCCGTGTGGAAAACGACCTTGGGGTTCTTATCCTTAGCCGCTTGAACCAGCTCCTTTATGTTCTGGACTGTTCCTATCTCTCTGTTGGAGTGTCCAATAGAGACCAAAACCGTATCTTTTCTGACGGCTTCCCTGACCTGCTCCGGGTCTATGAGACCGTGTTTATCGGGCTTGAGGTAAGTTACTTCCCAACCTTTGCGTTCAAGAGATTTACACGGGTGGAGTATGGAGTGGTGTTCTATATCTGTAGTTACTATGTGTTGACCTCTCCTTTTGTAAGCGCTTGAAATTCCCTTTATAGCGAGGTTGTTCGCCTCTATACCACCCGAGGTGAATACTATTTCCTCCGGAACATTTGCGTTTATAAGCTCGGCTATCTTCTCCCTCGCTTCGGTCACTCCCTTTTTAGCTTCCTGTCCAAAGCTGTGCAAGGATGTAGGATTACCAAAGTACTCCCTGAAGTAGGGCATCATCTTCTCAAGGACTTCCTCCGCCACCGGCGTGGTGGCTATGTGGTCTAAGTAAACTACCCTTTTACCTATCTTTTTTGCAAACATATCTTCAACCTCCTAATGTATTTAATGTTCAATGGACTTCCTCCGCTACAACCTTAGCTATAGCTGTAAATACCCTTGCAGTTTCTGAATCAGGCTCGCTTACCACTATGGGGTCTCCTTCGTCGGATTTCTCGGCCACCTCCGGGTCAATCGGAATTGAACCAAGAACCCTTAGCCCGTACGTGGTTGCGAATACAGCCGTTTTACCTTTACCGAATATGTAGTACTTTTTCTGGCTCTCCGGGCATACGAAGTAAGCCATGTTCTCAACAACGCCGACTATGGGTATGTCCACCTCTTTGAACATGGAGGTAGCCTTTCTGACGTCCGCAAGTGCCACATCTTGAGGTGTGGTTACCACTATCGCTCCGTCTATCTTTACGTTCTGTGCGAGTGTCAGCTGGACGTCTCCCGTTCCGGGAGGCAGGTCAAGTATTAGGTAATCAAGCTCTCCCCATTCAACGTCAAACATGAATTGGGTAAGAGCCTTCATCAGCATGGGACCCCGCCATATAACCGGCGTATCCTCCGAGGGGAGCATGAGTCCTATGGAAAGAACCTTTATTCCGAACTTTTCCTTGGGGATTATCTTGTTCTGCTCGTTAACTTCCACCCTTTCACCCTTTATACCGAAGAGAGTGGGTATGCTGGGCCCGTATATATCAGCGTCAAGAAGACCGACCTTAAAGCCGAGCTTCGCCAACGATAGGGCGAGGTTAGCTGAAACTGTGGACTTACCAACGCCTCCTTTACCACTCCCCACCAAAATTATGTTCCTTACACCCGGAACTCCCCGCTTGGTGAAAGCCGGTTGTCCCATCGGAGCCTGCTGAGGAGCATGCGTATGCTCCTTCGGTGGAGGAGCAGTGGTGAACTTCACATTCACCTTATCAACTTCACCGGACTTCAGCAGGGCTTTCTGAAGCCTATCACGAACCGCACTCTGCAACTCCGGCCTGTCTACACCTACCACTACGCTCAGTTCTTTGCCTACCAACTTTATGTCCTTTACCAGCTGAGCTAAGTTTGCTTGAATACCCAAATCTTCAAGGGATTCCGCCTTGAGAGCATCCATTATGTCCTTAACAGCCATCTGCGAGCCTCCTTTCACCTTAAAAAGAAAATGTATAAAATAAGAATATAAGGGTTTTAAGATTTATGTATGACTGCTGTCATCAGATTTAATTTATAATCAATTCTGTAGGTATGAATTATGTACCGATAATACTTGACCTGTTCAGGCGAAAGAAGGGGTTTACCGAGCTTTTATTTGCGCCCAACAAACCGCCTATGGAAAGGCTAAAGGACAAACTCGTACCTTTGGCCGATGTACCCTTAACGCCTGCGGATACAAGGGAAACACTGAACTCTCTCAGGGAAAGGTCAAAGACCTTTAGGGGTCCCTTAGAGCGGGAAGGGTTTTTCTCCTTCGGGCTGGAGGAGATAGGGAGAATCAGGGTAGGGTACGTTACACAGAGGGGAAGTTATATGTTTAGCGTGGTGAACGTCCCCTTTGAAATACCGGAAATAACCGCTATAACCGATAACGACGCGGAGAGTATAAGTGGGCTTATAAACCTCGTAGAGAATGCTAAGGGGAAGGTCATATACATAGTTGGTGAGAACTTTATGCTACATAACACCTTTGCCTTTTCCCTTCTCAAAAGACTTTCTCTGTTGAAACAAGAGTTCATATACATACTCGAAAGACCTATAACCTATCTTTTGAACCACAATAACTCCGTAGTAGTTCAGAGGGAGTTAAACATAGATGTGGATACTTTCCATCAGGGTATAGAGGAGGCACTTTTGCTCGACCCGGATATCGTTTACGTCAGCGACATAGCCTTTAAGGATAGGGAGATGATGACCTCGGTGGTTAAGCTGATGCCCTTCCCATTTACGCTGATAGTGAGTCAAACTCTCCCAGATGCAAAGGCTTTGAGTACATCCATAGACATACTCCTCGGGGACTCTGCAGATATATACAAGTCTTTTGTAACGAAGGTAATTGAATTAACAGAGCTTGAGAACAACAGGGTAAGGTTCTCCCTTACAAGCATATAACACGCGGCTTCGGGAACCCGTTAAACTCTGAGGCGTAGACGGTGGTATAAGCTCCTGCTGAGGGAATGTAAAGGAGTTGTCCCACCTCGGGTTCCGGTAAAAACACGTTCCTCGCCACCACATCCATACTGTCACAGGACACTCCGCCTATCGTCCACTCTTTCAGCTCCCCCTTAGATTCTAAATAGAAGGGATACCTTATGCCTCCTATGGCTTCTGCAAGTCCGTTAAACACACCTGTATCTATATAGAGCCACTTTTCGTTTCCCCTTTCAGCTTTACCTATGACCTTGGTTATCATCAAGCCTTGGTCACCAACTATACCTCTGCCCGGTTCTATCTGAAGCTCGTAGGGAGGAACGGGAAAGTACTTCCTGAGCAGTCCTTTAACGTAATACGCTATATCCTCTATCTTTACGGATTCGTAAGAATACCTGACCGGTATCCCACCTCCCATGTTAAGGGTAAGCAACCTTATACCTCTGTCCTTAGCTTTGTTCCACAGAAGTGAAGCCCTTTTTATTGCTATGAACCAGTTTCTCAGGTTGTTACATTGAGAACCTACGTGGAAGGTTATACCTATTGGGATGAGCCCCTTTCTCCTGCTGTAGTCAAGTATTTCCAAGGCTGTATCCGGGTCGGTGCCGAACTTCCTCGAGAGGGGCCAATCGCTACCTTCGTTCGGAACGGTAATTCTTACGTAAATCCTTGCACGGGGAGCTATTCTCTGAATTTTGTCAATCTCGCTGAAGCTATCCACTGCGAACCTTTGTACACCACTTGAGTAGGCAAAGTCTATGAACTCAGGAGGTTTTACTGGGTTACTCGATATAATCCTTTCCGGGCTTGCTCCCGCGGAGAGAACCTCCTGCAGCTCCCTTACGGATGCAACTTCAAAGCCCGCTCCAACCTCTACGAGAACTTTTATCACCTGCGGGTGGTCGTTTGCCTTTACGGCGTAGTAAACTTCTACATCAGGCATGTGGTACTTTATTTGCACATACCTACTCTTTACGCCTTCGGTATCCATCAACAGAAGGGGAGTTTTTTCTGTATTTAGGTAATCTACGAACTTGGGCTTGTTGTTCAGAAGCTCCGTGAATACCTTTTTGGAAAACTCGTACTGTATTTCTCCGACGGTTGGAGTGCTTATACCCATAGAAAAAATATAAGGCTTTTTCTTAAATGAGCTTGCTCACAGTGAGTTTGTACCTGAGAAGGTAAATTAAGAGTTGTAAGAAATCTACTAATGGGAGGTAGAGACATGGGGGTATTTGAAGTTTTGGTTTTGAAGGACGAGCTATCAAATACTGAAAAGTTAGTTGTATTCAGAGAACTACTCAAAAGGGAAATGGAAACCCTTAACGAGTACTGCAAGGTTAACGACAAGCTCTCAAAGGACTACGCCATAGAGCTGTGCCACCTGCACAACGTTAAAAAGGTAAACGTGGCACGCCTGCTGTCCATAATAAGACATTACGACCCCAAGTTTATGGATATACTCATCAACACAGACCCGAGGGTAAGAAAGTTTATCCAGTACTACTTTGACTTTGTGAAAAAACACGCTTACTTCGAGGATGTTCTCGAGCCTCAAAACCTCTTCGGTAACTGGGATTACATAAGATACAAGCTCAAGATACTATTCCCGGAGCTGTCCTTTGACGAGATAGACCGGTTCAAGTTTAAGAGAAACGAGTTTATAGAGTATGTCAGGGACAAGCTGGGTGAATCGGAGGAGCTTATAGAAGAAAAACTCGCGAAGGCAACCTGGTACGAAACCGTTCCTTACCTTGAGCTGGAAAGCGAGATGGATAGCCGTTGGCATCCGGAGCCCGTTATGACAGATGACGACTGGGAGTTTATCAGGAGGAATATCAACGGTAGGAAAAACATAGTAGTTCCCAACGGTAGCGGGGGCAGTAAGCTTGTCTACGTAGAGGTTGACATACCTTACGATGAGCTGGATAAGTATAAAAAGGATAGGGAAGGACTTAAAAAATTGCTCATGCAAAAGTATAATCTCGACGAGCATGGAGCGGAGCAGATACTTCGTAAGGCGGGTTGGGAGTCCGAAAGCTTCCACATAGTTCCTCCCATTCATACCGATGTAGAGGTAGAATACGGCGACGAGCATTACAGAAAAGAAGAAACTAAGAAAAGGGAAAAAACACATTACAGCGCTTCGTTGCTCTCAGCCCACATAAGGCATCTCGGCGGGCTTGAGTTGGAACTTTTAAGCTATTACGACCTTATCAGGGATAAAGTTCAAGAAGTTGAGGAAAAGCTCGGGCTGTTTATAAGAACTAAACGCAGACTTTTGGGTAAACTCTTCGGGCTTTATTACAGGGTAGACCCGATAATGGCAGAGGCTATAGTTACCTCGGATACGGAGTTTCTCGAATCAATAAAGGAGCTGGTTGTAAAAACGGGCGTAAGAGATAAAAAATTCAGCCTTTACGACTCCCCAGTCGTTTGGAGGGAAGTTAAACGCAGGATAGTTTCAAGGTTCCCCGAGGTTGATGAGGAGGATATAGAGAAGTACAAGGGTAACAGAGAGGGGTTCGTTGATTACCTCTCACAGAAGCTCGGTAAGGATAAGGGGTTTATAGATTCACGCCTTGAAAGTGCCGGCTGGCTTAGAAGTGAAGAGGTGCCGAGCTTTCTCAAACATATAGGTCCATAGAAGGATTTAGAACCATTTTTCTTTTATTTTTTTAACTACCGCCTCGGCGGTAAAACCAAAATGCTCAAATAAGGCGCCGCCGGGAGCAGATTTACCAAAGCTCTCCATGGATATTATGAGTCCGTCCCTTCCCACGTATTTATACCACAGGTTGCCCTTTGAAGCCTCTATGGCTACTATCCTTTTTATTTCCGTAGGGATTACACTAACTTTATACTCATCATCTTGTAGCTCAAAAAGAAAATCCGAAGGAAAGCTTACAACCCTACTTGCTATTCCATTTTCCTTCAACAGCTCGGCGCTTTTCAGGGCAACGTGAACCTCAGAACCGGACGCAAGGAGTACAACCTCGGGCTTATCGCCGGTATCTTTAAGGACGTAAGCTCCCTTTTCAAGGTTTTCTTCAGATGGGTACATGCTCCTGTCAAGTACTGGAACGCTCTGTCTGGTTAAAACTATAGCTGTTGGACCTTCCTTCCTGCTTACAGCTACTTTCCACGCCACTTTTACCTCGTTTGCATCGCAGGGTCTTATCACGCACAGGTTGGGTATGAGCCTTAAAGAGGGTAACTGTTCAACGGGTTGATGCGTGGGTCCATCTTCACCTAAACCTATAGAATCGTGGGTGAACACATATATAACCTGTAGTTTCGACATGGCTGCAAGCCTTATGGGAGGACGCATATAGTCCGAGAATATAAGGAACGTACCTCCGTAGGGAAGTACTCCCCCGTGATAAGCCATGCCGTTCATTATGGCTCCCATAGAGTGTTCCCTTACACCGTAATGTATGTTCCTGCCCGCAGGTTGGTTAGCTTCAAGCTCGGGATAGTCTTTGAGAATAGTGTTATTGGATTCGGATAGGTCAGCAGAGCCGCCTATCATGGTAGGTATGTGTTTGGCTAGTATGTTCAAGACCTTTCCGGAAGCTTTGCGGGTAGCCATATCCTCTGTAAAGTCCGGAAGCTCCTTATACCAGTCAGTAGACCAATCCTTGGAGAAGGCTCGCTCCAACTCTGAGGCAAGCTCCGGGAACTCTCTTTTGTATCTTTCAAATAGTTCAGACCATTCCCTTTCTCTTTCCTCACCGAGTTCTATGTGCCTGCGAGAGTAGTTAAGAGCTTCCTCTGGCACGAAGAACTCTTCTGTAGACCAACCCGCACGCCGTTTGGTTTCTATGGCTTTTTCTTTACCCATAGGTGCGCCGTGAACCTTTGCGGTATCTTGGAGGGGGCTTCCATACCCTATGTGAGTTCTTACGGATATGAAACTCGGCTTATCGCTTTGCTTCGCCTTTCTCAGGGTTTCTTCTACGAGTTCAAGGTTATATCCATCTTCCACATTGAACACTTCCCAGCCAAGGGCTTCAAATCTTCCGAGAACATCTTCGCTCCACGCTAACTTCGTATCACCGTCTATTGAGATGTGGTTGTTATCCCATATAACCGTAAGCTTGTTTAGTTTCTGATGTCCGGCGAACGCAGCCGCTTCGTAAGATATACCTTCCATAAGGTCTCCGTCGGAACACAGAGCGTAAGTGTAGTGATCTATAACGGGAAAGCCTTCTTTGTTGAAAACGCTTGCGAGGTACCTCTCCGCAAGCGCCATACCGACCGCGTTTGTTATGCCCTGCCCGAGAGGTCCTGTGGTGGCTTCCACTCCGGGCGTTAACCAACTTTCCGGATGTCCCGGTGTTCTGCTTCCAAGTTGTCTGAACTGTTTAAGGTCTTCTATTGTTATGTCGTAGCCGAACATATATAGAGTCGAGTAAAGCATCGCAGAGGCGTGTCCTGCTGAGAGTATAAATCTATCCCTGTCTATCCAATTAGGGTTCTTGGGATTGAATTTGAGAAATCTATCGTAAATAAGGTATATTACGTGGGAAGCTCCCAAGGGCATTCCCGGATGCCCGGATTTGGCTTTTTCTACTTGGTCTAAGCTTAAAAACCTTATGGTATTTATTACCAGACTATCTATGTCCTTCTGGGAAGAGACTTTTATGTCCATGAAAATTTATTTTAACTCAAGCTGTATTCCGCTTTTGAAGTTGCCGTCTCCCAAATTACAACCTTTACTACCTTCACCTCTCCCAGCAAGCCCTTTTCCTTCAATTTATCTTCGAGAAAGTCGTAGAAAAACTTTGCAAGTGCCTCCGCGGTAGGGCAGAACTTGACCGGAAAAATCTTTAAAGCTCCAAACTTCTCAGCTACCTCCTTAAGTTCCCCGAACATAGGGTCTTGTTCATCTATTATGAAGCTGTGGTCTATGGTATCAATCAGGCTCTTGAGTGCATTTTTGACGTGGTAGAAGTCCATAACCATATCTTGCTCACTGAGCGTATCGGAGCCTACCGTGACTTCTAATACATAGCTGTGTCCATGGAGGTTGATACACTTGTTCTGTGGAACCTCTACGCTTCTTGTAAACTCTGCACCTCTCCCGTGGGTCAGGTTTTGCTTCCATACTCTATGTCCCGCCTCAAACCTAAAGGTTTTGGATATAGTCCATTTCATAATTACACCTCTGAAATTACTATGTGAAGAGTTGCTTATTTACGGCTAAATTAATTTACGGTAGTAGCTTACAAAAATCAAGCGCTCCTGAGATATGCGATAGGCTTTATGGTGGGCGGTGGCGGACTTGAACCGCCGACCTCCATCGTGTGAGGATGGCGCTCTCCCTGCTGAGCTAACCGCCCTCTCAGATTTCATATTATACTGAACTTCCAAGGGAATGAAATTACTCGGTAAGTTGGTAGACAGTTTATTCCTTTCTGAGGATTTCTGCATAAGCTGTGGAAAGGGGTTTGAAGCAGACGCACAGGGATTCGTATGCCCTAAGTGCATAGAAGACTTAAAGCCCTTTCATCCCTTTGAGTATATTGAGCTTCCCTTCATATCAGGATACAGGATATTTGCTAAGTATGAAGGAGCCTTGGAAGAAGTAATAAAGTCTATAAAATTCAGAAGGGCTTTACCGCTCGTGCAAGCTCTTGCGGGCAAGGTAGAAACCCATCTAAAGGAGTATCTGAAAGATGTAGAGCCGGATATGATTACCTTCGTTCCGGTTCATTTCTGGAGAAGATGGGGAAGAGGGTTCGACCATAACGAAGAACTGTTAAGGTTTATGAACATACCATTCCTAAAGGTTGTTGAGCGACACAGGTACTCAAAGCCACTCGCGGGATACGGTAGGGAGGAAAGAAAAAGGATAACGGGAGAAGCCTTTAGGGTTAGAAAGTCCTTTATAGACCTTCTGGAGGGTAAAAGGGTGCTGGTTGTAGATGACTTATTAACTACTGGCTCTACAGCCCAAAGCGTTGCTAAAATTCTGATGGAAGTCGGTGTTGACGAGGTTTACTTTTACTTTGTAGCCCGTGAGTTATGAACTTCGTTTACTAAACTCTTTTGAGGAGCTTTTCAAGGGTGAACTGTCTAAATTGTTCAAACTTTCCTTCGAGTATAGAGGTTCTTATGCGTTCCATAAGACTTAGGTAAAAGCTTAGGTTGTGTATTGTGTTGAGAATGTATGAGCTTATTTCTTCGGCGACAAACAAGTGTCTAAGATACGCCCTTGAGAAGTTTTTACATGTATAACACCCGCAGTTTGGGTCTATCGGGGAAAAGTCATCTTTGAACTTCTCCTGCCTTATGTTAAGCGTGCCTTCCGATGTGTATAGAGTTCCTGTCCTCGCCGTTCTGGTAGGGATTACGCAGTCAAACATATCCACACCTCTGTAAACCGCCTCGATTATATCCTCGGGTTTTCCTATCCCCATAAGGTATCTCGGTTTGTCCGAGGGCAGAATTTCTGTTACAACTTGTGTCATTCTGTACATTATTTCCTTAGGCTCTCCTACGGAAAGACCCCCTATAGCATAACCATGTGCGTCGAACTCTACGGTCTTATTCGCAGATTCAACTCTCAAGTCTTCAAAAAATGCACCCTGAACTATGGGAAACAGGGCTTGAGATTTATTCGTCTTTACCTTAAGACTTCTCTCCAACCATCTTATAGTTCTTTCTAAAGCTGACTTGGCATACTCTTTATCTATCGGATACTCAACACATTCGTCAAGTGGCATTATTATGTCCGAGCCGAAAATTTCTTGAATTTCAATTACCCTTTCGGGTGTAAAGAGGTGAATGTCTCCTGCAAGATGGTCTCTGAACTCAACACCCTCTTCCTTTACCTTCACCTTTGATTTTCTATCTCCATACCTGCCTTGTGCGAGAGAAAAAACCTGATAACCTCCGCTGTCCGTGAGTATAGGTTTATTCCAGCCTATAAAAGAGTGAAGACCTCCCGCCTTTTGTATAATGTTCGTTCCGGGTCGGAGGTAAAGGTGGTATGTATTTCCCAGCATTATTTGAGCGCCGGTATCCTCTAACAAGCTGTGCGTCATAGCCTTTACGGTTCCCTGTGTTCCAACGGGCATGAACACCGGAGTATCTATTTCACCGTGGGGGGTTTTAAGTTTCCCTACCCTTGCTTTTCCGTCTTTTGCAAGTATCTTAAACTCAAACATGGAAGTATTATTTTAGGATAGGAGTTAGATGATTGTTCTGCAGCTGAAAGGTTTTAAGGGAGGTAGACATGAGTAGGTTCATTCTTTTGATTGTATTTTTAATTGCCTACGCTTTTGCTGAGCCTGTTCAAACGGAATTGGTCTATGAGGGAAAGAAGCTCAGGTTGAACGGAGACTTTACAGTCCCGGAGGGAGTTAAACCCTCAGAAAAGCCTGTAATACTGCTCGTTCACGGACTTTTCCAAACACATAAGATGCGGGAGCCTATAGGAGTTCAAAGGGAGGCGTGGCTCTCCGAGGGGTATCCGGTACTTGCCATAACGCTGTCTCTTGGCATAGATAACAGAACCCAGCCCTACGACTGTTCTAAGCCTTTAGACCATGACTACGAGCTTAATTTGAAGGAAATTGGAAGGTGGGTAGAGTGGTTAAAGGACAAAGGAGTGAAAAGTATAGTCCTCGCAGGGCATTCCTTCGGTGGACAGCAGGTTATACTTTACGCATCTACAGCCAAAGACAGTTCCATAAAAGGGGTTATAGCCCTTGCACCTGCCAACGGTGTTCCCATGGAACATAAGTTTTTGGAAAAGGCGAAAAAGCTGGTTAAAGATGGAAAAGGTAATACACTCCTTAAAACTAACTTTTTCTACTGCAACGATGTTAAGGTTTCAGCAAGAACCCTTTGGAGCTATTACGGTATAGATAAGAACATAGGAAAGGCTCTCAAAAAGATAGATGTTCCCGTTCTGGTAGCGGTGGGGGGGATGGATGAAAGAACTCCCGATTTGGATAAGTTTTTGAAGCCCTTTATAAAGGAAAAGAAAAACGTGGAAATAGTAGTTATAGATTTTGCAGACCACTTCTTTAGGGATTTAGCCGCTGAAGATTTAAGCACCGTAACCTTGGAATTTCTCGGTAAGTTGAAGTAAGTGTTAAGTAAGTAAAAACTTAGGAATTAGCTTTCTGTCCGTTGCCGTAAAATATACCCCTATGCTGACCTCACAGGAAAGAAAGGTTCTCGCAGGAATTACCTTTGTCGTTTCCGTTCGTATGTTAGGGCTGTTCCTACTTCTACCTGTGCTGGCACCCTTCGTCAAAGAGCTTGATGGTTCGACACCTATACTCGTAGGTCTTGCCATGGGTGCTTACGGGCTTACGCAGGCTGTACTCCAAATTCCCTTCGGATACCTGTCCGACAAGTACAGTCGGAAGTTAATAATAACTCTGGGGCTTATGTTTCACATACTCGGTAGTCTGTGGGCTGGACTATCTCCCAATATATGGCACATGGTAGCGGCGAGGTTCCTTCAGGGAGCAGGGGCTATATCCTCCTCAGCTATAGCTCTTGCAGCAGACCTTATAAGGGAAGACGTCAGGACTAGAGCCTTTGCCCACATAGGAGCTTCCATAGGTATGGTCTTTGCCCTGAGCATAGTTGTGGCTCCTGTGCTTGCGGGGAGTTTTGGGGTTCCCTTTATATTCTTCCTGACAGCCGGGTTATCCGCGTTATCTTTGATATACCTGCTTTTGTTTATACCCGAGAAAAGGAACCACACCAGAGAGGTTGAACCCAGCCTGAAAAATATAGCCCTTATACTGAGGGATAGAAATCAGTTGCTTCTCGATTTGTCCATAGCCATTCTTCACGTTTTCTTAGTAAGCATGTTCACCGTCGTTCCCGTAGAGCTGATAGAAAGGTTCGGCATTCCTAAACCCGAACACTGGAAGATATACCTTCCGATTATACTCGTATCCCTGTTTATAATGGTTCCCTCAACCATACTTGCGGAGAGAAAGGGAAAGATAAAGGAAGTTTTTATCACCGGTATACTGTTGATAATTATCGGTTTTACAGCACATTCCCTACTTCCTTCCTTTTGGGGTTTGATAGCTATGCTATTTCTCTACTTTGTAGGCTTTCACCTACTTGAGCCTATAATCCCCTCCCTTTTGACGAGGTTTGCCCACAGGGACATGAGGGGGCTGTCGACGGGTATATACAACACGGTTCAGTTCACGGGTGCGTTCTTGGGTGGTATTCTGGGAGGTATATTTCTTAAGTTGGGTATATCGTATATGTTATACACTTATACGCTAACGTCTATTGTGTGGTTTCTCCTTATATTTATGTGGAAGGTCGATATTAAAAAGGAGGTTAGGAGATGAAGTTCTTCTTAGATACTGCGGATATAGAGCAGATAAGGACGGTGAACAGCTGGGGAATCCTTGATGGTGTAACTACAAACCCTACCTTGGTATCTAAAACCGGCAGGCCCTTCTTGGAGGTCGTTAAAGAAATACTTGAAGAGGTAGATGGTCCCGTAAGTCTGGAAACGGTATCCCTCGATGCGGAAGGTATGGTCAAGGAAGGCAGGCAACTTGCGGAGCTTGGTGAGAACGTGGTCGTTAAGATTCCCATGACCCCAGAGGGCATGAAGGCTGTAAAGCTCCTTGAAGAGGAAGGCATACCGACAAACGTTACCTTGATATTCTCTCCGACTCAGGCGCTCATAGCTGCAAAGGCGGGAGCCTCTTACGTATCACCCTTTGTAGGTAGGTTAGATGACATATCCGGTGAGGGTATGAAGCTCATAAGGGAGATAAGAGAGATATTCTTCAACTACGAGTTCACTACGGAGATAATAGTCGCAAGTGTTAGACACCCTATGCACGTTCTTGAGGCGGCTCTCGTCGGGGCAGATATATGCACGGCTCCCTTTTCTACGATAGAAAAGCTCTTTAAACATCCCTTGACCGACAAGGGGATAGATACCTTCCTTAAAGACTGGGAGAAGGTTCCCGACAAACCATTCTGAGGACTTTGCTATGAAACTTGGATTTATAGGTTTAGGACATCTGGGAAAGGCAATAGCACAGAGGCTAATATCTCAAGGTGTTGAGCTTTTAGTCTGGAACAGAACCAAGGAGAAGGCTGAGGAGCTGGGAGTTCCCGTTGCAGAAAGCCCCGCGGAGCTAATAAACGAGGTGGACAAGGTTATAGTTATAGTGTTTGACAGCTCTGCCTCGGAGAGGGTGATATTCGGAGAAAATGGTCTCGTTCACGGTGGTATCCAGGGGAAAACGGTTATAGACCTGACAACCAATCACTTTGAGTATGCAAAGCTCGCTTACTCGGAGCTAAAAAAGAAAGGAACTTCCTACTTAGACGCTCCGGTTTTGGGAAGCGTAATCCCGGCTCAGAAAGGGGAATTAACCGTAGTCGTTGGCGGTAATGAGGAGGTATTTAAAGAAAACGTACCTCTGTTTGAAAAGTTTTGCAGGGCTATATACTACATGGGAGAGGCAGGAAACGGTAGCAAGATGAAGCTAATAAACAACATAGTTCTGGGCGGGATAATGGACGTAATTGCCGAAGCAGTTGCCTTGGGTAAGATGGCGGGATTTGATAAGGAAAAGGTTATAGACATACTGAACAACGGGGCAGGAAAGTCTTACATACTCGATGTAAAAAAGCAAAAGCTCCTTAAGGAAGATTTCTCGCCTCACTTTACGGTAGACCTTATATACAAAGACCTGCACTACGCTCAGGACTTGGTAAAGGAACTTGGAACCTTTTCCTTTACACTTTCAGCAGTTAAGGAATCTTACGGACTTCTCAGAAGTAGGGGACTGGGTAGCATGGATTTTTCCTCAATATACAAACTTTTTGATGAGAGATGAACATCCTAATAGTAGGTGTGGGCGCCATAGGCTCTGCCCTCTTAGCCTTTCTCACGAAATCAGGGAACCGTGTCCAGGGATTACTTAGGGAAGGCAGACCGGAACTAAAGTACATCGAGGTAGAGGGAATATGGGGAAACTTCAAGGTGGACGTAAGTACCACTTCACACCTAAGAGAGGTGAACACTCCGGATTTGGTTATCCTGTCCGTCAAGAGCTTTGATACCGAGGAAGCTCTAAGAAGGATAAAGCCGGTGGTATCTGAAAGAACCTTCATACTTATAGCTCAGAACGGCTACGGTAACTACGAAAAGGCAGTCGAGATTTACGGAGAGGAAAGGGTTATCCTCTCGAGGATAATATTCGGTGCAAAGAGGGAGAGCAGAAACAAGGTGAGAATAACCGTAAGCGCGGACGATGTAATCGTCGGTAACCCTTCACCCAAAGTGAACTCTGAGAAGGTTAAAGAGGTGGTGGAAATACTCAAGAAGTCAGGTATACCTACAAGGTACGAGAGAGATGTTTACAAGTACCTGTGGGATAAGATAATTTACAACTCGGCTCTTAATCCACTGGGAGCTTTGCTCGAGGTAAATTACGGCTACCTTGCCCAAAACAGTGGGACGAGGAGCATAATCGACAACATAGTTAAGGAGATATTTTGCGTTTTGGACGCAAAGGGTATAGAAACGTTCTGGAACAAAGCTGAGGATTACCTTGAGCATTTCTACAACAGGTTAGTTCCCCCTACGGCTGAGCATTACCCTTCTATGCTCGAAGATATTAAGAAAGGTAAAACGGAGATAGATTCCCTGAACGGGGCGATAATCAGCTTGGGAGATGATTTTGGCTTAGAGACGCCAGTCAATCAAACCGTAGTAGGACTAATTAAGGCTAAGGAACAGCTTTACTCGGAGGTATCTAAATCGTAAGTATTGGTTGCCCCCTCAGACATTGAACACCTGCCGTTGTAAGTTGCCCCTTCTTCTACTATTAAAACCTCCGTGTTGAGGTCTCCGTTAACCTCGGAGCCCCTTTTTATGTCAACTCTCTTTGCAGTCACGTTGCCGAAAATCTTGCCGTAAACCACGACCTCGTTTGCGGATATATCACCCTCCACAAGTCCGTTTTCACCTAAGACAAGTATCCCTCTGCTGTTGACGTTTCCCTTTACGTGTCCGTCCACTCTCGTTGAATCCGAAAGAGTCAAATTACCCTCGAATAAACACCCCTCACCTATAAGCGTTTTTATCTCGCTGTTGCTCTGAGGTGTCATCTCATAGCTTTCCTTTTTTCCTCCAAACATCACTCCTTACCTCGCCTTCATATACAGGTATGTATAAGGGTTCTGCGTTTTGCCTCTCTTCCTTACCTCGTAGTGCAAGTGCGAGCCTGTGGACTTTCCCGTGGAACCCACGTAGCCCACTACATCTCCAGCTTTAACCCACCTACCTTTCTTGACTTTAATCCTGCTCATGTGAGCGTAAACTGTCTTGTATCCGTAGGAGTGTTTAACTATGACGGTTTTTCCGTAGCCGTATCTCCAGCCCGCAAAAATCACCTTTCCGTCCGCGGTCACCCTTACGGGAGTTCCCTTTGGAGCTTTTAAGTCTATCCCTTTGTGAAATTCGTACCGTTTGGAGAAGGGGTCTAACCTGTACCCGTATTTGGAGGTAATTCTCCCGAATACGGGAAATCCCAACGGAACCTTCCTCAAAGAAGCGAATATGTCCTCCGCACTCGTGTTCAGAAACTCAAGGTAATCTATATCCGGCTCTAAAAGCCCGCTACCTCCACCTACGCCCTTAGGAATTTTCCTTATACCCTTCTTCCTAAGAAACTCGTCTATACTCAGGAGCTTGTTTTCCAGCTCCTTTACCCGCTCCTTGAATTCAGTTAAGTGGTCTGTTCTTTGCTCCAAAAGAGCCATCAGCTCGTTTTGAGCCTGCCTCTCCTTCGAGAGCATATCTTTCAGCTCCCTTTTTTCCTTATCAATTTGAGCTATCTTAAATCGTAAGTAAGCGTTCTGGGAAAAAGAGAGCATAGCGAACCCCACTAAACCCGTAAGAAAAAGGAGCGTTGAAGCGAGTACGAGCTTGAGCTTTCTCTTTTGAATCTGAAAGGTTTTAGCCCCCTTGCCACCGTATCCAGCCAGAATAAAGGTAATGTATTTGTCCCTTCCCATAATTGAACTATTCTACCTTAAGAACACTTAAAAAGGCTTCCTGAGGTAATTGAACCTTTCCGAACTGTTTCATCCTCTTTTTTCCCTCCTTTTGCTTCTCTAAGAGTTTTTTCTTTCGTGTGATATCGCCCCCGTAACACTTAGCGGTAACGTTTGCCCTAAGGGGGGGTATCCTCTCAGAGGCTATAATCTTTGAACCCAAAGCTCCCTGAATGTTTATCTCAAAAAGCTGTCTCGGGATAACCTCCTTTAGTTTCTCTACGAGCTGTCTTGCAACCCGGTAAGCCCTGTTTTTATGAACAATAAAGGATAAAGCATCGACAGGCTCTTTGTTTATCATTATGTACAGCTTTACCAAATCTGCCTTTTTGTAACCTTTGAATTCGTAATCGAAGGATGCAAAACCCCTCGATAGGGACTTAATCTTGTCGTGAAAGTCAAGTATAACCTCAGCCAAGGGAAGCTCGTATTCAAGCACCACTGTATTCTCGTCGAGGTAATTGAACTTTTTCTGTTCTCCCCTTTTCTCCTGACAGAGCTGTATTATGCTGCCTACGTACTCCGAAGGGGTTATAACAGTGACAAGAACGTAAGGCTCTTCTATGTACTCTATCAAACCTGCGTTGTCAGGGAACTCCGAGGGGTTTCTTACCTCTACGATCTCATCTTTATTTTTTAGTTTTACCCTGTAAACGACGTTGGGGGCAGTTGTTATTATGCTGACTCCGTACTCTCTCTCGAGCCTTTCCTGAACTATTTCCATGTGGAGAAGTCCGAGAAAACCCACCCTAAAACCAAGCCCCAGAGCCGGTGATGTTTCAGGTTCGTAAACTACCGCTGCATCGTTTATCGCATACTTCTCTAATGCGTCTCTCAAGTCCTCGTAGGTTGTGTCCCCTGTGGGGTAAAGCCCGGCAAAAACCATAGGCTTTGCAGGTTTAAACCCCGGTATAGGTTCTTTAACAGGACTCTTGGCAAGGGTTATCGTATCACCTATCTGAACGTCTCTAACATCCTTTATAGATGCCGCTATATAGCCCACATCGCCGGCGGAAAGCTCTTTGAACTTCTCCATCTTAGGAGTTTGGGCACCGAGCTCCGTTATCTCGAATGTTCTACCGGTTGAAAGTAGCTTTATCTGGTCTCCCACCTTCAGTTTGCCGTCAAAAATTCTTATAAAAGCCACCGCTCCGCGGTAGGTGTCATAATAAGAATCAAAAATCAGAGCCTTTAGGGGTTTATCCGGTTCTCCCTCGGGCGGAGGTATCCTCTGGATTATAGCCTCGAGAATCTCCTTTATACCTATACCTTCCTTTGCGGAGGCAAGTATAACCTCTTCCTCGGGTAAACCGAGCATATCCTCTATCTGTTTTATTACCCTATCGGGTTCCGCAGCGGGCAGGTCTATCTTGTTAACTACGGGTATTATTACCAAATCCTGTTCAACAGCTTTCCAGAAGTTAGCAACGGTTTGAGCCTCTATCCCCTGCGTAGCATCAACTAAAAGCAACGCTCCCTCGCAGGCTGCCAGCGCCCTCGAAACCTCGTAGGAGAAGTCGACGTGTCCCGGTGTGTCTATGAGGTGTAGCTTGTAGGTTTGTCCGTCCTCTGCGTTGTAGAACATACGAACAGCTTGCATCTTTATGGTTATACCCCTTTCCCTTTCTATGTCCAGAGTATCGAGGAGCTGTTCTTTCTTTTCTCTCTCGGTTACAGCTCCGGTAAACTCAAGTAATCTATCTGCAAGCGTAGACTTGCCGTGGTCAACGTGGGCTATTATTGAGAAGTTCCTAACGAGTTTCAGGCTCATGGTGGCATTATTTTAACTAAAATCAGAATTTTAGAATTATCTCGGTGGTAACTTTACTGCCGTTGCTGTTCTGTCTTATCTCGGCATTTATAACCTCGGTGAGCTTTCTGGTTATAGTCATGCCTATTCCTGAGCCTTTGCTTTTCTTAAGGCTTTCCTCGTCCACGGAGTTCTCAACGTTTATGACCGCTTTTCCCTCCTCAGCTGCACATCTTATACCTATCTTCTCTCCCTTCGGAGAGAACTTAACAGCGTTGTGTAGTATGTTATAGAGACTTCTTCTAAGTATAAACTCCTTAGATAGAACTTCCAGCCCTTCGCACCCGGACACCTCAAAGCTGACAGATTTGAGGTTTGCAATTATATTAAGCTCAGATATAACGTCCTCGATTACCCTACCCAGCTTCAGCTTTTCCTCCTTCATGTTCTCGTGAAGGTTTAGGGTTTCCAAATCCAGAATGTACTTAGCTATAAGGTCTATGCTGTCTATAAGTTCGGCGAGGCTTCTGTCTATACACTCTATATTCAGCTCCGATACACTTTTCAGAGCAGACACCTTGTTAGCAAGCTCGTGTATAAGAACCGTTTTCATATCCATCACATAGCTCCAAAACTGTGAATAACGAACCCTGAGACCCCTTTACACTCCACATTTCTCACGCTTTTAAGCTTCTCTTTAGATATACTTAGCTTGCTACCTCTTACCTTGTAAGTTCCGATATGAACAAGCCCATTTCTATCCACCCTGTAAACTCTGTGAATCTCATCCTTTTGTTTGTGAAGCTCAAAACCTATAAATACAGGTTTTCCGTAGGTGCCACCCATGGCTATCTCTTCCTTAGACAGGTTCAAAGCCTCCTCAAAGTTGTCTCTATAAGCCATGATTACCACTTCGTCCGCTACTTCAAATATATACTCGAGCATGGGTTTTTCACCCAGCTTGAGCTTGTCAAACCAGAAAGGTATTACCACCGACAACCTTTTCCCCCTTATAGCTGGTTTTAGCTCGTTAAGTACCCTAAGGTACTCTCTCAGGTAGTACTCCTTTTTAACATTGAAGTCCGGCATCAGATAAGGCTCTATATCAACCTGAACACCGTCCACCTCAAACTTACCGAGAAATTCGGGAGGAAAATTTAGGCTGTAAGTTCTTGAACCGTCAAGCAAGAACACCTCGAGACCCAGAGCCTTAATCCTGTCCAATAGGCTTTGCTCAAGGGCTTCGTTAACCTGCAGATATACCCTGTCTATGTCCCAGTCCTTCACGGTTCGTAAGAACGCCTCCCATCTGTTTTCCAGCTTTCTGGCATTCCAGACCCATAAAGCCCAGTGGGATTTACCCTCACCGCATACGGGAGACCTATCCACCGGGGATACAGCTTTTCCCTCTTCCCTTAAGGGATTGTCCTTGTAATAGGATATGCTCAGCCTATCCTCCACTTGAGTTATTTTTATGAAGTTTATACCCTCAAGCTTCGCTTCACCGTAAGCTAATACATTCAGAATAATTAACGTGAGAAATGCGCTTGACAGATACTTCATCAGTAGTCAGCCCCAATCAACCTATTTACGACGAGTTCCACCCTGTGCCTGCCCAAGTAGCAGTGAACGTAAATCTTATCTCCCTTATGCTTCTTAATTATATCCAATACCTTGGAAACATTCTTTACGTTCTCGGGGCTGTTGAGGTTGATAAAGGATATGGGGATATTGTAGAACTCCAGTCCATACTTTTCTGTTATTTCTTTCTCTTTCTCAAGCAAGCTCTTTTCAAAGGGAAGAGATGGGTTTAGCAGCGAGATAATGACCTTTACACCGCTGACCTTGTAAAGCCTCTCTATGTCTTTCTCGTGGGGATAGGGACCCGCTATCACGTTCTCCGTAACGTGTCTCGCTTCCCCCTGAATAAGCTTGAGAGGAAATATGTAAGGCTCTATGTAGCTGAAGTAAACGGAACCCATGCTGAGCAGATAGCCCAGAAATACGAGTACGAATATTCCGCGAACTATCTTACCCGCCATACCTAACTTCCTCCATTAAGTAGCCCACCCTCACCCTACCGAGATAACTATGAATATAAACGTTTACACCCCTTCTACGCCACGTTTTTATTAAGCGACGCGCGGTTTCTATTTTCTTCTCATCTTTGATAAATGGCTTTATGGGAACGTTTTGAAGTATGATTCCCCTTGAGGACAACAAACGGCGCTCCTGAAGAAGAAGCTCCTTCTCGTGTGCCATGTCCGGGTCGAGCAGGGATATAACTACACCTATCCTTTTTTTCCTTAGAAATTTCAAGAACTCCTTATCAGAGAAGTGGTACCCACCTATCCACAGCCCTCTTGCTACCTTCTTAGGCTTCTGTTTTAAGTGGCTGAGGAGAGTCAGTTCTCTGTCCATCTTGGGGAAATCTACCAATATAAGTAAGAAAGCGGAAGCGGATAACAAGATAACTATGGCAAAGGTTAACCTGAGGCTCCATTCGTAGCTAAGCAGAAGAAGTTTTTTCAACTTCTCTTCCCTCTATCCTTTTCCTTTTGGGTTTTCCCCATGCTCGATACCAGAACTGGAATAGGGCTACAAAGCGCTCCATAACTATCAGCTGTCTGTAGCCGAAAGCCTCAATTATACTAAAGACACACAGCTTAAGTATATCTTTAAAGTGTCCATATCTTCTGTACATGAGGTTGTCTATAAGGATAGAGCCTACACTTATTAAAATCCCCCAGAGAAAGGCAAGTAAGAAGAATAAAAGAGCGAACTCCCTGTTGAGCATTCCGAATAGGTAAAAGAGAACCACTCCGAGGTAACCCAGAAACTCAACCATGGGTCCCAGTGCCTCAACAAAGACGAAGTAAGGGTATCCCAGCATACCCACCCAGCCGTACCTCGGATTGAAAAACATTTTCTTGCTGAACCAAAGGCTATCTATAAGCCCTCTATGCCACCTGTTCCTCTGCTTCAGAAGGGACTTTAAGTCCGAAGGAACCTGTGTCCAACATATAGGGTCAGGCACGAACAGTATCTTGTAAGGTATCTTTTCCTCTATAAAGTGCCTATGGAGCCTGACTACCAAATCCATGTCCTCGCCTACGGTGTGCCTGTAACCTCCTACCATCATGACCGCATCTTTACGAAAGATACCAAAAGCTCCGGATATTATGAGTAAGCTGTTGAATATATTCCATGCCGTTCTCCCGCTCAAGAATCCTCTCGTGTACTCTATGACTTGAAATATCTCCACCCACTTCTTGGGAGCTTTTATCTCAACCACTCTACCACCCTTAACAACGCTGTTATTGAGAACCCTTACAGTTCCTCCGGTGGCTATCACGAGTTTATCCTCTACGAATAACCGTGAAGCCCTTAGTAGTGCTTCCTCCTCTAAGATGGAATCCGCATCTATGCAACAGAAAAGGGGATAATTACATACGTTTATACCGCAGTTAAGGGCATCGGCCTTTCCTCCGTTTTCCTTATCGACTACTATTAAGTTGGGGAAGTCAAGAGATATGTATATGTCCTTCACCGGTTTATGCTCTATTACCTTTCTTACAGGTTTGTCTATTCTTACGAGCTTAAGCTCTTTTTTTAGTACTTCCATGGTGTTATCCGTTGAGCCATCGTTTATAACAACCACCTCGAACTCAGGGTAGTGAAGATTAAGCAGGGATTTAAGACTCGAAACTATGGTCTCTTCCTCGTTGTAAGCGGGGACGAGTATAGATATGGGTCTGTAGAGAACGTTGGAAAGCATAAGCTCAAGCCTCTCCCTGCGTATCAAAATCATGAACCTGAATATGTGAAAAACAGCTACAGCGATGAACATCGTGTATATCGCGTTAACTATGAAGAAGTAAATAAGTATGAATAGTTGAAATCCCAGAAGGAAGTAAGCCAAGGCTTTAAGCATTCTTAGCCTCCAGTTCCTCGAGCAGGTAAGTAACTGTATCTCTTGTGAAGGTGTCTTCCGAATTCAAAAGTTTCTCAAGTACAGGTTTTGCATTATCTCCGAAGAACAGGAACGCCCTTCCGGCGTTCATCCTAACGTAGTAGTTTTCGTCTCCTAACCCCTTCTCAAGGTAATCCATAACCACCTCTCTCTCACACAGATAGGAAAACTTGAACACCACCGCCCTCACTCTCCAGTCCTTATGGCTCACATTCTCAATAAAAATCCTGCAAAAATCACTATAACCCATGTTACCCAAAGACCTTATACAGCTTAGTCTAATCAGAATGTCCTCCCCCTTTTCCTCGTAAACCTCGAGAATGAAATCTGTGCCTTCTACGGCTCCGAAGTTTCCCAGTGCTTCTATAAACGCTCTCAGCGTGTCCGCTTGATAGTACCTCAGGTAAAATCTGTCTCTCACAAAATCTATTAGGTTAGACAGCTCTCCCCTTTCGTTAAACTTCTTTATGGTTTCGAACCATAGAAACTCTATGAACTTCAGGCTTATAGTTTTAAACTCGGATAACCTGCTAAACACAAATCCGACGTCCTCGACAGTCTCCGAGAGGTTTACGTAAGCAAAACACAGCTTTCCCACAACCCAATCCTTATCCTCTTTCTTGATTTCCTCCTTAAGGGAGGGCTTAACAGATGTTACTCCCAGGTAGCTGAGTTTTTCGTAAGCGGTTATCTTCGTTTGAATTAGAAAGCTCTTCGTCTGCTTTTTGTAATACCTAATCACACCCGTATCCTCGGCAATCTCAAGTATTCTCTCCTCTACCATGCCTTTGAACTTCCTCCTTATCTCTATGCACACATCGCCCAGCGCTTCCATCTCTATCCTCGTTTTCGGTTTGTCTACTTTACCTTCGGTGAATAGAGCCTGAGAGACCTGCTCGGTGTATTTCTCGTAGGCTTTTCTGTACCTTCTATCCCTGTAATCAACCCACAGCCGTTGTCCTACCGTGATGGCAAATAGAACTACGTTTATTAGAAAGAGGGTGAGAATAAGCTTTATTAGTATCTCTTTTAGTACCGGAGGGGGAATAAACTGTATCTTATCGAGAAGCTCGGGAAGCTCACCACCTAAACCTGGCATAACCTTCTATCCCATATCTTTTGTAAAGCTCTTTCCTATTCTCAAACTTAAAGGAGCCCCCCAGCGAAAACCTTTTGCTCAGGTCGTACTCAAACCCGGCGGATATTGACAGGGTAGAGTACCTTAGAAAGTCCTCCCTAGCTTCGAGTCTCTCCGATGAGGTTCCCATGGAAAGTGATACAAAGCTTTCTAACTTCTCTCCCGTGTAATAGAGCTTATTTAAGAGCGTGTAAGTTCCCCTCTTGGGATTTATGTAAAGGGAGGTTTGGTTTGACATGTTCAACGGTAGGTACATGAATACAGAGGGAATTAAAAGAAGTACCTCGGAGTTCTTAAATCTCATGTACCTTACGTTCCCCCCTACCTCTAAGCTCTTCATAGACCTGAACACACCCCCACCAAAGGAGTACTTGGCTAAGAAGTCCGCCTCGGGAGAAAAATCTGAAGACAGGTAACCCCACCACTTGGGGAATAGCTTTCTGTAATACTCAAGCCCGAGCTGTTTATTCTCCTTTCTGAACCTGTTTACAACCCTAACTGTGCCTATCAAGGAACCGGGTAGTAGGTTTTTCAGCTTAAAGTTTAGATACAGCTCTTTGTCTTCAAAGTCCCTGTTGGAGTACCAGAAGTACCTTGCTCCAAGCCTTGCATAATTAAGCAGTTCCTTTTTCTGTGAGCTTATAGCTTTCTCCCTCCTTTCTGATACGCTCTTTTTTTTTACCACCTCTCTTGGAGAGGTAATCCTGTAAAGGTATTTTATGTCTTTATCCTTCGGATATTTCAAAACGAGCTCTCCGAAAACCTCATGCGCCCTGTTCCTTAAACCCCTCTTTATGTATAGCTTTCCCAACTTCAAACCCACGCTGTAGTTTCCCCTTTCCTCCTTGTAAAGTCTCTCAAGAACTTTTATAGCCTCTTCTATTTTACCTTCTTTCTCTAACCTGTCCGCGATACTCAGTATCCTGCTTATCTCAACCTTTCTCCTCTCGTTGGCGAGCCTGTTATCTTCCCTTTCAAGCTCACGGTAAAGCTCTAAAGCCTCGTCGTACTTCTTCTGCCAGTATAGAACCCTTGCCAGCATTAGCTTTATTTCCCTGTTGTTGGGGTGAACCTTTAAAAGGTCTCTGTAAAGCTCTTCAGCTTTCTTAAAATCCTTTTTCTTTAAGTACAGGCGGGATAGTTTCATACCCACTTCGTAGGTGTAGGTTCTCCTTTCCGGTTTTTCTAAAGCTGGTGACTTCTTCTTCGGGAATACTACCCTCTCGGGCTTGTAAGAACATACTCTCGTAAAGGCATCTTTAAAGGCACTTCTTACTACTCTCTCTAAGTTCTTTGAGTCTTTTACCTTTTCAAAAAACCCGGCTCTGAGTGTATAGGTGCCGTTTATCCGTTCTATCCTCAGGTTCGGATAAGAGCTTGCGTGCCTTACCAACTTCATGAGTCTCTCAGGATTCTTTGAGCTTGCCAGCTGAACGCAGTAATAGTCTTTGCCCGGCGTAAGTGAAAAGGCAATAATCGGTAGAGCTAAAAGTAAGACCGGTACTTTACTTATCACCGAGAACCGCCTCTACCTTCCTTACCAGATGTTGAATACTGAAGGGCTTAACCACGTAATCCACCGCTCCCAGCTCGTAGGCTTTGTCTATGTTAAACTCCTGAGAGAGAACTGTAATCATTATAACCGGTATGTTCGAGTTCTGTCTTATCTCCCTCAGCGCTTCAAAACCGGACTTTCCGGGCATGTTCACGTCCAAAAGTACTAAGTCCGGCTTAAATTCCTCCACCTCCTTGGATATGTTCTCCGCACTGCTTATCCACTTGGTTTCATATCCCTTGTTGGAAAATACGGTATCCAGCACTTTACCTATAGCCATCTCATCGTCAACTATTAGTATTTTCATATCTTACCAGACAACCACCCTCTTGGCTTCCTTTATCATGTTTACTATCTCTTCGTAACTCTTTTTTATATCTTCCGGAACCTTTATGCCTCTTGCTTCGGCATCCTCTTTGCAAACGTACCAGCCCTTGCGTGTGGGCCATCGCAGAACTCCGTCCTGTATGAGGATAACCGCATCGTCGTCCGATAGCAGCTCGGAGGAAAAATCTCCGAGTTTCCTTACGAGCCAGAGCGTATTCACCATACGAAAACCGCCTCCGCAGAGTTTATTATGTCGGAAATTTCCTCGGCAGAGCGGACTTCAACCTCTGTGGTAAAGTCTTTTTCCTTCAGCCCCCTTTCCTGCACAGAGGCATCTTCAACTATAACCCTTATGTTCACGTACTCAAAGGTCTCTAAAAACTTATCAAAGGTGTTTATGCCGAGTTCCTCCTGTTTCCAGTCTGCCAGCGTGTAAACGCCGTCCCTTACGAGGATTAGGTCAAGCTCGTGGTTCATACCCACAGCTATAGCTTGCCTAAGAGCTTCGTGAGCCTTCCAAGAAAATGGGTCTCCCTTTATTACGAAAGCTACCCTCATAGCAGTTAATTAAACACTATTACCTTATCAAACTCCGGAAGCATCTTAGAAAGGTTGTAGGTGGAACTGCTTTCCGCCCAGCTCGGTACTGTTTCCACGCCCCTTTCGTGTGCGGAATGAGAACAGAAGAGGAATCTCGCAAGTTGGGAAAGCTCCTTTACTTCCGGTCTGAGAAGGTAGTAGGCGCCGTTTCCTGCTAAGAATACGCTTACCTCGTCGCCCGATGTGTTGAAAGTCCTTATCAGGTTGCTTATCGTGTTGAAGTCCTTTGCAAAGGGAACGCTGGTTATTACGATTAAGACCCTCATCTGGCTTTACGGAGGATTATCTCCCAAGTGTTGTCACCTATCTCGTTTACCGCTATGACCTCTTGTCCTTCTTCTCTCATGCTTTTGGGGACGCTCTCCGCCGAGGGTTGGTAATCAACTATCACCCTCAGAACTTCCCCTTTTTCCATGTGTTCTAAAACGAGTTTGCTCTTTACAAAGGTGAATGGGCAAATTTCGCCCCTTATGTCAAGCTCTTTGTCTATCTTAAGCTTTTCCTCCTGCATAACTACATTAATATAATTCAAAACTCTAAGTCATACACGTACATGATTTCACCGTTCTTGAGCAGCACGTAGGACTTTTCCGTTTTCTCCTTAATGCCCTTCTTGTTCTGTATAAAGTTCTCCAAGCTTTTGGGACTTTCGTGAGACCTCATGAGGAACTCTCTCTCCTCTCCGTTGTCAAACTTTATCTTTGCCCTTATGCAGTAAAACTTGGAGTACTCACCCTCGTGACACCGCTCTATGTCTCCTATGACCTCTATCTCAACGCTCCTCGCTACTATATCCTCCTTCTTTACCATAGTGCTATTAAATATACCATTTACCGCTCACCACATAGGTTAAAATTATCTGCATGTTTAAAGGCTCTATCGTTGCCCTCATAACACCCTTCAAAGACGGAGAGGTAGATTACGAAGCCCTCGGAAAGCTCATAGACTTTCACGTTGACAACGGAACGGACGCGGTTCTCGTGTGCGGAACCACAGGAGAGTCTCCCACGCTGACCTTTGAGGAGCACGACAAGGTCGTTGAGTTTGCTGTAAAACATGCGGCCGGCAGGATAAAGGTAATAGCCGGCACCGGAGCCAACGCTACCCACGAGGCGGTTCACCTTACCGCACACGCCAAAGAGGTGGGTGCGGACGCGGCGCTCCTTGTAGTTCCCTATTACAACAAACCTACACAAGAGGGCTTGTACAGACACTTCAGCGCGGTAGCGGAGGAGGTGGACATACCCATAATCCTGTACAACATACCCTCAAGGACTGGGGTTGAGATAAGTGTGGATACAGTGTATAGACTTGTGTCGGATTACCCTAACATTGTAGGCTCCAAAGAGTCCACTCCCAATATGGACAGGATTTCCGAGCTGGTTGGCAGACTCGGAGAGAGCTTTGCCGTTCTATCCGGAGACGACAGCCTCACCCTTCCCATGATGTCCCTCGGGGCTAAAGGTGTAGTTTCCGTCGCCAACAACATACTCCCGAGGGAGATAAAAACCCTGACCGATTTAGCCCTTGAGGGAGACTTCAAAAAAGCGAGAGAGCTACACCTCAAACTCTATCCCGTGTTTAAAGCTCTGTTTATAGAAACGAACCCTATACCCGTTAAAACCGCCTGCTGGATGCTCGGCATGTGCGAGAAGGAGTTTCGCCTTCCCATAACTCCCATGAAGGAGGAGAACGAGAATAAACTCAGACAGGTACTCAAGGAGTACGGGCTGCCTCTCGTAAACTAAATGAGGAAGGGCTTTTCCTTTGCCCTCTTTGATGTCGGAGAAACAATCTTAGGGGCTTTGGTATTTTCCACCTTCTTCCCCCTGTACATAACTAAGTTTGTGGATACAAAGGTTTACAGCTTCCTTTACGGGCTATCTTTCCTCTTTTCCTTCTTGCTCGCTCTCTACATGGGCAAGCTGGCTGATAGAAAGGCTCTCAGGAAGCACTTTTTCGTGTCCTTTGCGATTGGGGTTAGCCTACTCTGTTCCCTGATAGGGGTAGTTTACGGCTTTCCCTTTATAGCCCTAGCAGTGTTTCTCTTGATGGCTATATTCCACCAGCAAGCGTTGGTATTTTACAACTCCATGCTGTTGGGTTTTGATAAAAGGGGGGGTGTATCCGGCTTGGGTGTATCTCTGGGATACGTGGGTTCTGCTGTAGCTCTTCTCCTGCTGGCGGATACGCTGAAAGAGCCGGAAGTCTACTTCGTGGTGGCTCTCTTGTACCTGTTCTTTTTCCTACCCTCGGCTATGTTTATCCCCAACCCTGTGGAAAAGTCCGAGACGGTTAGCGTAAAGGAAGTATTTAAGGATAAAAGATTTATGTTCCTGATACTTACAATCCTTTCCATAACCGAAGTGGCAAACACTTTGATAGCAATGATGGGAATTTATCTCAGAGATGTATATGACTTTGATAATACACATATATATAAAGTAATAGGAACCTCTGCATTAGGGGGTGTTCTAGGAGGGCTTTTCTGGGGAAAGGCTGTTGATACATTCGGAATTAAAAGGGTTTTCCCCTTTGGGTTTTTCCTTTGGGCGGGGTTTCTCCTCCTACTCCCCTTCGTACCGCAAAAAGCCGTAATACTCGCCGGCTTCCTTGCGGGTTTTTCTCTCTCCCACGTGTGGACTTGCTCGAGGGTTTACGTAATTGAGGAATTCCCCTCGCAGGAGACCTCCCTTAGGTTGTCTTTCCTCTCACTCACGGAGCGAATAGCTTCCATGACCGGACTGCTCGTATGGTCTTTGCTCCTGCTTCTCACCGATGATAATTACAGGCTTTCAGCCTCTCTTATGGCGATTTTCCCGATTGTGGGTTTTATCCTGTACCGTAGGTTTGTTGTGAAAGGTCTATAATTTGTTCACATAGGAGGTTTTATGCCATGAAGATGATTCTGGGTGTGTTCTTGCTTTTATCCTTTAGCTTTGCGGATATTATGTTCCTGTCGGAAGAAATCAAGGGTGGGCAAAAGACGGGTGAGCATGTAATTTACGTCGCGAATGGTGCCATAAGGGCGGACGACATGGAAGGGAAAGTCCTCAAGCACACGGTTATATTTAATTATCCCGAGGGTAAGATTTACCTGATAGACCACGCTAAGAGACAGTACACGGTTATTACTAAGGAGTACATCAAGTCTGCTGAAAAGTACATGGAGGAGATGAAGAGGCGTATGCAGGAACAACTTGCTCAGCTTCCACCCGAGCAAAGGGAAGCTATGAAGGGCATGATGGATTCTCGTATGAGAGAGCTTATGAACCCTCCGCGGGTTGAGTACAAGCTACTTGAAAAAGGAGCCAAGCTAAACGGATGGAAGTGCGACCTTTACGAAGAGTTGGTAAACGGCGAGAGAGTATCACGCCTGTGTGTGGTTCCCTTCGGTAAACTGGGCATTGAAGGGGAGGTGGTTAATCTAATAAAGTCATTTGACGAGTTTTTGGGTAGCGTAGCCTCTGAAAAGGTGAGTAGGGCTTTTGACAAGGGGCTTCCCGTGGTAGAGATATACTACGAGGGTGGTAAGGAAGTCAGTAGGACTGTACTAAAGAAGGTACAAAAGGGAGCGTTGAAGCACGGGATTTTTAACCTCCCCGCGGGATACAAGGAGCAGAAGTTACAGATACCGAATGGATAAGAAAGCCCTCGATAGTTTTGTAGGCTCTCTCTTGGAAGGTGTAGAGACCCCTCTGGGTTTGCTCAAGCTCAGAAGGAAAACTCAGGGTAGGTTCAAAGAAGAATTTAATCTGGAGCTTAACCTGAACTCCAACCACCTGCTCTACATGAAAGTTTTTACAGGCAGGGGCAAGTTTTACAAGGAGTGGGCTGAGATTTTCGGTATAAATCCTCTCTTCTTCGGCTCTGCGGTTGAGGAAACACTTTTCAAAGAGATTAGTCAGCTCTTCGGGAGGGTGTTTGTGGAGTACTTTGAAGATAGAGAAACTGTAGAAGAGCTTTCGAAGGGAGTTCCACCTGCTCTTTCAAGGCTCGGGTACAAACTGCTTTCTCAGGGCTACACGTGGTTCAGGGACTGGTACATACCGGAGGGGCTTATGGAGGGTGGACACAAGTTGCAGGCTCAAAAACCTGATGGCAAGTCTGCATCGCTCAGGCACGCGGAGGAGATAAAGAAGCAGTTGGATAACTGGCTCACCAAGTATACGGAACGCGACACTTTAAGGGATAGGGTTCTCAGAAGATACAAAAGGGTTTCTACTCTCGGAAATCCGGGGCAAAGGTAGTGTGAAGTGCTTGTGATATATTAAATATCCTTATGTTGGTTAACATAATAGGTAGCGGTATCGTAGGGTTAAGTGTAGCCTTTGAGTTAGCCCTGTCCGGGCATCGTGTAAAGATAATCACGAGAAACTACGAAGAGGGGGCTTCCTGGGTTGCGGGTGGTATGCTTGCCCCATTTTCGGAAGGTCTTGGGGGTGATATGCTGTCTCTGTCGATAGACAGTTTAAAACTCTACGATGACTTCGTTTACAAAGTAAAGGACATCTCGAACCACACGATTTTTTACAGGAGAGATGGGATACTAAGGGTTCTTGTAGATGATGAGGTGGCAAGGTTCCAAAACCTTGCTCAGGATTACTCTTCCATGGGGTTCAGCTACGAGATGCTTTCAGTAGAGGCTTTGAGGAAGGATTACCCTCTGTTATCAGAGGAATTCGATAAGGCAATTCTATTTAAAGATGAGGGAAATGTTGATGCCCAGCAACTTATGGATGCCCTTATATTTGCACTTCATAGGCTCGGTGTTCAAATTATCCTTGACGAGGTAATTGAAGTTAAGAAGGAAGGTAAAAGAATAAAATGCGTAAAAGGCTTTAAGGATACCTATAACGGTGATTTTTTTGTTTTTACCCCCGGAGCATGGGGTAATGCTCACCTCGATATTCCGGTATACCCTATAAAGGGGCAGATACTAAAGATTAGGGGACTTGATATAGACAGGGTTCACTATTCCCGGATAGCTTACGTTATACCGAAAGAGAGCTACGTGTTAATAGGTGCTACATCCGAGGATGTCAGCTTTGACCACAGGAGAACCGTGGCTGGGGTTAGAGCTTTAAGCAACAACGCTGTTAGATTGATACCTTCCATAGACCGGTGCGAGTTCGTCGAGGTAAATGTAGGCTTTAGACCAGCTACGCCTGACGAGATGCCGATATTTGACCGGGGAGACAACTACGTGGTGTCCGCAGGGCATTTCAGGAACGGGATACTTTTGGCACCTGTAAGCTCAAAGATAGTGCTTGATATAGTTGAAAGAGGTTTAGAATCCGAGTACTTTCGTATTTTTTCCTCTGAAAGGTTTCCGAACGGAAATCATACTGACAAAGCTAAAAAAGAATATTAATTTTAAAAAATCCAAAAGAGGAGGACTTCAGGATGCTAAGAGCTGAGTGGATTGAGAGAAGGAGGAAGTTTAAGAATAAAAGCCAGATGCATCTGGCACGGCAGGGGATTATCACCGAGGAGATGGAGTACGTGGCAAAGAGGGAAGGCTTGCACCCTGAGTTCGTCAGACAGGAAGTTGCAAGGGGCAGAATGATAATTCCCGCAAACGTAAACCATCTCCACTTAGAGCCTATGTGCATAGGTATAAACTCCAAGGTAAAGGTTAACGCAAACCTCGGAAACTCCGGGCTTGCCTCTGACATACCTACGGAGATAGAAAAGGTTAAGGTTGCCATAAAGTATGGTGCCGACACAATCATGGACTTGTCCACGGGTGAAGCTATAACCGAAACGAGGCAAGCTGTTATAGAGGAGAGTACCGTTCCCGTAGGGACGGTTCCCATATATCAGGCTCTCAGGGAAGCGGGCGGAAACGTTAAAAACATGAGTGTTGATTTAATACTCGATGTTATAGAAGAGCAGGCACGGCAGGGTGTTTCTTACATGACAATACACGCCGGAGTTCTAAAGGAACACCTGCCTCTGGTTCAGCACAGGGTTATGGGTATAGTTTCCAGAGGCGGTGCGATAATGGCTCAATGGATGGTTGAGCATGACAAACAAAACCCTCTCTACGAACACTTTGATAAGATTTGTGAGATATTCAAGAAGTACGATGTTTCCTTCTCTCTCGGGGACGGTCTCAGACCGGGAGCAATAGCGGACGCAACGGACGAGGCTCAGATTGCGGAGCTTAGAACCTTGGGAGAGCTTACCCAGAGGGCATGGAAGTACGATGTCCAAGTTATGGTGGAAGGCCCCGGACACGTTCCCTTACACCAGATAGAAACCAACATGAGAATACAGCAGGAGATATGTGCAGAGGCACCCTTCTACATACTGGGTCCCCTTGTAATAGATGTCGCAGCCGGATACGACCACATAGCTTCTGCGATGGGAGCCGCCATAGGTGGCTGGACTGGAGCGGCTATGCTCTGCTACGTAACGCCAAAGGAACATCTCGGACTTCCAAATGTGGAGGATGTTAAGCAAGGTGTATTGGCTTACAGGATAGCAGCTTACGCCGCGGATGTTGCAAAGCACTGGCCCGGCTCTTGGGAGTGGAACTTAGAGATGTCGAGGGCAAGGTATACCTTTGATTGGAATAGGCAGTTTGAGCTTTCCATAGACCCGGAAACTGCGAGAGCCTACCACGACGAGACGCTTCCCCAAGAGGGTTACAAAACCGCTAAGTTCTGTTCCATGTGCGGACCCGAGTTCTGCTCTTACAAGATATCTCAAAAGATTACCGGTAACGGAGAAGAAGTCCTTATGGAGGACAACTGGATAGCACCCTAAGGGGGATTAACATGAAGTCTTGGACTTACTTTATACAGTTGGTAGGAAGGAACAAGGAAGGAGAGTCAGAGGTTGAGGGTGCGCTGTACATAGTGGCTGTTCCTACGGACAGAAACCTCACTATGGCTCAGAAATTTTCCTGCTTTTCGGAGAGCTATCTACCCGAGGAGAATGCAGTAAATCACGGGAAAGCCTTTGCCGTTGGCGTAGAGTTCGAGGTAAAGAATCCGGAGGATTACGGCATAGCCTTTTACAGGGAGGACGACGAACTGTATATCTTCAAAGAGAACGTGAGCATGAAAGAGGGTCTCAAGAATGTTTACCGCCTATTGATGGACGAACTCAAGCGAAGGGGATACGGAGACGACTTCGATACGATGGTGGATATGGGCAATCCTTCGGAAAACTTTATGAGAGAATGCCTACTGGAAGCTATAAAAAGTCCTTAATGAGGTATAAAACGATGTTTGAATTTCTGACAAATCTCATATACAATAGGAGTATCGGCAGGTAGATTTTACATACGCATTTTGTATTAAGCGGAGGTCGTCTTATGCAAGAAGAAAAGAAAGTTATAGTCCCTGGACCTGCAGGGTATAACCCAAAGCCGGCAGCTTTTCTCGGGGTAGATTTGCCTCCACCCGGAAGGGCTTTGCTTTACGGAGAGGAGGTAGATGAAGAGAAAGCCATGCGCGAAGCCGCAAAGGCTATGCTAACTAGGGGAAACCCCACTATATTCCCTGGACCATTGGTTCTTTGGGGATGGAACGCAGCCGCTATGGAAAAGGCCAAGGCTGTTCTTGAGCTTGCTCAAGAGATTCCCAACTGCAGAATAATTCCCATGCCAGATTACAGGCCCAAGTATCCCAAAATAGACCCCGAGGCTGAGATAAATCCAAACCACCCTAACCTGACCATACTCCACAACAAGATTGAGGCGTGCATATTCGTGGGTGTTCACTGCCACTATGCAAACCTGTCTCTAAGGATGATAAGGGCTGGAACCAACTGCTTTACCATAGCCCTCTGTGCGGAGATGGGTCACGAGGACGCTATGGTGTCCCTCAGAGACCAGCATGCTGAGGAGATAAGAAGGTTCAAAGATGTCCTGGTGCAAGTGAGAAACGAGATGGGAATAGAGTGGGAACCGAAGCTTCCTCCGGAAAATCCCTCCTTGCCCAAAGAAGATTGGACTAAGATTACCCCATTTGACTTTGGAGAGTATGCTGCTCTGCTCATGCCCAGAAGGGGCGAGGTAGTAGAAGAAAGTGAGTAATTTATTTTAGGTGGAGGTGCAATTATGCCTGAACAGAAAGTAGTAGAAGCGGAACACCTCCTTTTGGAGGCGCCAAGGGAGAGGAAATTTATAACAGGCTCTCAAGCCTTTGCTGAAGCAGTTAAGAGAGCCAATGTAGATATAGCTATAGCTTATCCTATAACACCCCAGTCGGAGACGATGCATCTCGTTGGAGACCTATACGCACAGGGATACCTAAAGGACTACTACAGGGCTGAAGAAGAGTACGGAGCTATGTCCGCCATAGCAGGTGCAGTTAGGGGTGGTGCCAGAGCCTTTACCGCAACTTCCGGACCAGGGCTGCTGAGGGGTCTCGAGGCTATAGTCTCCTGGCCCGGACACAGAATTCCCGCGGTTTTAGGTGTTATGACGAGGGTTGTGAACGCACCCCTTTCCATACAGCCCGACAACGTTGAACTCGCTTACCTATTGCACTCCGGGCTTGTAGTTCTACACGCGGAAAACCAGCAGGACGTCTTTGACTTTACCCTCGCAGGCTTCCCCATATCAGAGAAGGTTGACGTTTATCTTCCAGTGGTCGTAGCCACGGAGGGCTTCTTCGTAACCCACGCCAAGGGATACGTTGATTTGCCTCCGGAGGACATGAAATTACCTCCGAGAGACCCTTATAAGGCTCCGGTTCCTCCAACGGACTGTGAGATACCTCCCGCAAGGATACAAAGGGACGCTCCCGTTCAAAAGTCCAACTTCATGAGCTACCTGATACACGCGGTATGGCAGCAGGAAATCTGGTCTGCCAACGAGAGGGCGAGAAAGTGGATTAAGCACTACATCGGTGGATTGATAGAAGTGGTAAATCCGGACGCGGAAGTGTTTATAGTTGCAAGCGGTTGTGCCGCCGCCCAAGGTAGAGAGGCTCAAAGGTACTCTGAGCTTGAAGGTCTTAACGTGGGACTGGTAAAGGTTAAATCCCTCAGACCGTTCCCCGTACAGGAGCTTAGGGATACCCTTAAGAACGCTAAGGCTGTTATAGTTCCTGAACATAACATCGTAGGCTGGCTCGCCAAAGAAGTTAAGGCGGCAATTCCCAACAGCGGTATAGTTGTTGATGGACCGAAGGTTTACGGAGGAATGACCCTTCCCGTTGAGTTAATTATGGAAGAGGTTTACAAAGCCTTCGGTATTAAGAAGGAAAAGAAAACCTTAGTTTGAATACTTTGTATAAGGAGGTGTGCTATGGGTCTTGAGTACGTAAAGATTTCACCGGGATTTGAGAAATACATGCCCAGGGACTACGTAGACCTGGTTGAGTACGGTCAGTTTGGTAAAGAGCTGGACGTTATGCAGATGGGGCAGTTTAAGGAGCTGGTTGAAGAACACCCTATGTGTGCCGGATGTTACATGGCTTACTTCATAAGGGTGTTCTACGCAGCCCTTCCTAAGCCCGAGGACACGATTGTTCTCGGAACCGCAGGTTGTGCAAGGCTTGCCCTTTCTCAGGCGGCTGTTCCCTTCATATACGGAAACTACGGGGACACCAACGCAGTCGCTTCCGGACTCAAGAGGGCTTTGTCCATAAGGTTCCCCGATAAGGATAAGGATGTCGTCGTTATGGCTGGAGACGGTGGTCTGATGGACATAGGTTTCGGAATGACCATGCACTCTTGGTTCAGAAGGGAGAAGTTTACCACCATAATGGTGGACAACGAGGTTTACGGAAACACCGGTGGTCAGGAGAGCGGAATGTCTCCCAAGGGCATACAGCTCAAGATGGCTCCTACGGGTAAGAAGTTCGATAAGATAAACGCCGTTGAGCTTGCACAAACCGCCGGATGTGTGTACGTGGCAAGAATTTCTCCCACCAATCCTAAGAGGATAGCTAAGGTTATAAGAAGGGCTATACTCGCCGCAAGGAAGTTTGGTCCTACTTTCATACACGCTTATACCTCCTGTAACATCGAGTACTCCATACCCACGAGGGAAGTTCTCGCAGATGCAAGGCAGAGAGAGAAAAAGGACTTCAAGTTCTACGAGTGGATGACCGACGAGGTTAAGGAGTACTTCAACGAGATAGAGAAGAAGGCGAAGGAGGTCAAATCATGAAAAGATATAACATGAGAATTGCAGGTGTCGGTGGGCAGGGGGTCGTTACCTCCGCCCACATTCTCGGTAACGCTATGTCCGCAGCCGGTAAGTACGCATCTCTGGTTCCCTTCTTCGGTTCTGAGAAGAGGATGGCTCCCGTTGAGGCTTACGTGAGGGCTTCCGACCAGCCCATATACGAGGTGGGCGAGGTTGTCTATCCCAACGTGATAATGATTTATCACCCTCAGGTTATAACCCACGGTAAATCTTATACGATGCCCTTCTATACGGGTTTGAAGCCCGACGGAATGGTGATAATTAACTCGGACGTGGACATAATTCCCGATGAGGATAAAAAGATTCTCGACGATTTAAGGGCTAAGATATACTACATACCCGCAACCCAGATAGCCAGAGACATAGCCGGTACTGAGCTTGCCACCAACATGGCTATGATAGGGCTGTTCTTCGGTATTACTAAATTGGTTAACCTTGACCATATTGAGAAGGCTCTCGTTGAGAGGTTCTTAGGAGGTTCCTTTGTTGCCTCAGGTGGAACTACAGCCCTCGATAGCGCCATAGAGAAGAAGTTTAAGAAGAAGCAAGAGCTATTGTCTAAAAATATGGACGTCATAAAATATACTCTCAAGATGGCAGAGGAAAAAGGCTGGGTGGAGGAGGAAGAGGAGAAAGTAGCTACCTGAGGAGGTTGTAAATGTATTTTGTAGCGGAGGTTCACGACAAGGAGTGCGCAAAGTATAACTGCAAACAGTGCGTTCTGTTCTGCCCGGAGCCTAACTGTCTCAATTACAAGGAAAGCGGACATACCGCATGGGTATGGTATGACAGGTGTAAAGGTTGCGAGATATGCGTTTACGTCTGTTCAGACCTTTTAAAGAGAAACTGTATAGAGATGGTTATGGTAAAAACCGGTGATTGAGGGAATTAATCTTCCCTCCCCTCTTTTTAACTTTTAAATAAAATCAAATAAGACTTAAACTCTTTGCAGTTTTATTTTAATATATAAAACCCAACGAAAACTTTGACGGAGGCTAAGTATGGATAAAGACATAAGGGAGAAGTTCAGGGTACTTGCACAAGAGCTTGAGAGCGCTATGGTAAATCCGGATATAGAGATAGAGCCGTGTTTAGATGAGGACTGCTACAAGCCGAGAAAGTTTCCCTACGTTAAACTCAAGTACACTACAGACGAACATAATGTTCACGAGAAGGATATAGAGATATCCACAGATAACTGGAGCAAAAGCGTTGAGGAGCTTAAAGAGTACATAACCTTCATGATAGAGCAATTCATGGAAGAGATAGACAGCGTAGAATACGGCGGTGAGTGAGGCTTACTGACCTTATATAAAAGCCATGCTTCTGGGTTTACTCCCGCTTTTACCTTTACTTTCCGCTTTTCTGGTTTTCATTTTCGGTAGGAGTGAGCGTGCAGTTTACAGGATAAGCGTAGGCTTTAGCGTTCTAACTTTTCTGCTAACTCTCCTTTTACTTCTTAGCTTCCTGTTGGACGGAGGATATTCTTACCTTCCCTTCGGCTTTGAGACTTTAGAACTTCGCCTTGATTCCCTCTCGCTCGTGATGAGCCTTACCATAGGGTTTATAAGTCTATTAGTTCACGTTTACTCTGTAAGGTACATGCAGGACGACGCAGGGTATAAGAGGTTCTTCCTACTGCTTGACCTAATGAGCTTCTCCCTCTTTATAACCGTTCTGTCGGGAAATTTACTTCTCCTATTAGTAGGTTGGCATTTTATAGGGGTAATACTTTATCTCTTGCTGGGGCACGAAACCAAGAATCCATCTTCGGGTAGGTATGCGCTCTGGACTTTTATAACCCATCGGTTCGGTGATATTCCACTGCTTATATCTATACTTTTGCTTTTCTACCTTTACGGGAGCTTTGACGTTGAAGAACTTTCCCGTCTTGCGGTTCAGGATACGGAAAACCGTATTCTGTTAGAGCTTGCTGGTGTGTTTGTGGTAATTGCAGCTTTTGTAAAGTCTGCACAGTTTCCCTTCCATATATGGCTACCTTATACAATGGGAGGTCCCACTCCCGTTTCTGCTCTCATGCACGCAGGTATAGTTAACGCCGGGGGCTTTCTAATAAACAGGTTTGCCTTCGTGTTTTACAATTCCGAGGTTGGACTACATTTGGCGTTTTGGGTAGGTCTTATCACTGCCATACTTGGCTCAACGCTTATGCTCATACAGAACGACATAAAGAAGTCTCTCGGCTACTCCACCGTGGGACAGATGGGATACATGATAATGGAGTGCGGGCTCGGAGCCTTTGCCCTTGCGGTGTACCACCTCATAGCCCACGGTATATTTAAAGCAACCCTATTTATGGGTTCGGGCAGCGTTATACATCAGGCTCGTAAAGACCCCAACATACCAGAGGACGAGGTTTATAAGTTCCTCGTAGAGAGGGAAGTTCCGCCCCCGAGACTTCCGTGGATAGTGTTTGCGATAATAACAGTTTCTGTTCCTCTGGCTATCGTTTTCCTCGCCCACTGGGTTGTGGGTGTAGATGTGTTTAAGTACCAAGGTGCTTTACTACTGCTCTTCTTCGGCTGGATTACCGGAGCGCAAACTATATTCAGCATATACAGGCTCGGGACTCATGGGGTTTACAAGCTCCTTTTATTTGTAATACTTTCCTTTTCCGTAGTAGTCCTCGGTTACGTGGTTATAGGACACTCCTTTGAGAAGTTTTTGTATCCAAATAGAGAGTTTATAGAGCGTGTTTACGAAAATGCGAACATTAATCCTGCGGTATTTGAGATTCAGGCTCTTATCCTTACCTTGGTGATAGCGTTGGGCTGGCTCTTCGTTTACTACAGAAGCATAAACAGGGGCGGTGTTTTAGAAAGCCTCGGCGAGGCGAGGGTGTGGTTATATACCTTGCTTTCCAGAGAGCTTTACGTTCAAGGTTTCTTCTCAAAGCTTGATAAACTCCTAAGCTCTGTTGCTACAAGGATAAATCGCTTAACGAGGTGGGTATAGTGGGTGCTGTTCTGGGTGTTGTGGCTTTGATTCTGTCCTCCTACCTGGTTCAGAAGCCAGACTTTAGGATTAAGCTGCTCTCCTCTGTGTTAATTCCCCTGCTTTTTATACTCCTCCTTAGGGAGGCTCTCGTAGGTTTTGGGCTTGCTGCGAGTACCGTACTTCTAAGTATAGGGTTTGTTTACTCTCTCAGAACTCTATCCGTTAACAACCTTGACAGGTGGGTCGCTTACGCGTTCGTTGTGAACCTATCTACCGCACTTGCACTGCCAGTGAGCGTGGACTACTTTCCCCTTCTTTCCCTCTCGTACCTACCGATTCTGGGTGTAGTTTCCGGTGTAGCCTTGAAATACCTGCGCTCAAGGTTCGGCACGACGAACCTTGTAGTTCTGAGGGGTATGCTTTCCGAAACACCTGTTCTGGGCTATCTTACCTTCGTTGTGATGTTGGTTATGGGCATGGCACCTTTTAGCCTGCTATTCTTCCCCTCGGTTGTGAGTCTTTACCTATCCTTTAGCCTTGACTTTGTGGGAATTTACAGGGGTCTCGTGTTTGCCCTCACGTGGTTTCTGTTGGGTTACGGTACGGTTAAGGTCTTTAACACCTTTTACGGAGAGGTCAGAGGAGACTTGAAGGTCAAGGATTTACAGTTTACAGAAGCTCTTACACTCGGAGTGAGTATTGCAGTTAGCTTATTTATAGGGGTTCTGTTCTTTGCCAAATACCTTTCGGAGGCAGTCCCTTGAGCGGTAGAACAGGAAATCAGCTTTACATAAGAAGTCTTATAGAGGTTTCCTCGGACGTTATCCCCTTTTTCTGGCCCATGAGGAACTTTATCCATCACAATCCCCTTTACGGGCTTGAGGGTTTGGAGTTCAGGGACGCGCTCAAGACAGGTGGTAGGCTATTCCACGGCCGGGTTTACCTTCCCCGTAAGATTTACCAGAGGTTTCTACAAGAGGGGAGGATTGAAGAGGGAATATTGAGAGAGGAGGTATCCCGCTTTGTTGAAGCGAACAAGCCGGATGTGGGAGATAAAGTTGACCTCGTTGAGCTGTCCCTTGAGCTTATGAAAAACTCGGAAGAGAGCTTGGGAAAACGCCCTGTAAGCCTTGAGTGTTGCGATTGGGCGATTGAGATAGCGGAAAAGCTCAAGCTTTCTAACGGAGACAGGAACTTACCCGTTAGGTTTTTAAGGGAGTTCGTGAACTCCCTCGGTAAGGATATAACCCTTTACGACGCGGTTGATTTGCTGTTCGGCACGAACATAGGAAGCTCGCTGAATGAACTCACCATAAAGGTTTGCATGGAGTTTCTGGACGAGGGACAGGCTACGTGGGGAATGCCTTACAGGAGGGAGGGATTTTACAAGTCCTGGAGAAGGATATCCCGAAGTGATATGGGACTGTGTTTAAGCGGGTGTTACGGAACGGAAGAACTCCTTGAGCGGTGCAAAGAGCCGGAGGAGGCAGTTGAGTTTGTTCTTGAATCCATGGAAATCCCGAAAGAGTTATGGGAACATTACTTTCCCCTTGAGCTTGCAAAGCTCCACGGCTGGTCTGGTTTTATAAGGTGGAGGAGCCATACGAGGGATTACTACTGGCAGAAAAGGTATCCCGCAGACCTCGTGGACTTCTTGGCTATCAGGCTCACCTTAGCCCTTTCCCTGCTTAAAGGTGCTAAGGATACGCTTCCCTTTGAACCCACTTTTAATAGGGTTATCGAGTTCGTAGAGAACAATACTGAAGAAGCTTTTTTAAGATACGAGCTTTACTCTAACTCTGTGATACCGGAGTTTGCGGACAGGGTGAGCGATGTAATAGAGCTTGGTAGTAAAGGCTCCATCAAGAAGTTGTGCGACGAGTATGTGGCTGAGAAGCTAAAGAACGAGAACAGGGCTAAGGCCGTTTACCTCGTGAAACTCTTTAAGGCGGTCGGGGAGGAGGAGAAGCTTGCGGAGCTTGAGGCTGAGGAGCTTAACCAACTTTTGAGGTTCTTTAAAAGGTTTGAAGAGGAGGAGGGTTACCTGTGGCTGAAGGCTCACGAGAGGACTAAATTACACCAACTCATCGGTGGGCTTTCCGTAACTGAAGGAAAGAAAGAAGACAGGGCTTTTGCTCAGGCACTCTTCTGCATAGACGTTCGTTCGGAGAGGTTTAGGAGGAACTTAGAGAGGATAGAAGGGTACGAGACCTACGGCATAGCGGGATTTTTCGGCGTGCCTATAAGCTTTATAGAGTTGGGAAAGGGACACGAGACATATCTATGCCCAGTTCTCATAAAGCCTAAAAATGTGGTTATGGAGATGTACAAGCACAAGAGGGAAGAAGGGGAGAAATTGTGGCACGTGGTTAAGGAGATACTTCACGACCTAAAAAACAACGTGTTCACTCCCTACATAACCGTTGAAGCCATAGGACTGCTTTTCGGATTTGATATGGTGGGCAAGACCTTGTTCCCCCTTGGCTACTCCAAGTTCCGTGAGAGACTGTACGGGCATAAAGGAGAAACTACCTTAATTATAGACAAGATACCCAAGGAGGACGTTTACCAGATAATTGAAACCTTGCAGATAGAAATCTTGAAGAGGGCTTTCAGAAGGGAGTTAGGGGTTGAAGTGGGTGAACGGACGCTGAAGCTTACCAGAGAGGTGGCTCTGGAGAGGAAGGACATAAGCGCTTTGTTGACCGAGGAGAGCGGGGAGCTAAGGGATAAAGGAGTAGATACTGACGCACTTAAAGACTTTATAGAAAAGGTTCGGAAGGAGTACAAGATAGACAGGGGATACACGAGGGTTCACGTGGAGAAGCTTTCCAAGGTGGGGTTCACCGTAGAGGAACAGGTTCACTTCGTTGAGAAGGCTTTAAAGATGGTCGGGCTAACCGAAAACTTCGGCAGGTTTGTATTAACTCTCGGTCACGGGAGCAAGTCGGACAACAACCCCTACGAGTCTGCTTTAGACTGCGGTGCCTGCGGTGGAGACCACGGAATTGTGAACGCAAGGGTATTCTGCTTTATGGCTAATAAAAAGGAGGTTAGGGAGAGACTCAGGGAAAGGGGCATAGATATACCGGAGGACACGCTCTTCTTAGCGGGAGAGCATAACACCACCACCGACGAGGTGGAGTTCTTTGATACAGACCTCATACCGCCTACGCACAAGGTTTTTTTAGAGAAGCTCGTAGAGGACATAAAGCTGGCGGGCGTAGAAACTGCTTATGAGAGATGCAAGGAGCTTCCCGTATCCCGATGCGATAGCAAGGATAGTGCCATTAAAAGTATTTTAAGGAACTCTGTGGATTGGACTCAGGTCAGACCCGAGTGGGGACTTTCGGGGAATTACGCTTTTGTTATAGGTAGGAGAGAGCTTACAAGGGAGATGAACCTTCAAGGGAGGGTGTTTTTGCACTCTTACGATTACAGGATAGACCCGAAGGGTTTTTACCTTGAGAACATACTCTCGGGACCTTTGATAGTCGGAGAGTGGATAAATATGGAGCATTACTTCTCTGCGGTGGACAACGAGCATTTCGGTAGCGGTAGCAAGGTCTATCACAACGTCGTAGGCAGGCTTGGGGTAATATCCGGGAACTTGAGCGACCTGAGAACGGGACTTCCTGCTCAAACCGTTTTGAGGGGAGAGCTTCCCCATCACGAACCTATCAGGTTGATAACCTTAATTGAAGCTCCCTTGGAGCTTGTAAAGAAGTCCATAAAGATGGTTCAAAAGGTAAGGGAGCTGGTTCACAACGGCTGGATTAACCTTGTGGTACTTGACCCGCTTAAAGGAGAATTCTACATATTTTCAGAAGGAGAATGGAGGAGGCTTAAAGATGAAAAACCTTAATCTTTACAGCATGAAAAAGGTAGAGGTAATAGTTGAGGGAGAACACTTAGACTTTGTATTAGACCTTCTTGAGAGAGCAGGGGTTCACGGTTACACCATACTTCACAACCTCTCGGGTAAGGGAAGTCACGGATTTCACGAGGGACACCTAATGTTTAACGAGGAGGAAGTTCTGGTTATGGTGATAAGCGTTATGCCCGAGGACAGGGTTGAGGCTCTTCTTGAAGGGCTTCAGCCTTTCTTTAACAAACACTCCGGCGTTGTGTTCATATCGGACGTTCAGGTGAGCAGGCTTGAGAAGTTCAAGAAGTGAGCTTCTAAGGATATACGACCTGCTACTAAATGCATACGGTAAGCAGAACTGGTGGCCTGTTGACAAAGAGTACCACAAAAGTCAAGGCACCGACCCGAGGGAGGAGGTGGTAATAGGGGCAATCCTAACTCAAAATACGAGTTGGAGAAATGTGGAGAAAGCTATTTCAAATCTCAAGGAAAATAAGCTCCTTTCATTTAAAGGGATACTTTCCGTGGAACTTGAGGAGCTTAAAGCTCTGATAAAACCTGCAGGCTACTACAACCAAAAGGCAAAAAGGCTCAAAGAGGTTATCGGCAGGACAGGGAGTGTAGATGGGCTAAAGTCCGCAAGCAGAAAAGAGCTTCTTTCCATAAAGGGCATAGGCGATGAAACCGCCGATGTGCTTTTGCTCTACGCGGCGGACAGGCTCTCTTTCGTTATAGACACCTACACAAAGAGGATTGTTAAAAGGGTTCTGGGTATTTCCGGAAGCTACGACGAGCTTAAAACTCTCTTTGAGGCAAATCTTCCGAAAGACCTTGAGATGTACAAGGAGTTCCACGCCTTGATGGATGAACACGCCAAAAGGTTTTGTAGAAAAAATCCGGTCTGCGGTGGGTGTCCCTTGAGGAGCCTCTGTTTGAGTGTAAAATAAGATAAACAACTTTGAGACTTGGAGGAAATGGTATGAAATTACAAGTGGACAGGGAGGAGTTTGAAGAGGCTCTCAGAAATGCCAGAGAAGCTACGGAGAAAAAGTCAGCACTCCCGATACTTACCAACTTTCTTCTTGAAGCTGTTGGGCAGAAGTTGGTGGTTAGAGCCACAGACCTTGAGAACTACCTGACCGTTAGCGTGAGCGCGGAGGTTGAGGAAGAGGGGAGCGTATGTGTTAACTCGAAGAGACTGAGCGAAATAGTTAGAAACCTTAACTCCGCGGTTGTGAACCTTAACTCAGACTCCGATAAACTTATACTTACAGGTGGAAGGAGTAAGTTTAAACTCCCCGTCATAAGCCCCGAGGACTTTCCCGAGTTTCCCGTTTCCGAGGGCAGTCCGGAGATAATACCGGGCAACCTAATACTCAAGGCTGTAGATAAAACGGAGTACGCTATCGCCAAAGAGGAAGCCCGCATATCCTTGCAAGGTATGTACATGAAGGGCTACGATGGGAGAGTTCACTTCGTAGGTTCCGACGGACACAGACTTGCCCTTTACGAGCCGGAGGGGAACTTCTCAAAGGAGCTTCTGATACCCAGAAAGAGCCTTAAGGTTCTACAAAAACTAATCACGGGAATAGAGGATGTAGAGGTTGTAAAGAGTGAGGACGGAGGTTTTTCTAACTTCAGAACGGAAAATTGGAACCTTGTGGTAAGGCTCCTTGAGGGAGAATTTCCCGACTACATGGCGGTTATACCTACTGAGTTCTCGGTGGAGGTGATGTTTGATAGAAATGAGCTGAGAAACACACTCAGGAGGCTGGCAAGCATAGGTGAGGGAAGAATACTGCCGGTTAAGTTCACCCTCGGGGACAACATAGCGGTGATAGAGATTTCAGACCCGGAGTTCGGAGAGGGTAGAGACGAGATAGACATAGATTACGTAGGAGATACTTACGAAATAGGCTTTAACGGGAGCTACGTTCTTGAGGCTTTGAATGCCTTTGACTCGGAAAAGGTGTGGTTCAGGTTTACCACACCCGACACAGCAACTCTCCTCGAGGCGGACGATTATAGCCAAGACCCTTACAAGTGTATAATAATGCCGATGCGCGTTTGAGCTTTGGGAGGATAAAGCATGAGACTACTTCCCTTAATTTTAAGCGTTTTTTTCCTTATTCCACTCGTAGAAGCAAAGCCAAAGGAAAACAAGAAGAAGAAGTATGTAGCCAAGGCAGCTGGTAAGTACAAGAAAAGCCATAAGAAGGTGAGGTACAGGTATATCGGGGCTGCGCACGTTAACAGGGCTGTAAGCGGGGACTTTTTGAAGCTTAAAGATATGCTAAGGGACTTAAATGAGTGAAGAGCAAGAGAGTATTAAAGTCATAGAGGAACTTAAACTCCGACAGGGAGACACTTGGAGAGTTTTGAAGATAATGAGCGAGTTCGTTCAGGGTTTTGACGAACTTGCAAAGGTAGGTCCCTCGGTAACCTTCTTCGGAAGCTCCAGAAGTAAAGAGGAAAGTAAGTACTACAAACTCGCTTACGAAACTGCCTTCCGACTTGGGCAGTTGGGATACGCGGTCATAACCGGGGGAGGTCCTGGCATAATGGAAGCCGCCAACAGGGGTGCGCACGACAGCGGAACGCTCTCGGTGGGTTTAAACATAAAAATCCCCCACGAGCAAGTTCCCAACAGCTATCAAAACCTTTCCCTCGAGTTTACCTACTTCTTTGTAAGAAAGGTTATGCTCCTCAAGTACTCTATGATTTACATAATATTCCCCGGTGGGTTCGGAACCCTCGATGAGCTGTTTGAAGCCCTTACCCTAATTCAGACCGGCAAAAGCCATAAATTTCCGATAGTTCTATTCGGGACGGATTACTGGAAGCCCCTTATAGAGTTTATGAGAAACACCATGGCTGTTGAGGGAACAATAGACAGCAGAGACCTTGAACTCGTCAAGCCCGTTGATGAGCCGGAGGAAGTCTTGCAGATTGTTTACGAAAGGAGCAGAGAGAAACTTTCCCTACTCAGTAAGGTTTACAAGGAAAAAACCCCTTTTATGGTACAGTTGGAGGAGATAATTAAAAGGTATGAGACTTCTTCACATATCTGACCTTCATGCTGGGAGAACGCTCTTTAAGGTTTCCAGAAACGAAGACCTCATTTACTCCCTTGAGCAGGTGGAGAGCTTTTGCAAAGACTCAAGACCGGACTTAGTTCTCATAGCCGGAGATGTATTTGACAAGGCAAACCCCGACAACGATTCAAAGGAAATCATATTTAACTTTCTCCTTAAACTCAGAGAGCTGACAAGTGCCGTAGTTCTTATATCGGGAAACCACGACAGCTACGATTTCATGCGTAGCGTAAGCTCCATACTCAAGCTCGCCAACGTTCATGTATACGACAGACCGAACAAGGAGAACTTCCTTTTCAGCATGGGTGAGCTGAAGGTTGCATGTCTCCCCTATCCTTCCGAAAGGGTCATATCTCCCGCGGACGAAGAGTCAAAGAAAACTTACACGGAGAAGGTTAGAGCTTTCCTGCTCTACGTGGCTGAAGCTGTGAGAGGTACCAAGTACAAGGTTTTGCTCTCACACCTCTTTGTAGCAGGCTCAAAGTACACTACCACCGAGAGAGAAGCGAGCATAAGCAGGCATTACGCAGTTGAGCCGGCACACATACCCGAGGTTTTTGATTACGTG
>WFYI01000024.1 GCA_015490155.1 Aquificaceae bacterium | reverse complement strand
GAGCTTTGACCCTGTTGAGATAGGGCTTTCCGTTCACATAGCGGGTGAGGTTAAAGACTTTGACCCTCTAACAGTATTCGATGCAAAGGAGGCAAAAAAGGTCTCTCGCTTCGTTCAGTTTGCCATATACGCTTCTCAGGAAGCTATAGACGATAGCGGTTTACTCGACTCAAAACCCAACCCAGAGAAGGTCGGTGTGATAATAGGTACCGGTATAGGTGGCTTGAGCGACATAGAACAGCAGAACAAGGTTCTTATGGAGAGGGGACCCAGAAGGGTCTCCCCCTTCTTTATACCTTACGGCATATCCAATATGGCGGCGGGGCTTGCCGCTATAAGGTGGGGATTTAAAGGTCCCAACTACTGCGTAGTGTCCGCATGCGCTACGGGCAACCACGCTATAGGAGATGCCTTCAGGCTCATTCAGAAAGGAGATATAGACGTTGCCGTTGCAGGAGGCACGGAGGCTGCGGTAACCCCCTTAGGTGTTGCGGGCTTTGCTGCGATGAAGGCCCTATCTACGAGAAACGACGAACCCCAGAGAGCCTCAAGACCCTTTGACAGGGATAGGGACGGCTTTGTAATGGGTGAGGGGGCTGGAATACTCATACTTGAGGAATACGAACACGCCAAGGCGAGGGGTGCAAATATATACGCTGAGCTTGTCGGGTACGGTGCTACAGACGACGCATATCACATAACCGCTCCCTGTGCTGATGGGGAAGGTGCGGTAAGGTGCATGAGGATAGCCCTCGAAGACGGAGGCATAAGTCCCCAAGAGGTAGATTACGTAAACGCTCACGGAACCTCGACTCCTCTCAACGATAAGACGGAAACCATGGCTATCAAAAGTCTCTTCGGGGAACATGCTTACAAGCTCAAGGTAAGCTCAAATAAGTCGATGATAGGACATTTGCTCGGTGCTGCTGCAGCTGTTGAAGCGGTGGCTACCATTAAAACGATAGAGAGCGGTGTTGTACCCCCGACAATCAACCTCGATAACCCAGACCCCGATTGCGACCTCGACTATGTTCCAAACAAAGCGGTTGAGCATACCGTAAAGGTTGCCCTCTCCAACGCCTTTGGGTTCGGAGGTACTAACGCTTGCTTAGTTTTTAGAAAGGTTTAGAATGTATCAAGAGCTTGAAGAGAAGCTCGGCTACAAATTCAAGGACTTATCTATACTAAGGCAAGCCTTTACCCACATATCCTACGCTCGCGAAAGGGGCATCGGACACTACGAGAACCTTGAGTTCTTAGGGGACTCTCTGCTTAACTTTATGATAGTAGACCTACTGGTTTCCGAGTTTCCCCAAAAAAGGGAAGGAACACTTGCAACGCTGAAAGCGTATCTCATAAGCGAGGACTTCTTTTACGAACTCGCGCAGGAGCTTGAGCTTTCGAGATACATACTCATGAGCAGGGGGGAGACGGAAAGGGGACAGGTGCACAACATTTCCATAATAAGCGATGTGTTCGAAGCCCTATGGGCTGCCGTGTATCTGGATTCCGGAAAAGACTGTAACCTCGTAAAGGAACTGTTCAACAACCTGTTCGGGGAAAAGATAGTTAGTATGGTAAGGGAGGGCAAGGTTCGTAAAGACTTTAAAACGGAACTTCAAGAAATTACCCAGAAAAGATGGAAGGAAAGACCCGTTTATCGGGTTATGAGCGTGGAAGGTCCCAGCCACGACAGGACTTTCTCCGTAGAGTGTAGCGTGAAGGAGTTTAGAACCGTGGGCAGGGGAAAGAGTAAGAAGCAAGCTGAACAGGAAGCAGCAAGAAAGATGGTAGATGCCCTTACTTCTTCTTTTTCTTCTTCTGAGACTTCTGAGTAGCTTTGCTGTCTTTCATAAAGACCTCTTTTATCAAGTAGTTCTGAGCTATGTTCAGTATGTTATTAAAAGTCCAGTAAAGCACAAGTCCAGAGGGAAAGTTAGCAAACAGGAAAGTAAAAGCAACCGCAGATATGTACATAATCATGTTCTGCCTCTTATCCGGACTGGGGGTTATGAACTGCTGGAGTACCATGGTGCCTCCCATAAGGACTGGAAGTATGTAAAAAGGGTCTTTATCCGCAAGGCTTGGAATCCACAGCATAGATGCAAGCTTCAGGTCTACAGTAACAATCAGAACCTTATACAGTGCAAAGAATATAGGGATTTGTATAAGTATAGGTAAGCAACCGCTCATGGGATTGACGCCGGCTTCGGAGTAGAGTTTCATCATAGCTTCCTGCATCTTCGCCGGGTCGTCCTTGTACTTCTTCTTTATCTCCTCCATCTTGGGAGCGAGCTCTCCCATCTTCATCATAGATACGGTGCTTTTATAACTCAAGGGGAAGAAAATAATCCTTATAATGAGCGTCAAAATTAGTATAGAAAGTATCCAGCTCGAGGTATGCTCGTAAACCCAGTACATAAAAATAAACAGGGGCTTTACTATCAGCTTCAAGGTACCAAAATCTATAACGTCTACGAGACCTATATCCCTTAACCTTGTGTATTCCTTAGCACCTGCGTAATATACGAGCTTCTGCCCTGAAGTTTTGACAAGGGTAAAGGTCTTCTCCTCCTCTCCCATCTTAAGTTTGTATATAAGTACCTCAGAAATATCTCCTTTAAATCCCTTAAAGAAGTACCTACTTTCCTCTCCGGCAAAGATTATGTCTCCACTCACAGATTCTCTGTTTAAAATGTCCCCTTTATCAACCCTAACGAGGTCTCCTCTGAACTTTACAACCGGTCCGGAATGAGTGTAGAATTCGCCTTCCTGAAGATGTGTTCCTGCAAGTATGTAAACCTCACTTCCGGCTTTAACACCAACATCCAAGTAACTATCTTTAAGCTCTATGAGCTTGACTACACCTGCCCTCTCAAGCTTTAGAGAGTTGCCATTTTTCTCAACCTTGTACTCACCAAAGTTAAGCTCGAAATCCCTTTCCGCACTTCCCGTAAAAATTTCCAGTGGGTAGATGTTTAGCTTTTTTTCCGTATCGGTTATAAGTTCCCTGTTGAACTTCTTATCGAGAACTCTTACTATCTTGCCTCCTTTGGAAGACACCTCCACAAGGAAGTTCTCGTTTTCTAAGGTGTAGGTCTGTCCGTAACTTTGCTTCTGCCTCGTGGTGCCGAGCAGTAAGCCCGGTTCTGAAACGGGCTTTGAGGCTTTCGGTTTATCAGCATTCTCAGGCTTTGTCTCTTCATTTGGAAGTTTACTTGTCTGTTTTTGGTTTTCTTCTTTGGAAACCTCGGTTTTTGCCTCCTGAGAAGACGTTTGGGGCTGTTTGGGAATAAAGTAGTAATTGAACAACTCGTAGCCAAGTATCATAAAGGCAATCAGAACCATTACTATAAAGGCTCTTCTTGCGTCTATATCTCTATCTTCGTTCATCAAGGGTAATCTATACCTCCTTTACTCCACGGATTACACCGCAGTATCCTCCATAACGCCTTCGTAAGACCCAGCAATACCCCGTGCTTTTCCACAGACATAACTGCGTAATGCGAACAGGTAGGGTAATACCTGCACGAGGGCGGATAGAGAGGAGACACAAAGGTTCTCCAGAACCTTAAAAAAGCTAAAACGACACCTTTCATCAAGGAGTTAATCTTGTCCTTCCCTTGCGTCTTCTCTTTTTTATTATGTTCCTTCCGGATTTAGTACTCATCCTTGCGAGAAAACCGCTCCTACGCTTCCTTTTCTTGTTAGATATGTGAGGTTTCAATCCTTCCGTAGCCATCGGGGAGCCTCCTTACTTAAGAAAAACCGGGGCAAGGGGCAAGCGATTACCCCAGTTTTCCTGTGAATACGTTCGTAAACACAAAGATTATTACGACGAACAGTGCGTAAAGTGCTATTGTTTCTATAAAAGCCAGACCTATAAACATTATGGTCTGTAGTCTACCGCTCATGGTAGGGTTTCTTGCCATACCCTCCTGAGTTCCTCTAACCGCATGACCCATACCTATACCCGCTCCGGCGCCGGCGAGTCCTATGGCAAGTCCGGATGCGAGAGCTATAAGTCCAAGGAAGAGGGCTTTGTCAGACGACCCCCCTGCAGCCTCGGCGGCGAAGCTTGCCGTAGGAAGCATACCCATTAGCAGAGCAAAGAGCTTCTTCCTCATTTGCAGACCTCCTTACTTAATTATTAGCGATGGTATATCTATATCATCTATTACACTGCAGACGTTAACGGACGGATTACATCCCCACATAACAAGACCAACGTCTCCGGTTTCTTTTACGTACCTTGTAACTTCGTCTCTTATCTCCCCTGCAACTACGGATATGGTCAAGTCCTCACCTCCTACGCTTTCCCAAATATGTTTTACCTTTTTAAGAACCTTGTCCTTGGTCTGTGGAACGGTCTCCGGCGGTAGCGGAAATCCCAGTGAAACTGAAGCCTTCTCAAGTTTGTACAGGTCTTCTAAGATTATAAACACTTCCCCTTCCATGTGTAACTTTTCAGAGAAATCCTTTAAATATTCAAGGGCTTTATGACATTGTCCCGTGGTATCGGTCAGTATGAGTAGTGCTTTCATATCAATGCTCCTCGTGGGCTATTGCGCCGGCAAGGTAAACTACCGAAAGAATCATGAATATGTACGTTTGTATAAATATGGCTAAGAACTTTATCGCAATTATAAATAACAACACTATGGGAGATACGGCGAGGGTGAAAGGATTCTGTATAACAAGCCCTACGAGGGCGACTAAAATCATCGCACCGGCTTTCATATTGGCAAACAGCCTCAAGGACAGAGTTATAGGTCTGGCTATATGGGATATGATTTCCACGACAAAAAAGAAGGGTGCAAGTAGTGGAACGGGACCCATAAAGTGCTTAAAGTATCCGAGTCCGTTTTCCCTTAAGCCTTCGTAGTTATAGTAAAGGAAGACTATGAGTGCCATAGCGAGGTTGGTGTTTATGTTTGCCGTTGGTGCAGAAAGCCCCGGTACCATTCCCAAGAGATTGGAGAAAAATATAAACATACCCATGGCGGCTATTAGGGGCATGTATTTTAAACCCCTGTCTCCCATGTTGTCCACCAGCATCCCTCTCACGAATCCGAGGTATCCTTCAAGTAGAGCCTGAAACTTCGTAGGCTTTATACTCGGTTTTCCGGCAAGTAAGACCAGGATTATAGATATGCCTACGGAAACGAGCCCGAATATCACGTGGTTATAGCTTACACCTTCCATTCCACCAATCTCCTTTTAGTCGGCTCAAAGATTATACCACATTTACCCCTTAGCCTCCCTCTACCTTTATCTCTTCGTTGTTCTCTATGAACGCTTCATGTAATTCTCTAACAGCAAGCTCTGCAAACTTTTCCTCTATTAGGCAGGATATTTTAATCTCGGAGGTTGATATCGCCATCATGTTTATCCCGTGTTTAGCGAGAACCTCAAACATCTTTGCCGCGGTTCCGTAGGAGCTTTTCATTCCCAAGCCAACTACGGAAACCTTTGCTACTTTGTCGTCTCTTACTACTTCCTCAGCTCCCACCTTTTCGGCGACCTTTCTTATGATTTCCTCTGCTTTGTCCGCTTCGGTCTTATTAACGGTAAAAGACATGTCCGTATAACCATCGTGGGAGACATTTTGAACTATCATGTCCACTACTATGTGAGCTTCTCCCAGAGCTTTAAATATCTCCGCGGCTATGCCCGGCTTGTCGGGAACTTTGACTACCGTAAACCTTGCCTCTTTTGTATCTGCAGTTATACCTCTTACGGCTACCTTTTCCATAACCTCATCCTCCGGAACAATCCACGTACCCTCCTCCTCCGAGAAAGAACTTCTTACATGTATTCTAACTCTGTATTTGGCGGCAAACTCAACGCTCCTAATCTGCATAACCTTTGCGCCCAATGATGCAAGCTCTAACATTTCCTCGTAAGATATGTAGGGTACCTTCTTTGCGTTGGGAACTATCCTCGGGTCTGCCGTGAAAACCCCGGGAACGTCCGTGTATATCTCACAGTCTGCACTTAGAGCGGAGGCGAGAGCTACAGCTGTAGTGTCCGAGCCACCTCTACCGAGAGTCGTTATATCCCACGTTTCCGTTACACCCTGAAACCCTGCAACAACCGGGATGTATCCGTCGTTTATCAGGTTTTTAAGCCTTTGGACTCCTATTTTTACGATTCTTGACTTTGTATGGACATCGTCCGTAACTATGGGGACTTGCCAACCACAAAGGCTGACCGCAGGGTATCCTAACTTCCTGAGCATCATAGAAAATAGGGCTATAGCCTTCTGCTCGCCGGTTGAGAGTAAAACGTCCATCTCCCTTTCGGGGAGCCTCTTTCCTATCTGATGAGCAAGGCTCAAAAGACCATCGGTTTCCCCTGCCATAGCAGAAGACACCACTACAACCCTATGTCCCTTCTCAACAGCCTGTATTACCCTCCTTGCTGCATTCTCTATGCGTTCTATACTTCCTACAGAGGTTCCTCCGAACTTCTGGACAAGCAAATTCATGATAGGTTCATACATTATATCACCAGAAGCTTGCAAATTACTGTCTCAAGTGTTATTTTAAAGTGTGGGGATATATGCTTGAAAACAAGAACGTAGTAGCAGGCGGCTTACTGGAGGGGTTTTTTCAGGATACTAAGGTTCAAGGGGATAGTTTACCTGATGTTCCCTTTGAGGATGTTCTCCTGGCGTTGCTGTCTGCGTACGGAGGGAATGCGGGTACTTTAAAGGAGATATATCCACAAGCTCAGACTGGTTTTCAGTTGATTAGCTTTCAGAAACCTGAAACCCTTGAGGCTAATCTATTTAAGGGGCAGCTGTTCCGTCGCGAGGAGGTAATAAGTCCGGGAGAATCTACTGCGGAATTGACCCGTAACGCCCTATTTCAAAGTTACGGCATTATGACCGAAGGTGAAGATGCTCAGGGTGTCGATAAAGACACCGTGAAAGGTAAAACCTATCAGGATTTCGGCGTACGGGGCTTGATTTCCTCGGTAGAAGCTCTAATCGGGAATTTAGAAGGGTTTTACGAAAGTGCAAACGCGAATGGCAGTGGACGGGTAGTTGAGCTTGAGAGGTTAATCACCTTTATAAGGGAGAGTGTAATTCCTCTGCTGAGCAAACTGCCTGAAGAACTACCAAAGGGTGCGGATTTAGAAGTTTCTAAGGTCCTTAGCTATTTAGAGAGTCAGATTACCCGTGTATTGGAGAGCGGAGATGTATCGAACATTAAGAACCTTGAGGATAAACTGCAACCTGTAGTTGCGTACTTACGGGAGCTTGGCTTAAAGCTTGAGAGCAAGGAGTCAGTTATTAACAAGGTGAGTGTCAAAAACCTTGAGAGCGGGGCTATCCTGAAAGGTGATAGTTATATACAGGATAGACAATCCCATCTCGGTATAAATACAGATAAAAGCCCGGTACCATATAAGTCCCGGGGAACTGAGGTTCAGAGGGATAGGTACGGAGATGTAAGGTTTGTACAGCAAGATGAGAGTATAACCACGAATAGAGCTACCGCTGACTCTGATGTACAACTTAGGCGTTTCACCGAGTTTACTGCCCTGCCAAATCGCGAACCTGCGGAGCAGGTTGATGGGAGAAAGGCGGATAAAGGCACCAATACCTCTGGTGTTAATAACCAAGTAAAGTCCGTTGAACCGAAACCCTTTGAGGCGTACACGGACTTAGGCAATGGTAAAAGATTACAGACTGAAGTTAGAGTGGTCGAAAGGGGCTTCGGTAGAATTCCTACATCTCAAAGACCGCAAGACCACAGTGTACCCGCTCCTGTAAAAACAAAGGGACTTCCTGAAGGAACGAATGAGATACAGAAAGGAGAAGGCTTACCTCGCACAGAGGTGCGCGGAGACGGTTTAGATTTGGGGAGTGATGTAAGTCCGCAAAGTGAGCGTGGAAAAACGTCCTTTGAAAACTCTCCTATTAAAAACACAAACCCCAACTTGAAGAATGTGTTAAGGGAAGAGGGATTGAGGGTTAATGCGGAAGTTCAACCCTTCCAAACGGATAGAGTGAACTTGTTTGAGATAAATAGGGAGGAGAGTCCCGAGGTTCAAAAGCTTAGCACACCCGTGGTTCCCGAGAAAACGCAGGAAACTAAGAACGTTTTTCTAAGGCTTGAGGATGCTTCCGTTCGCATGAGATTTTTGAGCGACAAGGTATTGGTTGACGCGAGGTTCAAGGAAGATACAAATATCTACGTCTCGTTTTTGGAGAGTAAAAAGCTTTACGAGAGCTTGAAAAGTCTTGGATTTAACCTTGATGTACTGAGGGTAAACGGGGTTGACGTATCCCCGAGAGCAAGGAGCTTCCCCAAAAGGGAAGAAAGGTACAGGGACTTTTTGAACGATGAAGAGAAGGCACCTAAAGAAACTTCTTCTAATACTTATACTTCTTCAGGCTTTAGTTTACTCCTCTGACACCTCTACACTAATAGGTAAAGACCGTTCGGCTTTCTTTTTCAAGAAAGGTAAAGATAGCCTGTCTCTCAACAACTACATAGGAGCCATAAACTACTTTACGAAGTCTTATGTGGCAGACCCGAAGGGTTATTACGGTGAACTTTCTTTCCTGTACTTAGGAAAAACCTACGCACTGTATTCCTACTCAACCGGTAGCAGAAGAGGGATTTTATCCGCAATAGCTTTCCTAAATCAATATCCCAACTGGTATAAGGTTCCGAGGTTTATAAACGTTCAGAGGGAGTTTATCGGGGACGGGTACACGCTCATGGGTTGGTACGAGGACGCTGTGAACGTGTTTGCAAACCTTTACGGGGAAACTGAGGATGTAAGGTACCTGATAAAACTGGGATACGCAGCCTCTCTCGGTGGGAGCGCGGAGGGTTATACTTACCTGAAAAATCTCCAAGTGGAGACTATACCGGCAGATTACAGGGACATATTTGTCCTTACAAGGGGGTATTACGAGTTTAACTTCGGCAGGTATGCGGAGGCTGTGAACTTCCTAACGGAAGCGGCAAACCTTAACGAATACGTTAGGAAAGAAGCCCATTACCTTTACAGGCTCGGCATATCCTTTTACAGGCTAAAGCAGTGGCAGAAGGCTTACCTTTACCTTGAACTGACCTTGAGGTACGATAGGTTCAAGGATTACGCACAAAAAACCGGCTTCTATCTAACTTACCTGAATTTATCTATGAAAAACTACAAAGATGCCTTAAAACACTTGAAGGAGCTTACAAGGGATAATCAGCTCTTTTACAGCAAGCTCTCTCAGGTTTTGTACTCTTCCCTCTGGATGTATCCAGAGTTCCTTGAGGTTTACGATGAGGAGTTCAGGTTTTACAGAGATGTCCTACTCCAGCTCGGCTGGTTGAACGTTGGGAACGTTTACGGTGACATAGCGCTTTTGGGAATTTATTCCCTTGCACTCAAGAGCGTTTCCCTTTCCGACGATGAGAAGGAGCTGATAAAAACAAAGAACCTCAAACTATCGGAGTTCTTCCTCGAGGGGGACCTTTTTAACTTTTCGGAGTTTTTAGGCTTTCTAAACGAGCAGGTATCCTCTTACGACATTTACGACTTGCAAAAAAGCGAATTTTTGAATATGCTTTATTTATTAAATAAGCATAATGTTAAGGTAGCCTTTGAGAGGGGTATAGAAAGCTTTGCGAGGGCTTCCCTCTTTTTAGGGAGCAAGACATTTTGGGAGCAGGTGGAGATTATGAGGGAAGGGGTTAAGAAGAGGTTCTTGATAGCTAAGATGATGATAATTGAGGGCAAGGAGTCCAAGGCACTCAGCACCCTACGGACGGTCAGGGAATCTTTAGAGGATAAGGATAGGTTGGAAGCGGAGTTACTGATAGCCTACTACAGTGCAGACCTCGAAACGCTTGAGAAACTTATATCCAAACTAAACGGTAACTTACCGAGGTTCAAGGGATATCTGCCACCCTCTTACATCAAGCTTGCGGATTACTACTTTGGGCAGGGCGACTTTGAGAAGTCTTCCATGTACTACGAGAAGTATATGGAGCTGGTGCCCGACAACACAGAAAGCTACTGGTGGGCGCTTTACAGAATAGGTAAGATAGCGGAATACACGGATGATACGGAAAAGATGAAATGGGTTGTAAACAGAGCTTCAAAGGCGGATAATATATGGAGTAGGGTTATACTTACCCTGTGGGGAGTGTAATATGGACATATTTAAAGGTACTAATGAAGTCCTTCCGCACCTGGACTTTAGGTGGAAAAGACACAAGGTAATACTCAGCAACATAGCCAACGCTGACACACCGAACTACAAAGCTAAGGAAGCTGTATTTATAAAGGAGTTGAAGGGTAGAATACCGCTTAAGACAACACGGGAGAAGCACATAACACCCTCAAAAGCTCCGAGAATTGAGGTAAGGGATGTGGACAGAAGGCTCGTGGGTAATGACAAGAACAACGTAAGTATTGAAGAGGAAATGGCTAAGCTCACCCAGAATAGGATAGCCTACGAGGTTTACATGAAGATGGCTACGGGCGGACTTGAGAAGCTCAGGAACACTATAAGGGAGGGTAAATAATGAACGACCTTTTTAAGACCTTTGAGATAAGCGCTTCGGGTATGTACGCCCAGAGGATACGCATGAACACCATAGCCTCTAACCTTGCCAATTACGAGTCTTTTAAACAAGCGGGGGAGCCTTTTAAAAAGCTGGAGGTAGTGTTTAAGGCTATATACAACGAGGAAAGCCTAAAGAAAGGCAATATACCCGTAAAGGTAGAGGAGATAAGGGAATCGGATAACCCCTTCAGAATTGTTTTTGACCCCTCGCACCCGAAAGCCAATAGCGAAGGCTTTGTGACTTACCCCAACGTGGAGCTGGTTAAGGAGATGGCTGATATGATATCAGCGGTAAGGAGTTACGAGGCTAACTTGAACGCCTTTGGAATGACGCGGGACATGGCTAATAGGACTATAGAGCTATGGAGATAAGGGAGACACTTTTCAAGGATTGGGAGTTTAAAGAAGTAAAGGGTAAAAGTAAACCTGCGGAGGACTTTATAGACAGCCTGAAGGAGTTTGTAAACTGGGTAAACGAGGAACAGACAAAATCCAAGGAGCTTAAAAAGGCGGTTCTCAGAGGGGAAGACATACCTCTGCACAGAATGGTCGTTGAACTTGAAAAGGCAGGTGTGGCGTACAATTTGCTTTTGCAGCTTAGGAATAAGCTCTTAGAGGCTTATCAGGAGCTGTTCAGGATGCAGTTATAAATGGCGGATTGGAAAGAGGAGCTTAAAGCTTACAGGGAGAGATTCGAAAACCTGCCCATTCACTACAAAGCCGCTGCAATAGCCCTTCCTCTCTTTATACTTTCGCTCGTCTTTGTGGGAGTTTTTTTATCTACTAAGACCGACTACGCCGTATTGTACACGGGGCTAAATCAGGAAGACCTAAACGCCATAATTACCGAGCTGGATAAAGAGGGAGTGAAGTACAAGATAGATAACGGAGGTAGGACTGTTCTCGTACCCGAGGGAAAGGAAAGGGAGCTGAGGCTCAAGCTCGCCGCTAAGGGTATTCCCAACAAGGGAATAGTTGGTTACGAGCTTTTCGATAAGACCTCAATAGGTCTTTCGGATTTTCAGCAACAAGTAAACTTCAAAAGGGCTGTGGAGGGAGAGCTTGCAAGGACTATCCTGAAATTTAAGAATATTCAAGATGCACGCGTTCACATAGCCTTTCCAGAAAAGTCCGTGTTCGTAAGGGAAGAGGAAGAGGCAAAAGCCTCCGTGTTCATAAAGCTAAAGCCTGGGCATAAGATTACCAAGGAACAGGTCAAAGCCATAAGAGGGCTTGTAGCCGCGAGCGTTGAAAACCTCAAGCCTGAAAATGTGGTTGTCATAGACGGGAACGGTAGAGACCTTACCGCTCTGCTGGAGGAAGAAGAAGGGGAGATAACGAGTAAACAACTGAAACTCAAACAGCAGTTTGAGAAGAATCTTGAGAGAAAGATACAGTCCGCCTTAGAGGACGTATTCGGGTACGGAAACGTCAAAGTGAGAATTTCCACGGAGCTTGATTTTTCCAAAACAGAAAAGAGGGAGGAGATATACGACCCGGACATGACCGCGGTCGTCAGTGAGCAGAAGAAAAAGGAGAAAACTTACAACGAGCCGGTAGCCGGAGTTCCGGGAACACCCTCGAACATCCCCCCGGCACCCGGAGTTAGACCGGGAGGAGCCGGAGGAACTATTACTGAGAAGAAGGAGTCCATAACAAACTACGAAGTGAGTAAGAAGGAGCTGAGAGTTGTAGACCCATCTATGAAGGTAAAGAGGGTAAGCGTAGGAGTTATCCTCAACGGTAAACCGGAAGAGGTGGACGTTGAGAAGGTTAAAAGCATAGTTTCCGCGGCGGCGGGGATTGACAGCAAGAGGGGGGATACAATATCCGTAGTAGCCATTCCCTTCAAAAAGCCCGAGGTCGTTGAAGAAAAACCGCCTTACCCACCTTACCTGAAGTTCGTTGTGCCTGCGGTAGCAGGTGTAGTACTCCTTCTGCTTATATTCTTCGGACTTAAAAGGCTCAAGAAACCTCCTCCGGAGGTAGTTGTGGAAGGTGTACCGGCGGGAGTTGAGGGAGAGGAAGCCTTTGAGATTACCGGCGCAGAGGTATTAAGAGAGAAGGCTAAGGAACTTGAGATTATAAAAACCATATCCGAAATCGCCAAAGAAGAGCCTAAAAGAGTAGCCGGCGTTTTGAAGGCATGGCTCAGGTACGAGGAGTAATCAGTTTTAAATCCTCTACCTCTACGGGGTATTTGTTGCTAAAGCACGCGTCACAGTACGAGTCTCCCCCACCAACCACAGAACGAAGACCCTCAAGGGATAAGTACCTGAGCGAGTCAGCTCCTATATACCTCCTTATCTCCTCCAAGCTCATCCTGTTGGCTATAAGCTCCTCCTTTGTGGGCGTATCTATGCCGTAATAACAAGGACCCACGACCGGAGGTGAGGCTATACGCAGGTGTACCTCCTTTGCCCCTGCACGCTTTAGCATCTGGACTATTCTCTTTGAAGTAGTTCCCCTCACGAGGGAGTCGTCTATAATCACCACTCTCTTACCCTTAATAACAGACCTGTTAGGGCTTAACTTCATGAGAACCCTTATATTTCTCAACTCCTGTGTAGGCTCTATAAAGCTCCTACCTACGTAGTGGTTCCTTATAAGCCCCATCTCAAAGGGAATACCGGACTCCTCAGCGTAGCCCAAAGCGGGAACCACACCCGAATCGGGAACGGGAGAGACCAAATCGGCCTCCACGACCTCCTCCCTTGCAAGCTGTCTGCCCAGTTCCTTCCTGACATCGTAAACCCAGTTTTCAAATATGAAGCTATCGGGTCTGGCGAAATAGACGAACTCAAAGATACACCGGGCTTCTCTACCCTTTTTAAAGGGGAAGTAGTTCCTTATACCCTTAGCGTCTACGACAACTATCTCACCGGGCTTGACCTCCTTGAGTATGTCAGCCTCAACTATGTCAAAGGCACAGCTCTCGGAAGCGAAAAAGTAAGTTTTACCCTTTTTACCCATAAGGAGGGGTCTAAATCCGAGGGCGTCTCGAAAGGCGATTAGCTTGTCCTCGTAAAGCATAAGTACGCTGTAGGCTCCCTTCACTTCCCTCAGAGCGTAGAGAAGGTGGGGGAGGAACTCTTTATCTTCCGGATGTATATACAACCCTTCGGGTACGAACTTATTTTCGGTTTCAAGCAGAACCAGAAACAGCTCAGTATCCGAAGTGTTGAGAAACTTATAACCTTTGCTTTCCAAACTTTCCCTAACCAGCCTGTAGTTTGTTAAGTTCCCGTTGTGAACTATAGCAATCTTACCGAGGGGTGTATTTCTAACTATGGGCTGAGCATTCGCACCACCGGCGTCTCCGGCAGTTGAGTACCTCACATGACCTATGGCATTCCTACCTTTCAGGTTTTCTATACTATCTTTTGATATTCCCTCGAGAACCTTTCCGGCACCTTTAACGGTATGTATATCAGAGCCGTCGGAGGAGGATATTCCCGCACTTTCCTGCCCCCTGTGCTGGAGTGAGTAAATCTGAAGGTAAACGAGCTGTGGAGCTATATCAGAGTTGTAAACGCCTGCAATTCCACACATTACACAATAAATATAATCTTTTCTACCCCTCTATTCTCGGGAATAGGTTTTCCTTTTCCCCGAGCTTGTAGCTATCGTAAGCGTAAGGCTTCGGTGAGTCCAAATCTTTTAGTCCGAGCATTTCTCTTGCGATAGCCATCTTGTTGGGCATAATCGGATAAAGCATACCTGCCAGGACATTCAAGCCGTCCACGAGCGTGTAGAGTGTGTTTGACAGTTCTACGAGTTTCCCTTCCTTCTTTAACTGCCACGGAGCCTTTTCGTCAACGAGCTTGTTGAGGTAAGAAGCGAACTTAAGGATTTCCTCTATCGCCCTATAAAAGTTTACGGCTTTCATGTAAGACTCGTATTTGGAGAGTATTTCCCCTGCATAAGACTCGTATTCCCTGTCTTTCTCCCCGTAAACTTCCCCTCCTAAATACTTATTGGACATACTGACGACCCTGCTGTAAAGATTACCTATCTCGTTGGCGAGTTCCCCGTTGAGCCTGTTAAGTATAGACAAGTGGGAAAAGTCGCCGTCCTGCCCGAAGGGTATCTCCCGAAGGAGAAAGTACCTTATCTCGTCAAGCCCGTACTTTTCCACTACCTCGTAGGGGTTTACCACATTCCCCAAGGATTTGGACATCTTCTTTCCCTCAACAGTCCACCAGCCGTGGGCGAAAATCCTTTCTGGTAGTTCGTATCCAACAGACATAAGGAATGCGGGCCAATAAACCGCATGGAACCTGAGTATGTCCTTTCCTACTATGTGCAGGTCTGCGGGCCAGTAACGATTCACCTTGTCTCCGAGGGCGGATATGTAATTAAAAAGCGCATCGAACCATACATATATCGTGTGTTCCTCGTCAAAGGGAACGGGTATTCCCCATTTAACCCTATTTCTCGGGCGTGTAACGGACAGGTCTTTGAGTCCCTGTTTTACAAAAGCCACGACCTCGTTTCTGCGAGAGTCCGGCTGTATGAACTCCGGTTTTTTCTCGTAAAGCTCAAGGAGTTTATCCTCATACTTAGAGAGCCTGAAGAAGTAAGAAGGTTCCTTTATGTACTCGCAAGGCTTTAGATGTATGGGACACTTGTTTCCTTCCGCAAGCTCGCCCTCGGATTTGAACTCCTCGCACCCCACACAGTACCAGCCCTCGTACTTCCCAAGGTATATGTCTCCGTTTTCGTAGCTTTTCTTAAATACCTCCTGAACGAGGGCTTTATGCTCCTCCGATGTAGTTCTTATGAACTTGGTGTAGTTTATTTTCAGAAACTCCCAGAGCTTCTTAAAGTTTTCCGAGTTTTTATCAGCAAGCTCTTGGGGTGATATGCCCTTCTCCTCTGCGGACTTCTGTATCTTTAGCCCGTGTTCGTCCGTCCCTGTGAGGAAAAAAACATCGTAATTCCTGAGTCTGTAAAAGTTTGCGAGCGTGTCCGCCGCTATGGTCGTGTAAACGTGTCCGAGGTGGGGTATGTCGTTAACGTAATATATCGGTGTCGTCACATAAAACTTCTTCATGAGGCTATCTATTATACCGTTCTAAGCCCGAGTTTAGCTTTCTATATAGCTATATTAAAGGGTTTTGCCGTATTTCTCACTAAGCGGAGGAGGAGCTAAGGGTATAACCGCACGAGACACGAGATAAGGATAGGGAGCCTGCCAGTGCAGGCTCGGTAATGGGGTCGTTTCAGTGCTTCATGTGCATGTTTCCATGCCCGTGTTTGTCTTTATGCCCCATGTTTAGGTGTTTGATTAGCTCCTCGTCCACCTCTTTGAAGGAGTAAAACTTACCACCTTTGGCAAACTTCTTAGCCCTGGTTTTGCTCTTGAAGGCGGCTAAGTCAGTCCCCATGGGTCCTCCCTCTATGGGTACATAGTAAGCCCTCATGCCGTTTATCCACTTGCCGCTTTTGTAGTCCTTTACCCATATCTCCTTTACCTTGTCTTTGTTCTTCAGGTAGTACTCAATAATGTGTTTGGGAGACTCGGCGTAAACGTACTTGCCGTCCTTGAGCTTAGCCTGAGAGGTTAGGTTGGGAGCCATGTTCACGTCCATGGTACATACAACGCACTTGGTTCCCTTAGGTGGGTCAACGGGTTGTGCGAAGGAGACCACCGAGGTTGCAATTGCAAACCCGATTAAAAGTTTTCTCATTTTCTACCTCCTTTACCTGTTAGTTCCTATGCCGTAGTCGTAAACTATGCTTCCTCCCATGTTGCCCTGATAGAAGATTCCCAGAACACCTATGAGGAGGAGCGTGATATATAAAATTTTCAAGCCCCGAAGGGGCTTTAGAACGTATAAAGCCCTTAAAAGAAATATCACCGAGAACAGAAGTGCGAGGTATATACCCACACTCTCGTGGGTGTGTAGCAGTTCCAGAGCTTCCCTTTTTATGGGTAGGTCTTCCATGCTCTCGTGGGCTATGTAGCCGCTTACCGCAGCCGCCACGACCGAGGAGGAGGCTATGAAGATGAATGCAAACTCCAACATGTCCGGGTTTTTTCTTCTTAGATGGTAATAACCGCTTACCAGAAGTGCTAAAAGAGGAGTCGCTATTGCAAAGTGAACCACCGGAGGGTGGAGTTTCACTATGGACGGGTAGGTTATATCTTTGACTTCCACTACCTCTGAGGTTTTTTCGTCTGAATCCGCCCCGTCGTGAACCTCCCCTTTATGGGCATAGCCCATCACTGAAAAAAAGAGGAGGGAGGCGGAAACGACAAGGAGGAGAAGCTTCATTTTATTAGCTCCTCTAACCTTTTCCTTAGTTCAGGATTTTCGTTAAGAATAGTTTTGAACTCCTGAGGATGTTCCGTTATCATTCTAAGTATCCTTTGAGCCATGAACTTTCTCGTTTCTGGCTCTGCGGACATTACCGTGAACATCTTATCCATCATATTTTCTGAAGGGTTCTGCCCCATCATGCTGACCACCTCCTTACTTGAGCATTTCCTCTAACTGTTTCTTAAGCTGCGGGTTTTTCTTGAGAACCTCCTTAACCGCTTCTTTGTTGTGAGCCATCATCATGAGCATCTTCTCAACTGCCTTGGGGTTTGCGGCAAGCTTCTTCATGAGTTCCTGTCTGCACTGCTTTTTGTGTTCCATGATAATTTTCCTGAGTTCCGGGTCCTGCATCATCATTCTCATCATAGGCACCATGGACATGTCCATTCCCATGTTCATGCCTCTGCCCATCATGCCTCTGCCCATCATGCCTCCGTCCATCATTCCCATCATGTGCATACCACCCATACCGTGCATATTCATGCCTTGTGGCTGTTGGTGGCTTTGTTTCTGTGTGTCTGGGTGTTTGTGTTGTGAGCTATCTTGGGAAAGTCCAACTCCCCCTGCAAACAAGCCTGCCAAAGCTCCTGCCAGTAAAAGTTTTCTCATGGTACACCTCCTTATCTAATTAATTCATAAGTGCTTTCTTCCCTTCCCCAACCGCTCAGGGTTCCGTGGGGAGAGAAGACGCCTTTGGCGTTTTTACTCTCTAAAAGCTTCTCTATACCTTCTATGGGGACGTGGCCCTCTATGAACTTGCCGTTAACTACCATGGTGTGGCAAGAGCGCTTATCAACGGGGACTCCGAGCTTATTTTTAGCTTCGTAGAGCTGGTTTTGGGATACGGTCTTTCTCTCTATCTTGTAGCCTTTGCTCTCGAGCAGTTGGAAGTATTTATGACAGCAACCGCAGTTGGGGTTGTATATAGCTGTTATCTTTACCTCCGAAGCCGTAGCAACCCCGGCTAAGGCTAAGCTAAGTAAAGCTAACTTGAACATAGTTACACACCTCCTTCAGGCTTTAACTCTAAAATTAACCATCATTCCGAGGTCGTGGTGTTCGAGTATGTGGCAGTGTAGCAGGTAAACCTGCTCGTAATTAAAGCTGTGGGTAAAATCCACCGCTACCTTTACCCGTTCGGAAGGGGCGACTAAAACTGTATCTTTCCAACCGTAGTCCGTGGCCATAAGCCCTTTGTTATCTATTGCAAGGTTCCTTATACCTTGGGGGCTGTTGCTTCTTTCTATAACCTGAAACTGATAACCGTGAATGTGCATCGGGTGGTACATACCCGTGTTGTTCACAAACTCCCAGACCTCTACGGTGTTGTTGTTAAAGTTGTATCCGTAATCCCTCAAGGGGTTTGAGCTGTCCCACACCTTCCCGTCTATATTGAACCTCATCTGGGCAATGCCCAGCGGGAATATGCGGGTAAACACGCCCGATGTAGGTATAGAGTTAACGACCGAAAGCGTGGAGGGAATAGACCTGTCGTAACTCGAAGAACCCTTTACCCTGAACTCCAAAACCTCAAACTCGGAATCGTCCGAGTCCGCTCCCATACCTCCCATGCCCATTCCCATGTTGCCCAAGCCGTGAGAGGAGTTGTAGAGCCTTAGAATGCTTCCATCGGTAAAGTTGCGGAAGTCCACCAGTATGTCCGCCCGCTCTCCGGGAGATAGTAGTATCTCGTTAACTTGAATCGGTGAGCTGAGAAGTCCGCCCTCCACACCTATAAGGTAGAAGGGAACCACCGAGCTTCCGTTCCTGATGGAGAGCCTGAACAACCTTGCGTTAGCGCCGTTCAGAAGTCTGAACCTGTATATGCGCGGCGATACCTCAAGGTAAGGGTTGGGTGTTAAGTTAACCACGGGAGTGTTGCCGTAAAATCCCATTAACCTCTGCTGGTAAAAAAGTGAGCCATCTGAGTTGAAGGTTTTATCCTGAAGTATGAGGGGTATGTCCGTAACCCCTAAGCTCAGGTCTAATGCGTTTCTGAGGATATCTTCATCTTCGTCCTCTATTATGAACATACTCGCAAGACCAAAGTAAGCCTGATACCCGGTTCTGCCGTGGGGGTGGGGATGGTACCAGTAAGACCCCGAGCGGTCTATTACGGTGAAGTCGTAGTTCAGCTCCTCTCCTTTGCCAACTGCAAAGAAGGGATGCCCGTCGTTGTTAAAGTCCACCCTAAAGCCGTGCCAGTGGATTACCGTCTCCTCGTTCAGCTCGTTCCTGAGTGTGGTTTGAAATCTGCTTCCCTTCCTTACCCTGAGGATAGGATTTATGTATGTTTTTCCGTTTTGGTTTACCTCATAAACCATCAAGGTGGTGCTTCCACCTACACCCGGTATCTGGTGTTCTATGGTCTTTGTGGTAAAGGTAAAGGGTGCGTCCGGTGAGAAAAATCCCAAAAGACCGTCTTCCGAAGGGACGAGCAAAGGATTTTTCCCCGAACCCGTGGCGGGAGGGGGAGTGTCAGGGTTGTTTGGCATGCCCGGCATAACGCCCGAATCCGCGCCGGAACCGCCTCCTCCACCGCAGGAACTCAAAAGGTAGCCCATAGGGGACAGGACTACACCGGAGAGGATTGCTCTCCTCAAAAACTCTCTTCTGTCCATGTCGTCCTCCTTCTAATGGTGGTGTCCTGCCCCGCCACCTGCTCCGTACAAGCCCCGTATTTGTGCCTCAGAGTCAAGGAGGAAGGTTCCCCTTACCACGACCCTATCGCCCTCTTTCAGTCCGTGTAAAACTTGGTAGTATCCTTCCGCTTTCCTGCCCAGTTTGACCTGCTTGGGCATGAACATGCCCTCTTCAACCTCCACGAAGACGACCTGCCTCTTGCCCGTATCTACAACGGCCGTCTCGGGAACAGCTACCGCTTCGCCCAGCTCCCTTTCAAACTCTACGCTAACGAGGGAGTTGGGTTTCAGCGTTATTCCCTTGTTCTTAACGGATACCCTTACTTTTATTGTTCTTGCCATTCTATCCGCCTCGGGGAATATGTAATCCACTTCTCCCTCAATTATCTCGTCGGGATTGTCCTCGGGAGTTATAAACACCGGCGTTCCCTTGCTAGCGTAAACCGCTTCCTTTAGGGGAACCTCCGCTATTATCCACACGCGGGATATGTCCGCTATCCTGTAAGCGGTCATTCCTTCCTTTACGAAACCTCCCTCGTAAACCTTCTTCTTGAGAATTACACCGCTCACCGGAGACCTTACCACGTCCCTGTTTTGAAGGTAGTCTAACTTTTCCTTAGCCTTCCTGATAAGCTCTCCGTCCCCCTTCTTTTTAGCAAGCTCCAACTCCTGCCTCGCTATCTCTATCTCGGGGCTTAAGAGCCTCATCAGGGGAGCTCCCTTTTTTACGAACTCACCCTCAAAGCGTCCGAAGGTCTCCTCTATCCAGGCATCAGCCCTTACGGTTACGTCGTATATCTTTGAGAGGTCATAGTCCACAAAACCCACGGTTGTGAAGGTCTTAACAAGCTCCAGTTTTGATACCGGTTCTACAACTATGCCTACGAGCTGCCTCTTTCCCGGCTTTACCGATATGTGGCTTCCGTGTCCACCACCCCCCTCCGCTACCGCGCCCTTTTGCAACGGGACGAAAACGTTCTCTGTTATCATGCTATCGTCCATAAGAACAGCCCTTATCTGCCAAGGACCGTCCATGCTTATCTTTAAAGTTCCCTCGTACTCGCCCGGTGCGACCTCCTTGAGATTTGCCGCATCTCTCATCTCGTCCATTCCCGGCATGGGCGGCATGTAAAAGTAAAACTCCTTTATCTTCTGCGGAGGTTCTATCACCACCTTTATCTTGTTATTTCCGGACTTAATCTCGTTACCCCTTGAGAGGAGGACTACCTTAATATCCCCCTTCTTTAGGGTGATTATCCTGTTGTATCCCGCGTACTTGTCTTTTTGCCCTCCAGAAGCGCCGCCGTCAGAACCTTCCCTGTTTAGAAATACGAAGCCTACCGCTAAGATAACTGCTAAAACTACCAAAGCTCCAACTACGCCGAGTGCTTTCTTCATTGCAGTGCCTCCGCCTTTGCTACCGTCTGGTTAAGTTCGGTGATTAACTTTTCCCTCATAAGCTCCAAAGACCAAAGATTTCTGTAAGTCCTGAGTATCTCCCTTATATCTTCCTTTTCGTACTCAAGGGCGAGCAGTTGAGCCTCAAGCTCTTTCCTCTTTTCGCTTATCTCCTCGTCCACCTTCTTAAGGATTTCCCTACCTGTCATGTAAGTGTCCTTGAGAGCCTCGTACTTTCCTTTAACCATAAGCTTAGTATTCTCAAGCTCTGCCTTCTTTGAGTTCAGGTTCTCCTGCTCCTCAAGTACTAGGAGTTTCTCACGCTTTTCGTACCACACGGGAAGGGTTGCGCTCACTCCTACGGACACCATGTCCGGCAAATCCGGTCTTAGCATGTACCCTCCGAACAGGCTTATGTCGGGCAGGTGTTCAACCTTCTTTCTATCTATCTTCCTCTTTATGACCTCAAGCTCTCTCAAGAGCTTTCTCACGCTTACGTTTCGGCTAACCTCAAAGTCTTTGGGAAACTGCAAGAGCTGTCCTTTTTCTGGCTTTAGCTCCACCTTCTCACCCACTAGAGATTCTATCTTTGCAAGGGCTATCTCCCTCAGCCTGAGCGCCTTCTGTTTCTCCTCCTCAACCTTTATAAGTTCGGTTTTCAGAAGTATGAGGTCTGAGAGCAGAACCTTACCGTAGGTGTACCTGTCCTTTGCGACCTTTAGCAGAGATTCTATCTCGGAGTAGATTTTCTCAAGTATATCCTCATACACAAAGGAGAATTGGTAATCGTAGTAGGCGAGCTTGAGCTTCTTTACAAGCTCCTTTTTGTAAACCTCCTCGCTTGCGGAAACCACGCTCTTTTTCTCGCTCTCTACCTTTGATTGAAGTATCCTCTTTTGGGGTAGTATGTACCTTTGGGACAGGTAAACCCCAACACTGCTCATGGGATTCTTCTTTGTGGGATAGGGGTAGTTGGTAGCGAAGTTGTTTAGGGACAGCCTCACGCTCGGATTGGGTAAGGATAGGGAAAACTTCGCCCTGTGTTCTAAGGCATTCCTCTTGTGCTTGAAGGAGTTTAGGAGGGGATTGCTCTCCAACGCCCTATTTACGAGTTCCTCTAATTGTCCGCCTGGAGACAGTTGTATCAGGAGCATTACTCCGAGAAACAAGGACACGAATGCTTTCATAACCGTATGTAATACTAAGCTTAGGGCTGTGTTAATTCAATATACAGATTTTTCGTTCTTTTAACGTGGATTTATCAGAATTACTCTCCCGTAAGGCTTCAGGGGCATATATTTACTTAAATTCCCTATGGAAGCTTTGAGAATTTTGGAAGAGCTTGATACGGGTATACTGCTGGTAAGCGAAAAGGGAGAGGTAGAGTTCGCAAACGGGTATCTGATTGCAAGGGGATTGCTCAAGGAAGAGTGGAAAGGAAGAAGGTATTACGAAGCCATAAAGAGCATGAAACTCATTAGCTTTATACACGACTTGCTCGACGGGGAAAGCGCTCAGCTCGAATACGAGGAGAGGGGGATTTGGTACAGGCTATACGGCAAGAAGCTCGGGGAGTTGCACCTAATCCACGTTCAAGACATAACCGAGCTAAAGAGGTGTGAAATTTCACAGAAGGAGTTTTTAGCCAACGTTAGTCACGAGCTTAAAACCCCCATAGCGGTCGTTAAGGCTACTCTTGAGACCCTATGGGAGGAGGAGGATGAAAAGAGAAAAAGGTTCATAGAGAGAGCCTTGGGAAGGTTAAAGGAGCTGATAGAGATAATAGACTCCATCTATTACCTGACCTTTTTAGAGCTTTCAAGGGCTAAGAAGTTCTCGGAGGTTCATCTTGAGGAGCTTGTAGATGAGGTTTTATCGCAGAGGTGGGGAGAAATAAAGGAAAAAGACCTAAAGGTTCAGGTGGACATTCCCAAGGACTTGCGGGTTGAGGGAGACTACGAAAAGCTAAAGATACTTTTTAGTAACCTTTTGGATAACTCAATTAAGTACAACCGGCAGGGTGGGTATATAGGTGTAATCGCCCGGGTTAAGGAGGGGTTCGTTGAGGTGAGCGTAAAGGATACGGGAAAAGGAATAGAGCCGAAGACTGTACCCTTCATCTTCCAGCCCTTCTTCAAAGGAGAGGACGGAGAAGGTTTAGGACTCGGTCTGTCCATAGCGGATAAAATCGCCAGATTTCACGGGACGCGTGTAGAGGTAGAGAGTCAAAGCTCCGAAGGGACGACCTTTAGGGTTAGACTCAAGAAGGTATAATATGGTTATGGATATCTTAGAGATTCAAAAGATACTTCCCCACAGGTATCCCATACTGCTCGTTGACAGGATAATTGAGTTTGAGGAAGGCAAGAGGATAGTAGGTGTTAAGAACGTGTCCGTAAACGAGCCGGTGTTTCAGGGACACTTTCCGGACTTCCCTCTATTTCCGGGAGTGTACATACTTGAGGCACTTGCTCAGGTAGGCGGGATACTCATGATTAAGTCCCTCGGGCTTGAGATAGGTAAGTACGGAGTAGTTTTTGCGGGCATAGACGGTGCGAGGTTTAAAAAGCCTGTATTTCCCGGCGACAGGCTCCTACTTGAGCTTGAGGCTATATCCATAAAGAAAGCTTTATCTAAAATGAAGGGCGTGGCTAAGGTTGAAGATAGCGTGGTAGCCGAGGCGGTGCTTTTTGCGGCGGCGAGAAAGCTCGATGAGATTAAGAAGTAAGCTTATACCTTTCTTGCTCTTGCTTTCCTCGGTTTCTTTTTCCTCGGAGTTCTGGGAGTGCTTCGTAGGTGCTGGGAGATATTACAACGTCAATCCATATCTTCTCTACGCCATAGCTAAGGTTGAGAGCAATCTAAACCCCAAGGCTTACAACAAAAACAGGAACGGAACTTACGACATAGGCATAATGCAGATAAACTCTTTCTGGATTCCCAAAATCAAGAGGTACGGCGGAAGCGAGAAGTCCCTGTGGGAGCCTTGCTACAACATATACATAGGTGCGTGGGTTCTTGGTCAGTGTATACACGAACTCGGGCTTACTTGGAAGGCTATTGACTGCTACAACAAGGGCAAAGGAAGGGCAAGGGAGCGCTCAAAGTACGTGATGAAGGTGTTCAAAGAGCTTGAGAGCATGGGGCTCGTCAAAAGCGATTAATCGGTTTCCAAGTCCCTTATGAGTTCCTCCTTTACCTCCGGGGGTATCTCGGTCATGGCTTTGTAGTTTTCGTGGTTTATCTCTATCCTAACTGTTTCCCTCTTAAAGGCTTCCACCTGTTCGGGTGTAAGGTCAAACTTCATGAAGTGGACTACCGCCGCCTTGCCGGTTTCAAAGTCCTCGTCGCTCCTTTCCTCAGCCTGCGCCCTTACCGTGTACTTATTACCTATGTGCATGTAAACGCTGTTGTGGATACCTACGAGTTTCGGTAGTTCGCGTTTCCTCTCCCGCTCGTCGGGGATTTCTATAAAGAGTGTGAATGATAGCTGGTTCTTCTCCGGTATAAGCTCGTTGTAAGTGTCTATCTCGAACTGTATCTCCTCGTCCTTGACCATTCTCTCCGCCCTTATCATCTCTTGTATCTGGAACCATACCGTATCGTAGTTCTCAAAGACGAGGGTCACCTTGTCTCCGACTTGTATCCTTCTCCTTTTTTTCTTCCGCGCAATCTCTCTTATCTTTTCGTCCCTTACCTTCTCGTACTCGTAAAGGTTCAGTATGTCTTCCTTTTTAACCTTTCTCATCTCTCGGAACCTCCTACATAAATATTTTATTGCAAATAAATATAAATTGCAATTAATTCTTAACTAACCCTGTAGGAGTTTCTTGAGGCTATCAGATATTTCCTTTACTACGACTTGAAACTTTGGAGCTACTTCTTCCAGTTCCCTATATAGCTCCTCCGGTGATACCTCCCAGGTGCTTATGAGCTTGTTCTTAAGCTGGGTCATCTTTAAAACATCCATGTAGTATGAGTCGGGTATTACCCCCGCCTCAACCATCTTTGACAAACAATCGTCTCCGAACTTCTTTATCCCGAACTTGGGTGCGAGGTGCTTACATATATCAAATAGGGAATCGTAAGCCACCTGATAGAAGTACTTAGTCCTATCGTAGTACATCGGTTTGGACTTGAACTCCTCAAGCCCCTGTGAGAGCGTGAAGTTTATCTTCTTTATAGAATCCTTGATGTAGAAGTTTTTTTCCCGTAAAAGGTCAAAGTCTATGAGCAGGCGGTTGCCGGTGGAGTTTTTTATGTACTCAACAACGAGCCTTGCAAACTCTTTGAACAGGATAAGGTCTCTCTTTAGAAACTCGTAAAGCTCCTCCGGTGATACGGCGTCCTTTAGGTCTCTGTACTTGAAGTAAAACTCCGAAAACCTCCTGAGCCTTTCCGCATCCTCCATTCCCAAGTGCTGGGCAAGTTTGTAAAGGCAGTCCTTTGAGCCTGTCTTTAGGTTAAGCACCGCGGACACGTGCCTACACACACGCATACAGCTCTCAAAGGCTAAGTTGAAGTCTATCCTGACTTTGTCTAACACCAGTTTGTTGTTTACAAACTCCTCTTTTGGGAGGGAAACATGCTTCTTCAAGTCTACGTAGGACTTTTCAAGGTTCTGAAAAGCCTCTATTATCAAACTTATCTTAAAGCTCTTCTTCTTAGTCTTCATATACCTAATTTATTCCACAGGGCGTCAATTTTCTCCTTCACTTCCTTTGACATCTCTATCACCTGGGGCCACTCACGGGTGTAGCCCTCTTCCTTCCACTTGGTAGTTGCGTCCACTATCATCTTTCCCCCGAATCCCATCTCGTTGGTGGCGTGGTCAAGAACGTCTATTGCACCCTTGGTAATCAGAACGTCCCTCGCAGGGTCAACGTTGTTTCCCCAAGCCCAGAGAACCTGCTCTATGTCGTGGACATCTATCCAGCTGTCAAACACCACGATGGTCTTTTCCAAGGACATAAGCCCCATTCCCAGCAGGGCGTAGGCGACCTTGTAGGCGTGTCCGGGGAACCTCTTATCTATGGACACAAAGCAGAAGTTGTGGAAGCACCCTTCGGCGGGCAGGTGATAGTCCACCACCTCCGGTAGGTTAAACTTTATCAGGGGCAGGAATATCCTCTCGGTAGCCCAGCCCAGATACTTGTCCTCCTGCGGCGGGATACCGACTATGGTGTGGAGGTATATGGGGTTTTTCCTGTGAACTATCGCGGTGACGTGCATCTTAGGGTACTTATCCACAGGTGTGTAATAGCCCGTGTGGTCTCCGAAGGGTCCCTCGTCCACGAGTTCCTCGGAGGGGTCAACGTATCCCTCTATCACTATCTCCGCGTTGGCTGGGTACTCAAGGTCTATAGTTATCCCCTTAACAAGCTCTACGGGTCTCTCCATCACTATACCGGCAAATAGGTACTCGTCCACCTCCGGCGGCAAGGGTGCGCTACCCACGTAAGGTAAGGGAGACTCACCCCCTAAGGCGATAGCCACCTCCAACTTTTTACCCAAGCTCTTCGCCTTCCAGTAGTGATGGTTGCCGTGCTTGTGTATCTGCCAGTGAAGTGCCAGCTCCTTGGGACTGAGAACTTGAATTCTGTAAAGCCCCACGTTCCTTATACCGCTTTCGGGGTCTTGGGTTATAACCTGTCCGAAGGTTATGTACCTTCCGCCGTCAAGGGGCCAGCACTGGGGTATAGGAAGGGAAAGAATGTCACCATCCCTGTTCACCACCTCTTGAACAGGAGCCTTACCTACCGTCTTGGGTATGGCATCGTTCATCTTCTTCAGCTCTGGAAGCCTTTTGAGCTTTTCAAGGAATGTCTTGGGAACCTCCGGTCTGAGTATCCTGTAGAGCTTCCAACCTATGTCCTCAAGGTTATCGTATCCCAGAGCCATCTTCATTCTCTTGTAAGAGCCGTAGGTGTTGGCAAGTATGGGTATCTCGTACCCATCAAGGTTCTCAAAGAGGATAGCTTTTCCTCCTCCGGGCATCTTGGACACCCTATCTATCACCTCGGTTATCTCGAGGATAGGGGAGAGTTTTTCCTGTATCCTTACAAGCTCTCCTTCCCTCTCAAGGGCTTTAACGAAGTTTCGGAGACTCTTAAAAGCCATATAAAGATTTTAGCTTCGCTCTCCGCCAGCTTCAAAGTCTTCGGGTCTTATGTTCTCAAGCCACTCCCTTAGCTCCTTCTTTTCCGATTCTTCCTCCGGTTCGGGGACTCTTGATTTTTCAAGAACTTCCTCCGCCACGTATATGGGTGCATCAAACCTGAGGGCGAGGTTTATAGCATCGCTCGGTCTAGAGTCCACTACTATCCTGTTGTTCCCCTGTATTATGTAAACCTGCGCGTAGTAAGTGCTGTCCTTGAGGTCGTTTATGTGGATACTCTCTACATGCCCTCCGAGTTCAGTTATCACACTCCTAAGCAGTTCGTATGTCATAGGACGCGGTGGTTCCACGTCTTGGAGTCTCATAGCTATACCGTTAGCCTCGAAGGCTCCTATCCATATAGGGAGAACTATATCCTCATCTTCTTTGGCCTTTAGAACAACTATGGGCATTTGAGATACAGGGTCAAGGGTAACCCCGTGAACGCTCATCTCTATCATCTTAAAACCTCCCTGACTTCTCCTAACAGGTTAAAAGGCGAAGCCTTGGTTATTTCTACTGCAACGAGCTTACCTAAAAGCTCCTTACCTCCTTCAAGGGTAACCCACTTGTTTGTGGTAGTCCTTCCCACGAGTTTCCCGTCCTTTTCGTCCTCTACCAACACCTCTTGAACACTTCCCTCGTACCTTGAGCTTAGCTTACCCATTATGGATTTCTGAAGGCTCAAGAGCCTGCTCATCCTTTGGGTCTTTACCTCGTCTGGAACGTGACCTTCCATACTCTCCGCCGGTGTGCCGGGTCTGGGAGAGAACTTAAAGGAGAAAATCTGCTCAAATTCCACCTGTCTGACCACGTCAAGGGTATGTTCAAAGTCCTCGTCGCTCTCGGTCGGGAAGCCCACTATTATGTCCGTTGACATGGCTATGTCCGGAACGTTCTCTTTAAGCTTTGCTACCCTCTCAAGGTAAAACTCCTTCGTGTACTTTCTGTCCATAAGCTCAAGCACCCTGTTGGAACCCGCCTGAAAGGGTAGGTGGAGGGCGTTGCAAACCTGAGGTATATCGGCCATGGCTTCTATGGTATCGTCGGTTAAGTCCGTTGGATGTCCCGTAGTGAACCTTATCCTCTCCACACCTTCTATCTTGGATACCTCGTAAAGTAGATGGGAGAAGGAAACGGGTTTATCAAAATCCTTTCCCCAAGCGGTGACGTTCTGCCCGAGCAGGTGTATCTCGCGAACCCCGTCATCAACGAGCCTTCTTACCTCCTCAAGGATACTTTCCAAGCTCCTTGAGCGCTCTTTACCCCTCGTTCTGGGAACTACGCAGTAGGTACAGTTCTTATCGCACCCCTTGATTATCGTTACGTATGCGCAGTAGGGATTGTCCCTTTCCGTGGGGAACTCCCAGACCTTGTCCTCGTCCTCCGGGGGTGAGTCAAGAATAGCTATGGCTTTATAGCCCGCCTGAGCCTGATTTATAAGCTCGGGAAGCTGATGCATGTTGAACGAAGAAAACATTATGTCTATCGCCGGAGCCTTCTGAACCAGCTCCCAGCCGGTTCTCTGGGCGAGACATCCGGAAACCGCTATCAGGGCGTTAGGGTTCTTCTCCTTTAGCTTCTTGTATTCCCCTATGTGGGATAAAACCTTCTGGTCTGGCTTCTCCCTTATGGTACAGGTATTCAGGAGTATGAGGTCTGCCTCTTCCCAGTTATCTGTGGGTTCGTAGCCTATACCCCTTAGCATACCCCTTATCCTTTCCGAGTCGTTGAAGTTCATTTGGCATCCGAAAGTCTTTATGAAGAACTTTTTTCCCATAACTATAATTTTGGAGCTTTACACCGAATAAGGCAAGGAAAAGTGGCAACGGATTAGAGCTAACAATTACTTATTAATATTTATTCTTAACTAATAATGAATTTAGTATATACTAATATTATAATAATACCTTGATAAGGAGGTAGAGAAGATGAGAAAGGGAAAGGTGCTGGTAGCAGGTGTCTTGGTAAGTGCAGTAGTAAGCTTTGCAGGAGAGATGGACGATAAGGCTCTCCTGAAAAAGGCGAGAGAGTTGTTTAAACCTATACCCGATAAGTTAGAAAAGGTACCTGGAAAGGAAACTACTTTAACACCCGCCCTTGTGAAACTGGGGAAGATGCTTTACTTCGAGCCGAGGCTCTCGAGTTCCCATCTGATTAGCTGTAATACTTGCCACAACGTCGGACTCGGAGGTACTGACAACGTGGAAACCTCCATAGGACACGGCTGGCAGAGGGGACCGAGGAATGCTCCAACGGTGTTCAACGCTGTGTTCAATACAGCTCAGTTTTGGGACGGAAGAGCTAAAGACCTCGAGGAACAAGCTAAAGGACCCATACAGGCTTCCGTTGAGATGAATAACTCCCCCGAGCGCGTGGTGAAAACGCTAAGGAGTATTCCCGAGTACGTGAAGCTCTTCAGAGAAGCCTTCAAGGGTGAGAAAGACCCCGTTACCTTTAACAACGTTGCAAAGGCAATAGAAGCCTTTGAAGCTACGCTTTTGACACCTAACTCGAGGTTCGACAAGTTCCTGAAGGGAGACCTAAACGCCCTGAATAAAACCGAGAAGGAAGGACTAAGGTTGTTCATGGAGAAGGGGTGTGCAAGCTGTCACAACGGCGTGAACCTCGGTGGGAACATGTACGCGCCCTTCGGACTCGTGGAGAAACCCGGAGCAGACATACTACCACCGGGGGATAAGGGAAGGTACCAGATTACCAAAACCGCTACGGACAAGTACGTCTTTAAAGTTCCCTCTTTAAGAAATGTAGAGCTTACCTATCCCTACTTCCACTCTGGAGTTATATGGAGCCTCAGGGACGCGGTGGAGATAATGGCTTCTACCCAGCTGGGTATAAAACTCTCTCAGGACGAGGTGAACAAGATAACAGCCTTCTTAAAAACACTCACAGGAGAACGCCCCAGAGTGGAGTACCCCATACTACCCCCCAGCACGGATAAAACTCCCAAGCCGGTAACGACGAACATGAAGCACCACATGAAGGGACATTAACCACCTACGGCTCCCCCTTTGGGGAGCCGTTAAAATTTACAACTTACCCAGAGCCTTTAGAGACGTAAAAGTCTTTGAATCCCCGTCCACTACTATGTGGTCAACCAACTCAAATCCGAGTATCCTGCAGGCTTCTGAGAGCCTTTCGGTAAATAATATGTCCTCTTTGGAGGGTTCTGAGCTGCCTCCGGGATGATTATGAGCCACGAGAATACCGTAAGCTGAGGTCTTAACGGCTTCGTAGAGTATGTCCTTTGGAAGAGCGTAAACCGTGTTCACCGTACCGACCGCAACTACCTCGAATCCGATTACCCTGTGGCTTATGTCAAGGTACACGGCTACAAGACTCTCCTTTCTGTCAGAGAACTTGTCTTTCACGAACCGGTAAGCGTCCGAGGGAGAGTTTATGTAAACACCTGAGAAGGGGTTAGATATCCTCAAGGATAGCTCCACGAGAGCCTTTATCTGAAGAGCCTTAACTTTTCCTATTCCTTTATAGCTTATAAGCTCTTGTACTGGGATTTCCTTTAACCTCTCCCAACCGAGATTCACCACTTCCTTGGACAGGGAGAGAACGTCCCTGCCTTTAGTACCGGAGCCGAGAATTACCGCGAGGAGTTCCTCGTCGGAAAGGGAGGAGGTGCCGTTTTTTAGGAGTTTCTCACGGGGTCTGAGGTGTTCGGGTATATCCTTTAACGACCTTCTTTTATATTTCATTCTTTAACTTTCTCTACCAGAACCTTTTTTACGCGCCTGATGTCTGCGTCAACTACTTTGAAAACGTAGCCGTTTTCTTTTAAAACCTCTCCCTTTGCAGGGACTCCTCCCTTTAGGTAGGCTATATAACCTCCGAGCGTGCTGTAATTCCCGGCGGGAATCCTAAGCCCTGTTAATCTTAAAAACTCGCTCAGCTCAAGCTTACCGTCTACTATCCACTTGCCCTTGCTTATCTCCTTTATGAGTTCACCGTTGGATTTTTTACCGTGCAGCTCTCCTATTATCTCCTTGACTATGTCCTCGAGGGTTATTATCCCTACTATCGCTCCCCTCTCGTCCACTACAATACCCATGTGTTCCTTCTTTTTATTAAATCTTTCTATAACCTCCGGTAGGGGAGTGTATTCGGAGAATATAAGTATCTCTCTAACGTACTTCTTGATAGGCTCGTTATGACCTTTGTCTATCAAGTCGTAGGCGCTAATGTATCCCACTATGTCGTCAACCCTTACTCTGTAAACCGGTATCCTCGAGTATCCGCTCTCCTTTATCTTCTCAACAGCCTGCCCTACATTTGCACTTTCGGAAATCATAACCACCTCGTAAAGAGGTTTAACTATCTCACCGACTCTCCTTTCTTTGAAGGAGAGTATGTTGGAAACGACTAGCCTTTCGTAGTCCTGAAGGGCAGATTCCTCCCTTAAAAGCTCTATTATGTCCCTTCTCCTTATTTGGTTAAGTGTTCCCTTGGCAAATCTCTTTGAGATAGCTCTGCTTATAACCTTTGAGAGCAAAAGTAACGGCTTTACGGGAATTCTAAGCTTATCGAGTACGAACAGACTCGGGATTATTATCTTGTTAGCGTAGTGCTGAAATAGGCTCTTGGGGATTATCTCCCCGAATATTATCGTAAATACCACGAGAGTTTCCGCTAAGAGAACCTCGAAGCCCTGTATCTGGGGAAAGGTTTTCGCAAGGCTCATGAGAGATAAGGTGTAGAGAGTTGCGGCAAAAACTATGCTCACCGTATAGCCGAGCATGGTGAGTGTTATGTACTCCTCCTGATTGTCCAAGAACCTGACTACAAACTGTAAGTTCCTCTTTTTGCTGACACTCTTCAAAAGTCCTTTGTCCGCACTTAAAAGCGCTATCTCGGAACCCGCAAAAAAACCCTCGAGAAGTATGAAGAAGAAAACACCTATTAAGAGTCCTAATACTTCCATCCCACGATAACCCTATCCTGTCCGTTGTAGTCCCTATATATATTAACCTCAAAGCCTTCTTTCTCAAGCAAGCTCTTTACCACCTCCCCTTGGTCGTGTCCTATTTCAAAAGCCACCACACCCTCATCACTCAAGTGTTCCCTCAGCTCTCTTGAGACCCTTTCGTAAAACTCGTATCCCTTCTCACCCCCTATCAGAGCCTCTTTTCCTTCCGCTTTGACCTCTTTCGGAAGATTGTCCCACATAATCTCAGGTATGTAGGGGGGGTTGGATACAACGAAGTCAAACTTCTGCCCCTTTACCGGCTCAAAGTCCCTGCCCGAGAGGACATGAAGCCTCTCATCTACGCGGTACCTCTTTGCGTTTTTTACACTAAGCTCAAGGGCAAGTGGGTTTATATCGCTTCCCCACATCTCGAGTTTCTTCCTTTCCAAAAGAAGGTTTATAGATATACAACCGCTTCCCAATCCTATCTCATAGCCCCTTAGAGCCTTGGAGTGCGGAAGTATTCCCAGCAGAACCTCTATTAGAATTTCCGTTTCCGGTCTTGGAACGAGTATGCCCCTTCTTAGCTCAAAGCTCCTTCCCATGCACTCCCACTCCCCTATCAGATAGGCGGTTGGGGTTCCTCTCCCCCTTTCCTCAATCATGTCCATGAACCTTTTAAACTCGCTGTCGCTGAGTTCTCTATCCTCAAGCAGGTACAGTTGGGAGGGTTTTACTCCGAGCAGATGAGCGAGTATTATCTTTGAATCCCTATCCTGATAATTCCTAAGAAGCTCCGATAATCTCAAGGGAGTTTTACTTACCCTCTTTGCTCTTTTCGGTCGTATCCGGATTTTTCTGAGGGGCTTGGGACTTATTAATGTCCTGCGTTTGAGCAGGGACACCGGTGTTCTCAAGAATAGATTTTTTTTCTCCTTTCGGCATTATGGAAAGTATTATGGCAAGTACGAGGAATATCCCTCCGAGCCAGTAGGTAAGCTTTGTGAGTATAGTGTCCATACCGCCGGCACCGAAGACGGACTGCCCCATTCCGCTTCCGAAGGCGGCACCCAAACCACCGCTACCCTTTTGGAGAAGCGTTAGTCCTATTAGCAGGATAGCTACAACAAGAAACAATAGCAGTATCGCGTAATACATGAACCCTGTATATTTTATATCAAGCTTTGTTTATCAGCTTGAGGAATTCTTCCCGGGTTTTCATATCCCTTAAAAAGACTCCACGAAGGGCAGATGTGGTAGTGATGTGTCCGGGAGACATAGCCCCCCGCATGGACATACACAGGTGTTCAGCCTCGATAACTACACCTACGCCCCTTGGAGTTAGTTGTTTTTCAAGGAAGTCCGCTATCTCGTCTGTGAGCCTTTCCTGAACTTGGGGTCTGAGGGCAAACGCCCTGACTGTTCTTACCAGTTTTGACAAACCGCATATAACACCGTCGGGTATGTAAGCTATGTGAACCTTACCGAAGAAGGGAAGGAGGTGATGTTCACACATGCTGTAAAACTTGATGTCCTTTACGAGTACCATCTCGTTGTACTGCCCGAACTCCTCAAAGAGCTTCATATCGAAAGACCTTAGACTTTCAAACTCTTCCCACATACGGGCTATCCTGTCGGGGGTCTCTTTTAGTCCTTCCCTTTCGGGATTTTCCCCTATACCCTCGAGAAAGAGTTTTATCGCTTCCTTTATCTTTTCCTTGTCTATCATAAGGAAAGAAAATAATAACCTATCGGTACGGACTTTATGATTGAAATTCTATTTCTTACACTCTATCAAGCAGTTCCATAGGATATTAAACACTTTTTCCTTTATTAAATCCAGGTCATCTCCAAGAATGTCCATGGTTTTGTATACGAAAATCCTATCTATCGTTCCTACCAGCACGGCGGATGCGTACCTCGTATCCTCCTTTATGTATCCCTGCTTTACACCCTCCTCTATTAGGGAGTAGACTACCTTCATGGGGAGCTTGTCTGTGTTTTCTATATTGCTCTTACCCAAGAGGTGGACTATGTCGAGATACCTGAATACGTCGGGCTTGCTTAGGATGTAGTCCATAAAGCTGTATATAAGAGACCTAAACTTCTCTTTAAAGTCGTCTTTCCCCTTTATTGCATTTAATAAAGCGTCGTGTAACTCTCCTGAATAATGAACGAATAGGTTATTGACTATCTCGTCTTTGCTCTTAAAGTGCCTGTAAATCGCCCCCTCCGTTATACCGACGGCTTTTGCTATGTCCCTTATCGTGGTTTCCTTTATACCTTTGCTGGAAAACAGTTTAAGGGCTTCGTAGAGTATTCTGTCCTTTGTTCTGTATATTATCATGGTATAAATATTGTAATTCCGGAAACTCCGTAAGCACCTGATTTATAACAAGATTTTATCCTGTTCCAGTTTATACCGCCCAAGGCATAGACGGGAATACTTACCTGAGCGCTCACCCGTTCAAGCTCCTTCAATCCCACGGGCTTTGCCTCCGGATGGGACTCCGTTTTAAATACGGGACTGAAGGTGATATAGTCCGCTCCTTCCCTTTGGGCATAAAGCGCGGATTCAATGCTGTGGGCTGAAAACCCTACTATAAGCTCAGGGGCAAGTTTTTTGACCACCGAAGGTGGTAGAGAGTTTTCGGGCAGGTGTACTCCGTCCGCTCCCACGGCAAGAGCTATGTCGAACCTCCCGTTTATAGTCAGCAGGGCGTCGTAATCTTCGGTCAGTTTTCTAACTCTAAGAGCCAAACTGTAAAGCTCTGCGTCGGGAAGTTCCTTCTCCCTGAGCTGGACGAACTTGATACCCTTTTTCAAAACCCTTTCCAGGGTTCCCAGGAAGTCCTCACCGTACTTTTCCCTGTCCGTTATGGCGTATAGTCTTGGCAGTTCTCTCATGGTGGTATATAATATAGACCTTACTCAGCGTAAAGCCGGAGTGGTGGAACTGGCAGACACGCTGTCTTGAGGGGACAGTGCCCTTCGGGGCGTGCGGGTTCGACTCCCGCCTCCGGCATTTTCAAATTTCCACGTTCTAAGGTGCAGGATACTATTAGAATTAATATGCCATGTTGAGATTTCAATCTTTCGGGTTCTTTATAGTAACCCTGCTGATATTTGCGGGAGTTTCCATATATGGGCTGTTCCATGCACAGGAGCACAGTGTTTTCTTTTGGACAATCTTCGGTGTTTCTCTTATAGCCTTCCTGTTAGGGCTATCGGGGTTCGTTTACTCCGGTTTAAAGGAGCTTGTAAAGGACTACAAACGGCACGGCAACCTTTGGAGTTTCCTCTACGACTTCTTTGCGTCCCTCAAGCTCGCTATATTCATAATGCTACTTTTAGGTGTGTTTTCCATGCTCGGCTCAACCTACATTCAGCAAAACCTAACGTTTCAGGAGTACGTAGATAAGTTCGGGGTTGATAAGGCTGTATGGTTCTGGAAGTTCTGGCTGAACAATGTATTCCACTCCTGGTACTACATAGCGTTGATAGTCCTGCTTGCGGTGAACCTGACCGTATGTTCTATAAAAAGGCTTCCGAGGATATGGAAACAAACCTTCGGTAGTGAGAGGGTTCTTAAACTGACCGAAGCCAAGGAGAAACACCTTAAACCCATAAGCATGACCATAAAGAGTAAGGAAGAGCTGATAAACTTCTTGGCTCAAAAGGGCTTTAAGGTATTCATGGAAGAAGAAGATGGTAAAACTTATGTCTTTGCAGAAAAGGGTAAATACTCGAGGCTGGGTGTGTACATAGTTCACATAGCCCTTCTGATAATAATGGGCGGAGCGTTGATAGATGCGATATTTGGAGTTAGGGGAACTCTACCCGTTCCGGAAGGAGGAGCAGAGGACGTCATGTTCGTAGGTGCAGAGGGCAAACCCTACAGGCTTCCCTTTGCAGTTCATCTGATAGACTTCAGGATAAGGACTTACGGTGAAGAAAATCCCAATGTTAAAAAGGAGCTTGCTGCGGCTATAAGCTCCTACGAGAGTGACATAGAGATACTCAACGATGGAGAAAAGGTGGCAGACGGAACCGTTAAGGTGAACGAACCCTTCGATTACGGTAGGTACAGACTGTTTCAGGCTTCTTACGGGTTGACCGGCGGTGTTAAAAGCATGGGTTTGGTTATAGTTGATAAAGCCTTGGCTGAGAAGAATCCGGAGGACGCGGTTGTCGGGACTCTTGAACTCGGGAGTGGCAAGGTGGAAGAGTTTAGGGATATGCTCCTTTCGATAGACAGGGTTGTCCTAAACATACACAACCCGGATGCGGGTATGAACGGCGAGCTTGCCCCCGCGGTTGTCGTTAAAGTCCTTAAAGACAGAAAGAGTTACAACGTACCCGTCGTTTACGACCCTCAGCTTAACGTCCTCGTGTACGGAGAGATGGAGGATTTACAGGACTTTCCTTACGTGTTTTTTATGGACGGGTTTGAACCGCAATTTTACTCAGGACTCCAGGTTTCCTACCACCCCGGGACGCTGATTATATGGATAGGTTCTACGCTCTTAGTCTTAGGTATGATACTTGCATTTTACACAATCCACAGAAAGGTTTGGGTAAGGGTGGAAGGTAACACAGCCAAGGTAGCCTTTTACTCCCACAAGTTCAAAGAGGAGTTCAAGAGGAGTTTTATCAGGGAACTTGAAAGCCTACACGCTAAGTAGAGCGTTCGGTTATCCTTAATTTCATGAAGCTCTCGCTCTTTCAAAGAGCCTTCCCGAAGAATGTCCCCGCCTTGAAGGAGCCGGTTCTTTGGGTTCACTGTGCCAGCGTGGGAGAGTTTAACACCTTCCTACCGGTTCTAAAGGAGCTTAAAAGGGCGTTTTCTGTGGCTCTAACCTACTTCTCACCCAGGGCAGAGAGCTATCTGAACTCAAAAGGTCAGTTTTACGACTTTCTGTACCCTTTACCCCTTGACCTTCCCTTTTCCTTGAGAAGGTTTGAGAACGCCCTTAAACCCAAAGCCCTGATAATAGTGGAACGGGAGCTTTGGCTGAACCTCCTAAGAGCCACTAAGACGAAAAAAATACTCGTAAACGCCTACGCTAAGAGGAGTCTGATTGAAAAAAGGCTCTCACGATACTTTAAGCTGATACTTACGAGAACACAGAGGGACGAGGAGGCGTTCAGGAGCTATGGAGCAAAAAAGGTAAAGACCTGTGGAAACATGAAGTTTATACTCGAAGGAACGCAAGGGGAAGTTGACCTCAATATCGAGGAAGGCTCAAAGGTAATACTCGGGGGAAGCACCCACGAGGGTGAAGAGGAACTCCTGCTCAAAGCACTCAAAAGGCTCAAGGGCAGGGTTAACCTAAAGCTCATATTGGCTCCGAGGCACATGGAAAGGGTTGATAAAGTCAGCCGCTTAGCTGAAAGAATGGGCTTCAAAGCCTCCTTGAGGAGCAACTGCAAAAGCCCAGGCTGGGAAGTGCTTATAGTGAACACTCTCGGAGAGCTTAGAGAGCTGTACAAATACTGCGACCTGGCGGTGGTAGGCGGAACCTTCGTTCCGGTGGGAGGGCATAACCTTCTCGAACCCCTACTCTGGAAAAAACCGGTCATTTTTGGAAAATACACCCACAAGGTAAGGGACATGGAGGAATTTCTGCTCTCCACGGGTTCGGGAGTGAAAATTCACGACGAGAGTGAACTTACGGAGGTTCTTTTAAATTTAATAAACTCACCGCCTTCGGCGGTAGATATTAAAGAAATCTCCGAGAAAGTAAAGGCGTGCTACATACAAAACATACTAAACGAGCTTAAGTAAAGCCCTGACGTTGTTCTCCACACCCTCTAAAACCTTGGAGAGTGTCCCTGCGTTAAGTGTTGAAGGAAGCTCTATACCCCAGTTCTCCCTTCTCTTGTGAGAAAGAACGAAGGGAACCTTTTCCTTTGCTTCGTTGCAAACGACCACTACCAAATCGAGCTTCTCAAAAGGTATGTCCTCTATTGACTTGGGCTTTAAACCTTCGGTCGGATAACCCTTTCTCTGCAAAATCTCAAGGACTTCCGGCTTTACCTCTTTGTCGGGTTCAACCCCTGCGGAGTACACGTCTGCGTTTAGGAGGGCTTCCCTAAACAGCTTTCTGGCAACAGCTTCCGCCATTAGGCTTCTTACAGCATTTCCTACCCCAATAAACCCTATCTTCATAGCTTGCTAATTTTAACATCAACTACCTTAAAACCCGTTCTGTCTTCTACGGCAACTACCACCACGCTCTTAAAGGGCTTGGCTATACCCTTCTCTCTCCTCTTCAAAGTTGCAACGAGGCGGAATATCCTACCTTCCCTGTTAAGCTCCTCGCTAACGCCTATAACCTTCTCAGAACTTCTCTCTTTAACGCACACCTGCACCATGCCTCTTACACCGCCAAGCTTCGAGAGTAACTCGTCAGACATAAAAGAGGCTATCTCTTCTGCCTTTACCCTGTCACATCTCTCCAACCCCACCAAAAATTCGTAAGTTTTTCTCATGACCGAGACTTCTATTGAAGACCTCCTGAAGTCCTCGTAAAATATCAAGCCCGCTACGAGGAAGGGATAGAGTATGGCTATAACTACGAAAAATCCTACCAGTAGGTCTTCCTTCTTGTAGCCCTTGAGCTTTACAGCCACCCCTTCCTCCTGACCCAGTAGAGCAGTGCAAAGGTGACCCCCACCATAAGAAAGAGGGAGTAAGGGTAGCCGAACTGCCAGTCCAGTTCGGGCATGTGTTTGAAGTTCATACCGAATATGCTTGCGATGAGGGTTGCCGGCAGAAATATGGTGGCTATTACCGTGAAGACCTTAACAGCCTCGTTCTGCCTTATGGTTATAAGTCCGAGTAAAGAGTTCTGTATGCTGTCTATCTTCTCCATGTAGAAAGAGGTAAAATCCAACAGGGTCGTCAGGTCGTCGAGAACTACCTTCATCTCCCTTTTTGTCTGGGCGTTTACCAGGGGGCTTTTAAGAAAGTGCGTAAGTATTCTTACCTTCTCATTTATGGATTCTCTCAGCGTCATGTTAAGCTCGTCATAGTAGGCTATCTCTTTAATTATCTCCTCGGACTCGTCTATGAATATCTCCTTCCTCAGGTTTCTAATCCTCCTGCCCAGTATCTCAAGCCTGTCTCCTATCCTGTCCACCTCTATGTTGAGTATCTCACTGAAAAGGGACTCTGCGAACTGATAAGACTTCTTCTGAGAGTTAACCCTGCTGTGAAATATTAAGAGCGTGGGAATGTCCCTGTACCTTAAGGTTATAAAAAACCTCTCTTTGATGAAAAAGAAAACCGGCTCGACGATAATTTCCTCCCTCTGCTGTATTACGAAGGACATGTTTATACCCATGGCATCCCCGAACTCCATGTACTTTGAGCTTATCTCTATATCCCCCATTACCTCTCTCGGAGGGTTTTCAAATCCTACGGAGCTTTCAAGCCACTTTATCTCCTCCTCCGATGGATTGAGGACGTCTATCCATATAACGCTGCTTTTTATCTCCCCGAACTCGTCTATAGACCTTTTTTCAAAACCCCTCTCCGTGTTTACGTGAAGTTCTATCACAATTAATATTTTAAAATTACACGATGGACATAACCTCCCAACTTGGCTCAATTCAGAAACTACGAAAAGAGGGCAAGAAGATTGTTTTTACAAACGGCTGTTTTGACATAATCCATGCGGGACACGTGGACTACCTTGATAAGGCTAAAAAGCTCGGAGATGTGCTTGTGGTGGGTATAAATACGGACGAATCCGTGAGGAAGATAAAAGGAGAAAATCGCCCTATTGTTCCTTTGGAGATGAGGGTAAAAGTCCTATCCTCGTTGAAACCCGTAGATTTCGTCCTCCCTTTTTCGGAAGAAACCCCTTTAGAGCTTATAAAGAGAGTAAAACCGCACATACTCGTCAAGGGCGGAGACTGGAGAGTGGAAAGTATAGTGGGCAAAGACTTCGTTGAATCCTACGGGGGAAAGGTATTGACAATTCCCTTTGACTATAATATCTCTACTTCTCGGATAATAGAAACTATACTCGGCAGATACGGAGGAAAGACCTCTTAAACCAGCTTGCCCATAAGCAAGAGCTGTCTTACCGTATCCTTGTAAGCTCTAACGAAGGACTCTGCGGCCGACTTTACGTCCTCAAATCCCAGTATTCCCGATACGGTGGCTATGTTCTTAGCTCCCGCCTTTATAACCTCGGGAACCCTGTACTGCATTATCCCACCTATGGCTACTACGGGCTTGCTTGAGCGTTTTACCGCTTCGGACAGGGCTTCCAGGCCTGCTAAGACGAACTTCTCTTTAGTAGATGTGGGATACACAGAACCGAAGCCTATGTAGTCTACAGGCATCTCGTTAGTCCTTTCTATCTCCTCCACCGAGTTCACGGAGTAGCCTATAAATAGCTTATCTCCTACGACCTTCCTCACCACTTCCGGAGGGAGGTCTTCCTTTCCCACGTGAACTCCGTCCGCTTCAACCCCAAGGGCTAAGTCAACCCTATCGTTTACCACCAAGTCTGCACCGTACCTACGGGTAAGCTCCCTGAGCTGTGTAAGTTCCTCGAACATCTCCCGAGTTGTTTTGTTTTTAAATCTGTACTGAACCGCGGTTACTCCTCCCTGAAGGGCTTTTTCCACGGTAGGTATAAGCTCTCTATCCCTGAAGTACTTATCGTCCGTTATTAGGTATATATTAAGGTTCATCTTTTCCTCCTATTTGAACTTAGTGGCGGAGAGGGTGGGATTCGAACCCACGGAGCGGGAGTGACCCGCTCAACTCCTTAGCAGGGAGCCGCCTTCGGCCGCTCGGCCACCTCTCCTGCCTCACGGGAGTTTAAAATTATATCACCAAATGAAACTATACAACCTCTACTCCCTTGTAGGTGCACTGAGGCTCTTTTCCTTAATAAACCTCGTTGTTCTATCTATATCAGGTATGTATGCCCTTCTCGAATTTTTCCTTGCCTTTAAGGTAAAAGAGCCTTCTTTAGCTATCAAGTATACGTTTTTTATAGTTCTTACAAGTTTTTACGTGCTTAGCCCCATATCTCTTGCTCTGAGCGTTCTACTCTTTCTAAGAAGGATTGTTTTAAGAGGGTTAGACGTCGTAGCCCAGTCTATAGGGCTTTCGCCTCTTAGAGTGGCTTTGATGCCTGTAGTTCTCTCCTTGCTTCTTTCATTCTCAAACCTCGTCCTGAGTAACGACTTCTTTCCGTGGCTTATGAAAAACGTGTGGCTGATAGAGAAAAACTATAAGAAAAAGCAGGAAACAGGAACCCTTATCACGGATTTCTGGTTCGTAAAAAGGGACAAGGACTCAAAGGTATACGTTTATGTTGGAAGTTTGGACATAAGGAGCGGAACCTTTGCAGATTTGTTCCTGATTAAATCAGGAGTTGGTACGGAAATCCAAAAGGTTATAAGCTGTGATATGGGCGTGTGGAGGGGAAATCTCGTGGAGGCTTTTTACGGAACGGAGTACGACTTTGTAAAAGGAAAGTTTAGAGAAAACATTTCCGGAGACACCATAGAGGTAGGTATAAACCTTAAGGACATATCCCTTTTTGCGGAGCGTGTGGAGCACGTGTCCTTTTTAGCCCTCGTGCACCTTTACACGGTAGGTTCTAAGGTGGGTTTCGATGTAAGCCCCTATTTGGGGGAAATTCTTTACAGAATCGGAATGTCTCTGTTTCCCCTGTTTTTGGTAGTTCCCGTATCTTACTCCATGCTCAGATACAGGAGTTTAAAGGTTAGCTCTTTGTATTTTTTAGTGAACGCTTCGCTCGTTTGGTTCATAGTCTCCCTGCTCGACATACTCCCCTCTAAGGCTGGAGTTTCTCCCCTACCGGTTTTATTCCTTTACGGGATTTACTTAGTTTACATCCTTAAAGGCATTTACAATCTCAATAAAGGTTTCAGGCTTTAGGCTAGCACCGCCTACCAAGAAGCCGTCTATCTCCCTGTATTTGGTAAACTCCTTTGCATTGTCAGGCTTAACGCTCCCACCGTAGAGTACCCTGAAGTTCATACCACTTTCCGGATTTAAGACCTTTATGAGGTCTCTTATAAACCTGTGAACCGCCACCGCGTCTTGGGGTGTGGCCGGCATGCCAGTTCCTATCGCCCATACAGGCTCATAAGCTATATCTACCCTATCCGTATAGTTTTCTACACCCGATAGTGCCAACCTGAGCTGATTTTCTATAACCTTAAAGGTTATGCCAGCTTCTCGCTCCTCTAACTTTTCCCCAACGCAAATTATGGGTCTTATGCCCTCTTCAAGACACGCTACCACTTTCTTATTTATTATTTCGTCGCTTTCTCCAAAGATGTGCCTACGCTCCGAGTGTCCGACTATTACGTAAGAGCAGCCGAGCTCCTTGAGGAACTTCAGAGATACCTCTCCTGTGAATGCTCCCTCTTTTTCGTAATAGCAGTTCTGCGCGCCCAGTTTAATCTCGCTTCCCTCTAAAGTTTCCTGCACGGCGCACAGGGAGGTAAAAGGCGGGCAGATTAAGACCTCCCTTCCTTGCTTAGCTTCGTAAAGCTCTAAGAACTTATTTACATACTCTCTCGCCTCCGAGGGCGTCTTGTGCATCTTCCAGTTGGCGGCTATTAACTTCATGGGGAAAAATTATAAGTTCTTTTACTTCTGTCTTGCACTTTGGGAGTGTAGCTGTTCAGTAATTACTACCAGTAATTTAGAAAGTACTGCAGCTCCAAGAGTCCTACGTAAATTGACGCAGGTAGTATCATATATCATATCGAGGTCTGTTTCCCTTAAGGGATTAAGAATTCGCTAAAGCTCCTTTAGTTTAAAGTGGGCATCTCATTTCTTGCTTTGTTGCTGAAGCAGGCTACTTCCGTGCTTTTACTATTGTAAAATTATTCTAACCTTCGGTTGCAGGAAGGGTGGCCGAGTGGACGAAGGCGCGGCGCTGGAAACGCCGTGTACGGGTTTCCCCGTACCGAGGGTTCGAATCCCTCCCCTTCCGCCAGTTTAACCATGGATAAGGACACACCGCAAAAGTCCCGTGTGGTAGAAGAGGGTATATGGGTAGTCGGAGAGGCTCTTAAAAAGGCTCCCCAGCTCAGAGGCATTCCTACGGGAGTAGAAGGTCTGGATGAGCTTTTCTTTCATGCGGAAATAGAAGGAGAAAAGGTAATTAAAAAGCCCTTAGGTGGGATACCCGCTTACTCGGTGGTGAACATAACGGGCGTATCGGACACGGGCAAATCCCTCATGGTGGAGCAGTATGCCGTTAAGCAAGCGCAGAGGGGGGAAAGGGTAGCCTTTATAACCGTTGAGAGTCCTGCACCCTTTGTAAGCCTCGGTCTGAAGGAGAGGGCAAACGCCATGGGCGTTAAGTTTTCGCAAATAGAGAACAACATAGTTTTGATAGACGCTGCCAGCCACTCCTCTCTCAGGGACAGCATCCCCAACCTGTTGAATACCTTAGCCTTTGCTATAAAGGAGTATAAGGTGAGCCACACGATAATAGACTCCATCACGGGACTATACGAAGCCAAGGAGATGATGGCGCGAAGCGTAGTCAGACAGGTCTTTAACTTTATGAAGAAGTGGTATCAGACCGCCCTGCTGGTATCTCAGAAACGGAGCGGGCACGAGGAGCTATCCGCGGAAGCTGCAGGTGGATACGCCGTGAGCCACATAGTAGACTGCACCATGGTGCTCGCCAAAGAGCTTATAATGACCAAGACCGCATCTCAGATTTACGGAAAGCCCGTAGGTGAGGTGGTCAGGCTCTTCAGGATAGACGGATGTAGGCTCTGCGGACACGACACCAAAACGAGGTTTTTAGAGATAGCGGATACGGGCTTAGTGAAGGTAGGGGAGCCGGTTAGCGGGGGGTAATCACTTCATACGCCCTATCAGCTCTTCAAAAACTTCTGTGATTTCTATACCCCTCAGCTCGAGAGCCAAGGTGAGCATGTAAAACATGTCCGCGGTCTCGTAAAGTATCTCTTTCTTATCGCCCTTTAGTATAGCTATCAGGCTCTCTACCGCTTCCTCACCGAACTTTTGGGCTACCTTCTCAAATCCCTTGGAGGCAAGCTTTGCGGTATAGGAGTCTTCGGGTTTTTCCTTCAGTCTGTCCCTAACAATTTCCTGGAGCCTTTGGAGAGCCTCAAAGGGTAGCGGCTTTTCCACCTCCTTGCCGTCTATATTCCTATAGAAGCAGTTCCTCTTACCCGTATGGCAGGCTCGGTTCTTCTCCTGCTCAATTACGTATATCAGGGCGTCCTCGTCGCAATCAAGCCTTACCTCAACCACCCTTTGAATTTCACCCGAGGTTTCTCCTTTCTTCCATATAGAGTTTCTGCTCCTTGAGAAGTAGTGGGCGTATCCCGTTTCCAGTGTTATCTTTACCGCCTCCTCGTTTGCCCATGCGAGCATGCGAACCTCACCGGTTCTGTAGTCTTGAGCTACTACGGGTATAATTCCCTTGGAATCAAATTTAAGCTTTATCATCTTATTTCATTATAATTTTAATGCGGTGAAATTTTGAGGGCTTACCTATATACTTGACATCATCACGCTAATATTTATTATTAATTGTGTGTAAGGAAAGTTTATAGGAGGATTATAAATGGCATCCTCTACCAAGAGGGATTACTACGAGATTTTAGGTGTTCCGAGGAATGCTTCTCAGGAAGAAATTAAGAAGGCTTACAGAAAGCTTGCGAGAAAGTACCACCCTGATTTAAACAAGAGTCCGGACGCGGAAGAGAAGTTCAAAGAAGTAAACGAGGCTTATCAGGTTCTCTCGGACCCGGAAAAACGGAAGCTTTACGATACTTACGGGCATTCAGCTTTTGAGGGAGCAGGCTCAGGACAGGAGGGGGTTTACGCTCAGGGTATACCAGACCTTGAGGAAATACTACGGGACTTCATGGGAGGTTTCGGTTTTGATTTCGATTCCATATTTGAGAGAGCTACGAGAGGCAGAAGAAGCAGTAGAGGTAGGAGACGACCTGTAAGGGGCGAGGACATAGTAAGAACTGTTGAAATATCTTTAGAGGATGCGTACAAGGGTACTACCGTAAGCGTACCTGTTGAAAGGTATGTAGAGTGTTCCGAATGTCGCGGAGAAGGTAGGGACTTGCAGAAAGGTGTTAAAACCTGCCCTACCTGCGGAGGTACCGGGCAGGTGGTTCAAAGGCAGTTTATAATGACCATAGCTCAAACCTGTCCAACCTGTGGGGGGGAAGGAGTTTCCGCAGAGCCGTGCCACAAGTGTGGAGGAAAGGGTGCAGTCCCCATCAAGGAAGAAATTAAGGTAAGAATTCCTCCCGGTGTGGATAACGGCTCAAAGCTCGTGGTGGAGGGGAAAGGAAACTCAGGCTTTTTCGGAGGTTCCTCCGGAGACCTCTACATACTTATAAAGGTTAAGCCTCACAATATCTTTCAAAGGAAGGGTGATAATCTCTATGTAGATGTAAATGTAACTTACCCGGAAGCTGTTTTAGGAACGGAGCTTGATGTTCCGACGATAACAGGTGAGACAACTAAGGTTAAAGTCCCCGCGGGAGTCCAGCACGGAGAGAGCATAAAGGTCCCCGCTAAGGGAATGCCCAGACTCAAGGGAAGCGGGTTCGGAGATATGTTCGTAAGGGTAAACATAGACATACCTAAGATAGGTTTTATGGATAAGCTCATGGGCAACGGAAAGAAGGTAAAGAACTTACTCGAAGAGTTGGATAAGCTTTTACCCAAGCCGGAGAGGATTAAGAAGAGGTAGCTAGCCATGAAGAAGGATAAAGCCTGTTACACCATAGGAGTGGTCGCACGTATGTACGACATACACCCTCAGACGCTCAGACTTTACGAACGGGAAGGATTGCTTAAACCTTCAAGGACACAGGGTAATACAAGGCTGTACTCTGATGAGGATTTAAAGAGGCTGGAGTTCATCTTATTCCTGACAAGGGAGCTTGGTGTAAATTTGGCAGGCGTTGATGTAATTTTAAATCTTAAGTCTCAGGTAGAGGAGCTACAAAATCAGGTTGACCAGCTTTTAGAGTTTATCAAGCAGGAATTCTCAAAAGTACACGAGAGCGAGGAATTTTCCAAATCTATAGTTAATGTTTCGAAGAGAAAGGTTATGAAGGTCGAAGACCTTATAATGAACAAAGTTAGAGGTGAAAACGTTGAGTAAAATTCTCGTTCATATATGCTGCGCCCCGGATGCGGTATACTTCCTAAAAAGACTTAGGCAGGATTTTCCCCATGCCTACATTAAGGGCTTTTTCTACGACCCCAACATACATCCCTACGAGGAATACAAGCTAAGGTACGTGGAAACCCAAAGGGTATGCAACGAACTCGGTATAGAGCTTGAGGAAGGAGAGTACGATGTTGAGGCATGGATGGAAAAAGTCAAGGGCTATGAAAAGGAACCTGAAAGGGGAGAAAGGTGTAAGCTCTGTTTTGACTTTAGGCTTGAACGCTCTGCTAAGTTTGCGAAGGAAGAGGGCTTTACCACCTTTACTACAACACTTCTCATGAGCCCCAAAAAGAAATTTGAGCAGTTGAAGGAGAGTGGGGAAGAGATAGCTGAGAAGTACTCTATATCATTTCTGGCACTCAACTACCGCAAGGGCGGTGGTACACAAGAGATGTTTACACTTTCTAAGGATAGGGAGATTTACCATCAGGATTACTGCGGTTGTGTTCACGGCTTGTTCAATCAAAAGGGAGAGCTTGCGGTGTGGGATTTGGTCTCCTGTAGCGGAAGGCAGCCTGGCTCGAAGGAAGAGACGCTTTTTATAAAGTCCATAAGGGCGTTTGCAGAAGAGCTATCCTTGCCGGTAAAGGAGTTTGAGTTTCCTTTTCTGAACTGGTTTCTCCTTGAAGGTAAGGTCGAGATAGATAAGAAGATAATTCCTTCCTTTGTAGAACCTTACTCCCAATCTATAAGGGGGGTAGCAAAGGGAGAGGTTTACAAACATGTGGGAGACGAGCTTTACCTTAGCAAGCAGTATGTAAAGATAAAACTCCTTGAGCCGTTCCAGGACATACCACTCAGAGAGCCTAAGCTAACTACTCACCCTACCTTTTTAGTCCCATACGAGTACAGAGATGTGTTTTTAAACAGCAGGGTGACTGCAACTCTAAAGACAGAGTTCAGAAGTTCCGTTTCGAGGTTAATGGTGATAGGGAACGTGGAAGCTGAGAGAAGAGTTGGGATTCCTGCAGATACACTTCAGGACGGTGCAGGGGTGAGCAAATCCTTTGTAGAGGAGCTTTTGTCTTCTTATTCGAAGGACATAGCTACGGGAAGGCTTTCGGTTCTTATCTTAGGGGCAGAGTCCTTCGGGCGTCTCGGTAGCAGGTTCTTTAAGGAGCTTACAGGCGTTGATGTAAACGAGTTTGTGGATTACAGGCAAAATGTCTTTGTCTAAAAAATCGTTTATAACGGGCATAGGCTCAGGATTAGGTAAGGCTCTCGTATCAGAGGCTATCGAAAGGGGATACGAGGTTTACGCCCTCAGCAGGCGATTGCCGGAAGAGCTTCGCGGTAAAGTAAACTTCGTAAGGTGTGATTTAGAAGAGCTTGAGAATGTCAAAACTGCCGTTTACTCTCTGTTAGGGAATCTAAATCGTATCGATATAGTTATTCTAAACGCAGGTATACTCGGTAAGTTTGGTGATATGAGTGACGTGTCTCTTCAAGAGATGGACAGGGTTATGAACGTGAACCTATGGGCTAACAAATTAATTCTCGATTCCTTAATGGAGCTTGGCGTAGAGATTAACCAGATAGTAGGCATATCTTCAGGGGCGGCTGTGAACTGCAACCGTGGTTGGAACGCATACTCTATATCAAAGGCTTCGTTCAACTGCTTACTCAAGCTTTACTCGAGGGAGATGGATAAAACGCACATAACCGCTCTTGCCCCGGGGCTTGTTCTCACCCCAATGCTCGAGGAGGTGATGGCTCAGGATGACACTTTGTACACTTCGATAAAAAGAATAAGGGAATCTTCCAAAAGAACTCCCGAGGAGGCTGCTCGGCTGTTGTTCGACATATTTCCCAAACTCCTGAGCTTTGAAAGTGGCTCTTTCCTTGACGTTAGAAAGATAAGTGTATGATTTTATGTGATGGTTAAGCATATAGGGGAAGAGGCTTTATACCTACTGATTTCCGTGGTTATAAATTTAATTCTCTTTACTTTTTTGGCAGGGGTATTTATAGTCAAGGTTCAGGACATACCCCAGGTAGAGCCTATAAAGGTTGTTTTTAAAGAGGAGTTAGGTGCCAAGGGGAAGATAGTTAGTAAGAGCAAGTCCGTAAAGAAAGCTGTTAAACCCGTAAAGAAAGTTGTTAAAAAGGATAGCGGCAAACATTCTAAGCGGAGTGCTACAAAGCCAAAAAAGCACTCCCACGGAAAGGATAAAGCTTCTTCTGTAGCTGTTTCTGAAACCCACGAGAAAGGAGATGTAAAGCTCCCAGTTAAGAAGAAGCAAGAAGAAGATGTCTCCATACTTGCGAGTTTGGAGGAAAAGGTCAGGAAGAAGGTAGCCGAAGGAAATGTGAGAACTGTACCTCAAAAGAAGGAGATAGGAAATATATCAGCGGTTTTGGGCAGCGGAGGTGTTAAGTTCCACACAGGTTCAAGGAGGATAGTAAGCATTCCCCCTGCACCTGAGCTTATCACCAGAGAATTTCCTTCCGTGGTAAAGATTAAAATATGGGTTTCCCCTTCCGGCAAGGTGGTTAAGAGCATTATAGTTCAAAGGAGCGGTGATGTTAAAATAGATACTACTTTGATGAACTACGTTAGAAGAATTCGCTTTGAGAGTATAGACGGAGGAGACACTCAGGTGGGGGTTATTAGTTTTACCTTCAGAGGAGGTTAAGCATGGGAATCGGAAAGATGGTAAGGCTCGAAAGGATAATGAACAGGGACACGAAGAGAACGGTAATAGTGCCTATGGACCACGGTGTAAGCTCAGGCCCCATAGAGGGTATCGTGGATATAAGGGATGCCGTGAACAAGGTTGCAGATGGAGGAGCTAACGCTGTCGTTATGCATAAAGGAATGGTTCGTTCCGGACACAGGGGCGGAGGTAGGGACATAGGTCTTATAGTTCATATGTCGGCTTCCACAGACCTATCGCCTACTAAGAACGAAAAGGTTTTGGTATGTACGGTTGAGGAGGCTATAAAGCTCGGTGCGGACGCCGTATCCATACACGTGAACCTCGGGGCTGAAACGGAGAGGGAGATGCTAAGAGACTTCGGAGCTGTATCTAAAGCCTGCGAGGAGTGGCAAATTCCCCTGCTTGCTATGGTTTACGGTAGGGGTCCCAAGATAGAAAATCAGTACGACCCCAAGGTTGTTGCTCACTGTGCGAGAGTGGGGGCTGAGCTTGGTGCGGACATAGTTAAGGTTCCCTACACGGGTGACCCCGAAACCTTTAAACTTGCCACGGACGGCTCTCCCATACCGGTGGTAATAGCTGGTGGTCCCAGAATGAAGTCCGATAGAGAAGTTCTCGAGATGGTGCATGGTGCAGTTCAAGCCGGGGCGAGCGGGCTTTCTATAGGGCGTAACGTTTTTCAAGCCAAGGAGCCCTCGAATATGGTCAAGGCGATGGTCAAGATTGTCCACGAGGGAGCAAGTGTGGAAGAAGCCTTAGATGTACTGAGTGCAACGAGGGTTTGAATACTGTAGCTCTGCTGACCGACTTCGGACTCAGAGACGGATTTGCCGGTGTTCTCAAGGGCGTAATCCTATCGATAAATCCTCGGGCGGAGGTGATAGACCTTTCCCACGATATAGAGCCTTTTAACATCCTTGAGGGGGCCTTGGTATTAAAGGCTCACTATTCTTACTTTCCGTCCGGAACGGTTTTCGTCTGCGTGGTTGACCCGGGCGTGGGAACGGCAAGAAACCCTCTGGCTGTTCGCTGTGGAGACTACTACTTCGTTGCTCCGGATAACGGGATTTTAGACTTAGTTATTAAGGATATAAACTTACCGCCGAAGGCGGTAGTTATAGAAAATAAAAAATACCTTCTCCCGAAAAGGAACAAGACCTTTCACGGCAGGGATGTATTTTCTCCGGCGGGTGCTTACATATCTAAAGGGGTTCCTCTAAAGGAGCTGGGTAGTGAGTGGGATTACAGGTTCAGGTTGGACTTCCCAGAACCTCACGAAGGTGGAGAGAGTGTTAGGGGGCAGATAGTTTACTTTGACAGGTTCGGTAACGCTGTAACCAATATTCCATGTGGAGCTTACTCCCACGGGATTTTTAGAGGAGAAAAGCTCGGGGTGTTTGACAATTTTCTCGCTGGCTCGAGGGAAAAGCCGGGTTTTATATGCGGGAGCTTTGGGTTTATGGAGATATTTATTTCCACTGGTAATGCGAGGGAGGTTTTGAAACTTAAAAAGGGTGAACCCTTAGAGCTTTTTTACCGTTGACGGAGTAACAGTATTTTCTTATCTTGGTAGCGGAAGATGAACCGAGGGGAGGTGCTTCATCTTTTAGTTTTCCTGCTGGTGTGTTTTGTAGCCTTTTACAGAGCTGAACTTCCGCAAAAGAGCTTTAAGGATATGAATTTGGTACTCGAGTTGGACAAGGGGTACAGTGTCGATGAAAGGGGTATATCCGCAAGCGTAAAGGTATTGCATTCATCTGAGGAGAAACTAACGGGTAAGAGAGCGTTTCTTAAACTTTACGGTGCGGTAGAACTTCCCTTTAGGGTTGTGTCCCTCGAGGGCAGTGTCAGGGTAAAGGGGAGCAGGGTTTTCATAAACTCTTCTTACAAGAAGGTTAGGTCCTTGCACATAGCCAACTCACCGAGAGATACTTTGATGTCCAGATACTCGTCAAAGACCGAATCCGTTGATGTAAGGGGTACCGGGCTTGCTTTTCTTTTCGGAGAAGGTAGGTCTGTACTAACGGAGAGGTTAAACAGTGCCCTGAACTCGACTAATCTTGCCCACTTGCTCGTGGTAAGCGGACTACATGTGGGAATGATAGTTCTTCTTCTTTCAAAGAGCTTACCCGTTCCCTACGGGTACCCTTTGGCTTTAGTCGGAGTCAGCCTTTACGTGCTTTGGGTAGTTCCCGACAATCCTCCCGTTTTGAGAGCTTACATCATGGCCGTCGTATTTATACTTGCCCTTATTTCCTATAGAAAAGTAAATTCCTTTGCTACCCTGTTGTTTTCCGGGAGTGTAATACTCACACTGTACCCTAACTACCTCTTTTCTTACTCCTTCTGGTTATCCTTCTTTGCCACTTTGTATATAATCCTCTCCCTAAAAGATGTGGGCGGTGGGTTTTGGAGTAAAAGTTTTACAGCCTCATTATCCGCTTTTACAGGAGTTTCTCCTTTACTTTCTACCTTTGCCTCTGTGTCTCCCATGTCGATTATCCTCACGCCCTTCATGCTCCCGATAGCATTTCTTTACTCTGCACTGGGTATGCTTTCCTTAATTACCTTATTCAGCTTTGAACCTGTCATGGAGGCATTTAACTTGGTAGGTCGGATATTTGTCTTTGCGGTGGACAAGCTATCCCTCGTGAGCTTTTCCTTATATCCGTCTATGGGGCTTTACGAGGCCGTGGTTCTGAGTTTGTTAGGGGCGGCGGGGTTAATCTTCATGAGGAACAAGCTAATACCCTGCGGGTTCGTTCTCCTGTGGCTTACCTTAAGGGCTATACTATAGGTTATGCGATACCTTCTATTGACCATGCTGGGCCTGGTGGCTTTGGGTGTTTCCTCCTGCGGTGTTAAGAGTAAGAAGCTATCCATCGATAGGTACGACGACATAACTATAGTAAAGGACATACAGAGGTGTGAGTCCCTGATTAAGCCCAACGCGATGAGACCCTCGGTATGTGGTAAATGCTCTTTTTCTACAACGGCAGGACAGTTGATAATAAAGAAAAGGGTTAGCTGTCCGAGATATACTGCCTGGAAGTGTACTCTCACGGACGGAAGGGAGTTTGTGATAAATAACCTTGGCTGTGAAGGTAGCGTCAGGTTCAAGTGAATTTCCCAAGTCCGTCAGCGGGTTAGGTGCACCGGTGTAACTACCGATGGCAATTCTCATATACAACTTGTAAAATCCATAATTATGGAGGAAAAGGATTGTATCTTCTGTAAGATTGTTAGAGGAGAGATACCTTCAAAGAAGGTGTACGAGGACGAGCAGGTTTACGCCTTTCACGACATCAACCCAGTTGCACCTGTTCACGTTCTCATTATCCCCAAGAAGCACATAAAGGGTATCCACTGGGCGGAGGAACAGGACGAGGCTTTGGTAGGACACCTATTCACCGTAGCAAGAACCATAGCTGAAGAGTTAGGTGTTGCACCGAACGAGGACGCAGAGGGAGGCTATAGGCTGGTGTTTAACGTTGGCAAAGGAGCAGGTCAGACGGTCTTTCACCTCCACCTTCACCTTATAGGCGGTAGAGCTTTTACTTGGCCTCCGGGGTAGGATAATAACGAACTCACAACCTCTTCTCGCTTAAGAGAGCCTTGTGCAAATCCTATGGCGATGTTGTAAACACATAATCGGGAATTTTTGATGTGTCGTAGTCGTTTATCTCCAAAAGCCTAACCATAGCCATGACCCCTGCTCTTTTATTCCCATCTATAAAAGGGTAGTTTTTGATTATAGCCTCACATAGGACAGCTTTGGTTATTGTGCACTCATAAAGTCATGTCCCCCAAAGGAAGCTTTCGGCTGGTTTATGGCACTTTCAAATAGAGCTACATCTCTAATCCCTACCTTACCACCAAGGTTAGCAAAAATCCTTGAATATAGTTCTAAGACTTTCTTGATAGTCAAAGTCAAATACTTCATTTGAGCCTTTTCGGTAAATTCACTCTTGACTTGTACCAGCTTAATTTAACCCTTTCTTCGTTATATAGTTATGTTCAAGCCTTCTCCAATTCTTGAGGAGTTCTCGCTGCTTTAAAATCCTTTAGGAAAGCTGAACTTTTTCCGTATGTGTGCAGTCTTCTAAAGCCATCAAAGGATTTGATTGTTTTTCAATGGCGGGCCCGGGAGGACTCGAACCTCCGACCTGGGGATTAGAAATCCCCTGCTCTATCCATCTGAGCTACGGGCCCTGCCGTTATCGGGGTGGCAGGACTTGAACCTGCGACCTTCGGCTCCCAAAGCCGACGCTCTGCCACCTGAGCTACACCCCGGGACGCGGGAGGTTAATATTATAGCAAACCCGATTCTATAAGTAATCCTGCTCCAAGAAGAGCAACGCTGTAGGATATAAACCTTTTAAGGCTCTGTGTAGAAATCTTTCTCGATAGATACAAACCGAGAAGTATACCTAATGGTATAGCAACTACGGAGGATAGTATTAGAGATGTGTCTATATACTGCGTTCCACCTTGAAGTTGGTAAGACAATAACCTAAAACATATATTGGAGGTAAAAAACACGGATAGAGTCAGTTTGAGCTGGTCTATGTCCTTCATAATTTGGTTTAGGTAAACTACCGGCGGGGGTCCGCCCATACCTATAAGTCCGGCGAACACACCTGCTATAAAGCCGACACCGATTGTGGTAAAGGTTCCCTCTGACATCTTGAAGTTTTCAAGTTTCCCCTTTTGAACCGCAAGGTCGTAAATACCCATAAGGAGTATAAAAGCACCTATCAGAACCTTTACCTCCCTTTCCGACAGCAAGAGCAATACGTAAGAGCCGATAAATATACCCGGTATAGAGCCACCTATAAGCTGGAGCAGTATGCTCCACCTTAATTTAACGAGTTTCAGGAGGGAAAAGGACATGAACAGCGTCCCCATAAAGTTTATAAGGGCTGAGCTAACTATAACGGTATGGGGCGAGTGGAAAAGGGAAAGGATACCAACTATGAAGATACCTGCTCCAAAACCCGTAAAAGCCTGAAAAAACCAGGCTAAGAAAAACACAAAAAAGTCTATTAGGTGTATCACTTAGGACTTACCGAACAGGGATTTTATTTTCCTCAAAATCCCGCCGAACTTCTTGTTCCACATAAGCCTGAGTTTTTGTACAGTATTGGATATCTTACCGCTCAGGCTTGAAACCCTTTTCTTATCCTGAATCCTGTCCTCGTAAAGAAACTCCTTGAGAATCTCGTTTATACCTTCAAGTGTCTTTATAAACCTTAGCATAGCTTCTTCGTTTTCCGTATCAAGCTTGTTCAAAAACTCATCTATGGTCTTGTCAACCCCTTCCAGAACCGTGTCAAAGCTTCTGTTGGCATAGCTGTTGTCCGTAGGGTATGCGGTAATCACCTCCAACATCTTTGCTTTGAGCTTGAGCTTGAAGTCCACGAGGTTATTCTCAAAAGGCTCAGCTCTATCTATCTCCTCAAAAAACTCTCTAACTATTAAAATAACCCTGTCCTCCATACTCAAAACCTTGTCTTCCATAGTAAAACCTCCGTTCAAGTAGATTGGTAATTATAAACTATTCTTGACCCTGACAGAAAAAAGGCATATTATTTAAAGGTGTATAAATCTCTTTAAAGGAGGTGGGTGTCATGAGAGACACTGTCAAGTCATTTGAGGAAAGCCGTAGGCTTAACAAGGGTTTTACCCTAATCGAGCTGCTCGTTGTCATAGCCATCATAGCCATACTGGCGTCCATAGCCATACCGCAGTACATGAAGTATCAGAGGAAGGCTAAGGT